>JBATPI010000126.1:0-7912 GCA_049291415.1 Paracoccaceae bacterium | reverse complement strand
CCGGAATAGCCTTTATTGCCCCTTAGCCTCGATCATAGACAGTGTCGTGTCGAACTGGCGACATAGCCGACTACCACACCAAAATTGCACAACAACCTGCCGCGCCGCGGAGTTTCCACACAGCCTCGGCCCATTGCGGCCGTTGCAAGCAGTGTTCTGCGTTTCATGTGGTTTTCTCCCCTTTGGTGCAGGGCCTTTCCCGGCCCCGCGTGTTGATGCCTCAGCGTGAGGCGTGAAAATTCTGCCCCAGAGACGCGGGCGCATTCAGTGATGCCTTGCCCTTGCGGCCTGCGGACATGATGACCAGTACCAGAATGGTTATCAGATAAGGCGCCATGGACAAGTACTCGACCGGGATGGCCGACCCCGCAACCTGCAGATTTAGCTGCAAAACCGAGATACCGCCGAACAACCAGGCCCCGATCAGCACGCGCCATGGCTTCCAGCTGGCAAAGACCACGATGGCCAGCGCGATCCAGCCCGCGCCTGCGGTGATCCCGTCCACCCATTGCGGCACCCGGACCAGACTGACATAGGCCCCGCCCATTCCCGCCAATGCGCCACCAAAGGCAATTGCGCCCAACCGGATACGGTTGACCTTGTAGCCGAGCGCATGCGCCGCCTCATGGCTTTCACCGACGGCCCGCAGGATCAGACCTGTGCGGGTATATTTCAGCACCCACCACACCGCCGCCACCAGGGCGACGCTGAAATAGACCACCCAGTCATGGCTGAACAGCACCCGGCCGAAAAACGGAATGTCGGCCAAGGGCCCGAACGGCACCGCGCCCGTAGAGGGCGGTTTGATGCCATTGTAACCCTGCCCCATCAGCGACGACAGCCCCAGGCCAAACAATGTCAGCGCCAGCCCGGTCGCCACCTGATTGGCCAGAAACACCTGCGTGACCACGGCAAAGATCAGGCTAAGCAGCGCTCCACCGATCGCACCACCGACAAAGCCCATCACCGGGCTGCCCGTGTTCACCGCCACGATGAACCCGCAGATCGATCCCATGATCATCATGCCCTCGACACCCAGGTTCAACACGCCCGATTTTTCTACAACCAGCTCTCCCAGCGCCGCCAGCAGGATCGGCACCGACGAGACGATCAGGCTGGCGATCAGCACTGCGATATTGATTCCACCGATATCCATCTAGCCAATCCTCGCGCCAATGGTGAATCGAAAGCGGTAATTCGTCAGCACATCGACCGCCAGCAGGAAGAACAAAAGCATACCCTGGAACACCTGAATCGCCGCTGCGGGCAGGCCAAGGTTGGTCGAGGCCATCTCGCCGCCCACATAGGTCAGCGCCATCAAAAACCCCGCCAGCACAATGCCCAAGGGGTTCAGACGGCCCAAAAACGCCACGATGATCGCGGTAAAGCCATAGCCGGTGTTGAAGTCGATGGTGATCTGCCCCGCCGGGCCGGTCACCTCAAACATGCCCGCCAGACCGGCCAGACCGCCAGAGATGCCCATACACAGGACCACCAGTTTTGACGGATTCACCCCATGGAACCGTGCCGCGCGCGGGGCCTGCCCGGCCAGCCGGATCTGAAAGCCCAAGGCATGACGCGACAGCACCACCCAGATCACCACCGCCGCGACCAGCGCTGCAACGCCGCCCCAATGCAGCCCGCTGCCCTCGATCAACTCGGGGTTTCCAGCCGCCGGGAATTGCCGGAAATTGCGGCTGCCGGGAAAGCCCATGCCCTCAGGGTTGCGCAAAAAGCCGGTCGCCGCCATGGCCAGGATCTTTTCGGCCACATAGACCAGCATCAGCGAGACCAGAATCTCATTGGTGTTGAATTTGGTTTTCAGCAGCGCCGGGATCATCCCCCACGCCCAGCCGCCAAAGGCCCCCGCGATCACCATCAAGGGATAGATCCAGCGGCTTTCGGTCGGGTAAAAGGCCAGTCCCACGGCCGCGCCGCAGATGGCGCCCATGATATACTGGCCCTCGGCGCCGATGTTCCAGATTCCGGCGCGAAAGCCCAGCGCCAGGCCGATGGCGATCAGGATCAACGGCCCCGCCTTCACCAGCAACTGACCGCGCAGGTAAAAGGCGAATTCGCCAAAGACCGGATCCCAAAAGATTGTGCGGATCACCACAAACGGGTTCTTGCCCAACGTGGCGAACAACAGGCCGCCGACGATCATCGTCAGGATAACCGCCACGGCGGGCGTGGCATACAGCCAGAACCGGCTGGGGTTTGGGCGTTTTTCCAGCCTCAGCATGTGCAACCCTCCGGCAGTGTTGGCGATCCCTGACCTGTGTCACGCATCATGATGCGCCTCCTCCATGCCATGTGCGCCGCCCATCATCAGGCCGATCTCGTCCATGGTCAGCCCCTCAACCGGGCGCGGTTTGGTCAGCCGTCCGGCATTCAGCGCAGCAAAACTGTCCGAGATTTCCAGCAATTCGTCCAGATCCTGGCTGATCACCACCACCGCGGCCCCGGTTCCGGCCCTGTCCAGAATGGCCTGCCGGATCGCCGCAGCGGCGGCAGCATCCACGCCCCAGGTAGGCTGATTGATCACGATGACCGAGGGTGACTGGTTCAACTCTCGTCCCATCAGAAACTTTTGCAGGTTACCGCCCGACAGCGCCCGCGCTGCGACCCAAGGGCCCGGCGTGCGGACGTCATATTGCGTGATTACCTCTTCGGCATAGGCCCGGGTCTTGGCCCAGTCGATAAAGCCGTGCTTTGTCAGCCCCTTGCGGACGTTTGCGGTCAAAAAGGCGTTCTCGATCAGACTCATGTCCGGGGCGGCGGCATGGCCATAGCGGTCTTCGGGCGCGGCCACCAGCCCGGCGCGCCGGCGTTCAACCGGGCCCAGATCGCCAGCCGGGCGGCTTGCGATCCGCACCTTGTCGGGGGCCACCTTCAGCTCTCCCGACAGGGCCAACAACAGCTCATCCTGACCATTTCCCGCAACCCCGGCAATTCCCAGCACCTCGCCCTTGGCGACGGTAAAGGACACCGATTTCAGACTGGTGCCGAACGGGATCGGGCTGTCCACCGACAGATCCGAGACGCCCAGCGCAACCTCGCCCTTCTCGCCCGGCCGCCGCTCTGGCGGGTTCAGCGTCATGCCGACCATCAGTTCAGCCATCTCGCGCGCGGTCTGATCGCGCGGGGTGCAGGTGCCCACCACCTTGCCGCGCCGCAGGATCGTGGCCTCGTCGCACAGCGCGCGGATTTCCTCCAGCTTATGGCTGATATACAGGATCGCCGTGCCCTCGGCCGACAGTTGCCGCAGGGTGCGGAACAGGATCTCCACCTCTTGCGGGGTCAGGACCGAGGTTGGCTCATCCATGATCAGCAATTTGGGATCTTGCAGCAGGCAGCGGATGATCTCAACCCGCTGACGCTCCCCCGCCGACAGATCGCCGACCATGCGGGTCGGATCCAGAGGCAAGCCGTATTCCTCGGATACCGCCCGGATCCGGGCCGAAAGCTCTCGCATCGGCGGCGGGTTTTCCATGCCAAGGGCGACGTTTTCGGCCACATCCAGCGCTTCGAACAGGCTGAAGTGCTGAAATACCATCGCCACGCCCTGCCGCCGCGCCTCGGCCGGTTTGGCCGGGCGGTAAGGCTGGCCGCGAAAGATCATGCTGCCACTGTCAGGGCGCACCAGCCCGTAGATCATCTTGACCAGCGTGGATTTTCCCGCGCCATTCTCGCCCAACAGGGCGTGAACCTCGCCCTCGGCGATGGTAAAGGACACATCGCTGTTGGCCACCACGCCCGGATAGCCCTTGGTCACGCCTTCGACGCGCAATAGCTCTGTCATGCCCGCTTCTCCCCCCGCGCTGCCGCGCCTTGCCGCAAGATCCGGGCCGCAACGCCCACCGCAATCGCCTGCGGGTGTTTGCCGAATGACGGATCGCCAATCGGGCAGTCAATCCGCGCAATCGCCTGAGGCGAATGGCCCAGGGCGGTCAACCGGCTGCGGAACCGCGCCCATTTCGTCTTGCTGCCGATCAGCCCGCAGGCACCGAAACCATGGCCCAGCAGACGGTGGCACAGGTCCAGATCCAGCGCATGGGAATAGGTCACGATCACATGCTCGGCCGTGGGCGGCGCATGTGCGACCAGAGCCGCCGGATCCGCCGCCGGTACAGCGGTCACCCCATCCGGCACCTGACCGGGAAAGCGGTCCGGCGCGATATCCACCCAGGTGATCGCCATCCCAGGCAAGGGTGCCAGCACCGCCACCAGCGCGCGGCCCACATGCCCCGCGCCCCAGATCCAGATCTGCCGCATGGGCGTTGCCACCGGCTCGATCATCCAGCCTTGCACCATCCCCGGGCCGGGCACTTGCCCCTGCCCCCGCGCCGCCGCCAGCAGACGGCTGACCGCTATCGGTCGCTCGCCCGGTCCACGCGCCACCACACCCGCCACCGGTTCGGGCAGGCTGTCCGCATCATACACCTCGGTCCAGACAGTCACCGCCCCGCCGCAGCATTGGCCCAGCGCGGGGCCCAGCGCCACCCGCTGAACCTGCCGCCCACCTATGGCCAGTGCCGCCTGCGCGCGCAGCGTTGCCTCATGTTCCAACGCGCCACCGCCAATGGTGCCCGATTGCCTGACCTGCCCTGCATCAGCCTGCCAGATCAGCATCGACGCGCCCACCTCACGCGGGGATGACCCGTCATGGGCTGCAATGACAATTCGCGCCACGCGGCCATGCGCGGCCACCGCCTCGCGCAAACCGATCAGATCAAACACTGCCGCGCACCCGGGCTACGGCCTCCAGCACGGCCTCAGCCGTGGCAGGCGCACGCAGATCGGGATAGACTGCGCCATCACCGCAAGACGCCACCGCATCCGACAGCGCATAAAACGCGGAAATCCCCAGCATGAAGGGCGGCTCACCCACCGCCTTGGATTTGCCCACGGTCTCTTCGGGGTTGTCGCGGCCCCACAAGGCTACGTTGAACACCGGCGGGCGGTCCGAGCAGGCCGGAATCTTGTAGGTCGATGGCGCATGGGTCGTCAGCCGCCCCTTGCCATCCCAGACCAATTCCTCGGTGGTCAGCCAACCCGCGCCCTGCACATAGGCGCCCTCAATCTGGCCTATATCAATCGCCGGATTCAGACTTGTGCCGGTGTCATGCAAAAGATCGGCCCGCAGAATGCGGTTCTCGCCGGTCAGCGTGTCGATCACCACCTCGGTTACCGCAGCACCATAGGCGAAATACAGGAACGGCCGCCCCTGCCCCCTGACCCGGTCCCAAGTGATCCTGGGCGTGGAATAAAATCCGGTCGAGGACAGTGAAATCCGCGCCTGATAGACCCAGGCTGCCACCTGCTCAAAGGTATAGGACTCACCGCCTACACGCACGGTGCCATCCCGGAACACCACATCTTCGGGCGGCACCTGATGCTTTTCGCCCAGAAACTCCGCCATCCGGTCGCGGATGGTGACACAGGCCGCCTGCGCCGCCATGCCGTTCAGATCAGACCCCGACGACGCCGCTGTGGCCGAGGTGTTCGGCACCTTGCCGGTATCCGTCGCGGTGATCTTCACCGCCGCCGCGTCCACCCCAAAGACCGAGGCCGCCACCTGCGCCACCTTCTGGTTCAGCCCCTGCCCCATCTCGGTGCCACCATGATTCAGATGGATCGAGCCATCCTGATAGACATGCACCAAGGCCCCTGCCTGGTTCAGCCAGGTCAGCGTGAATGAAATGCCGAACTTCACCGGCGTCAGCGAAAGCCCGCGCTTCAACACCGGGCTGGCCGCATTCCACATCGCGATCTCGGCCTTGCGCGCCACATAATCAGCGGTCCGCTCCACCTCGGCCACCAGTTGATCGCCGATGAAATCTTCAACCGGCATCAGATAGGGCGTCGTCTGTTCATTTTTCTGTCTGGAAATATCCTCTGGGGGTCCGGGGGGCGACGCGCCCCCGGCCTCGGCCGCCATCCCGCGGTAAAAGTTGGCGCGCCGCACCGTCACCGGTTCTGCCCCCAGCGCAAAGGCGACGTGATCCATCACCCGCTCGATCCCGATCATGCCTTGCGGGCCGCCAAAGCCGCGGTAGGCGGTGGCACTGGCGGTGTTGGTCCGCAGACGGTGGCTTTCAATCCGGATCGCGGGCAGATGATAGCAATTATCGGCATGCAGCATCGCGCGGTCAGCGACGGGCAGGGACAGATCCATGCTCCAGCCGCAGCGGAGGAGATGGGTAAATTCCACCCCCTGCACCACGCCGCGATCATCAAATCCGGCGCGATAGCGGATCTTCAGATCATGCCGCTTGCCGGTGATGACCATGTCATCATCGCGGTCATAGCGCATCTTGCAGGCCCGCCCGGTGGCGCGGGCCGCCAAGGCACAGGCAATCGCCAAGGCGTTGCCCTGGGATTCCTTGCCGCCAAAGCCGCCGCCCATCCGCCGGGTTTCCACCCGCACCGCCGACATCGGCAGATGCAGGGCATGGGCCACCTTATGCTGCACCTCGGTTGGGTGCTGGGTCGAGGAATAGACATGGACGCCGTCTTCCAGCGGCAAGGCCGCCGCTATCTGGCCCTCCAGATAGAAATGCTCTTGCCCGCCGACCGGGAATTCGCCTTCCACCACATGCACGGCCCTGGCAATCGCGCCCGCCGCGTCACCACGTGCCCAGGTGACGGGCCCACCCTCAAACCGGCTGTCGGCGGCCAAGGCCTCTTCCACTGTCAACAGCGCCGGCAACTCGCGATAGGTGATCTTGCCCAGACGGGCCGCTTTGCGCGCGGCCAGATGGCTGTCGGCCACCACCAGAAACACCGGCTGGCCGTGGTAATGCACCTGACCCACCGCCAGCAGCGGCTCATCATTGGCCGAAGGGCTGCAATCGGGCATGTCGGGCAAATCTGCCGCCGACAAAACCAGATGAACGCCAGGCGCGGCGCGCACAGCGCTGAGGTCGATCGCGGTGATCTCGCCATGCGCCACCGAGGACAGGCCAAAAGCCAGATGCAAGGCACCCGCCGGCAAGGGGATATCATCCAGATAGCGCGCCTGGCCCGTCACATGCAGCGGAGCCGAATCGTGCGGAAGCGGTTTGCCCATGGTCATGCCCGCACCTCCAGCACTGAAACCGGCACCCCGGCGAGGTCATGGAAATACCGCAAGACCATGTTTTGCGCCGTTTTCATCCGATAGGCGGCTGAGGCACGCATATCACTGAGCGGGGCAAAATCCTCCGCCATCGCGGCCATGGCCCGACGGATCGTCGCCTCGGTCCACGGTTGGCCGACCAGGGCCGCTTCGGTCGCCGCGGCACGTTTCGGAATGCCCGCCATGCCGCCAAAGGCGATGCGGGCGGCGGTGACGGTGCCGCCATCAATAGTGACGTTGAAGGCACCGCAGACGGCGGAAATGTCCTGATCGAACCGCTTGGACAGTTTGTAGATCCGCAGGGCGGGGGCGGTATCGGACAGCGACACTCCGGCGACGAATTCACCGGGGCGGCGATCCTGCTTGCGATAGTCGAGGAAGAAGTCCTCCAGCGGCATCGCGCGCATCTCATCGCCGCGCCGCAGATGCAACGTTGCCCCCAGCGCAATCAGCGCGGGCGGGCCGTCGCCGATGGGGCTGCCATTGGCGATATTGCCGCCGATGGTGGCGGCGTTGCGGACCTGCTCGCTGGCAAAGCGGCGAAACATCTCGGCCAAGGGGGGCAAATGCGGCGCCACGGCGGCGCGCAACTGGGCGATGGTGACACAGGCGCCCACATGCATCTGGCCGCCACGATGCTCGATTTGTTGCAGATCGCCAACCCCGCCGAGGAAGGCCACCTGCCCCAGATCGCGCAGCTGTTTGGTAACCCACAGGCCCACATCGGTGGCCCCCGCGATCAACGTGGCCTCAGGATTGGCCAGATACCAGCCTGCAAGGTCATCCGAAGAG
>JBATPI010000125.1:0-1834 GCA_049291415.1 Paracoccaceae bacterium | reverse complement strand
GCGGGCAATGATGAGCTGAATGGCGGCAATGACAATGATACGGTCATTGGTGGCCTGGGCTCGGATACCATCATCGGCAACGACGGCAATGACGTGCTGGGCGGGTCTGGCGGGTCCGACATCATGTTCGGCAATGCCGGCAATGATGTCCTGAACGGCGGCTTTGGCTATGACCGGATGAATGGCGGGGCGGGGGCGGACAGCTTCTATCACGCCGGTGTTTTTGATCATGGCAGCGACTGGGTGCAGGACTACAACGCGGCCGAGGGCGACATTCTGACCGTGGGTCTGGCCGGGGCCACCCGGGCGCAATTCCAGGTAAACGTCAACACCACCGTCGGAGCCGGCGATGCGGGCGTGGCCGAGGCCTTCGTCATCTACCGCCCGACCGGGCAAATCCTGTGGGCCTTGGTCGATGGCGCCGATGACGCCCATATCAACCTGAATATCGGCGGGCAGATCTACGATCTGATGGCCTGACGATACCGTGCCGCTCCCGACAGGGGACGGCACACCCTGTCAGACCAGATCCAGCACCAGCAAGGGCCCATTCCCGTCAGGGATCGGCAACCGCAGAATCAGCTGGCCAATATCGGCTGCATTGTCAAAGCTGAACAGCGTGCGCGCGACAGCGCCACTGCCATTCACCTCAACCAGCGACAGAGAGGCGTAAACGCCCGGCGCTCCATCCAGCGTAGACAGACGTCCGCCCAATAGCCGCAGATTGGCCGCATCAAACTCGCGGCCGTCCAGCACCAGCGCATCACCTTCGGCCGCGTTATAATCGGTAATCCGCATCCCGTCGCCATCGGCGCGGCCAACCATAAAGCGATCTGCCCCCGCCCCCCCTGTGGCGACATCATCGCCAACACTGCCAAAGATGAAATCATCGCCATCGCCACCCCTTAGCGTGTCACTGCCCAGGCCGCCGATCAGCGTGTCATTGCCGCTGCCGCCTTCAAGAAAATCGTAACCCGCAGCCCCGGACAGAAGATCATTGCCATCGCCGCCATAAAGCGCGTCGTTTGAATACCAGTGATAAGCGGTATTGCTATCATCGCCCGTCAGCGTGTCATCACCCGCGCCACCGAAAAGCGTATCGCGCCCGACGCCGCCCTGCAGCACATCATTGCCGTCGCCGCCCTCCATGACGTCATCCCCGGCAGCCCCGACAAGGCTGTCATCGCCCGCATCGCCATAAAGACTGTCACGCTGCACCCCGCCCAGCACCGTGTCATTGCCATCGCCGCCATGTAGATCGGCCACCTGCGAATCGGTGCCGTCGATCAGATCATCGCCGCCGCTGGCATAGACGATATCTTGCCCTCCACCGGTATATATGGTGTCATTGCCAAGACCCGCCCCGATCAGATCGGTGCCAGCGCCGCCAAAGATCCGATCATCCCCATCTTCCGCGGTGATGTAATCGGCCCCTGCGCCGCCATAAAGCACGTTGTCCCCCGCACCCCCCATGACCGTGTCATGGCCCCCGCCGCCCGACAGTGTGTCATTGCCACCCAACCCGTTCACGGTGTCATTGCCGATGCCCCCGATCAGACGGTCGTCCGATCCGTCACCCACCAGACGCACGCCGGGAACCTGAAAATCGCCGGTCGCCAGAAATCCGTCCTCGATGCGGAACTGCCAGATTCCGGCCACACCGGTATTGCCCACCGATTCATCCCACAGATCCAGCGAACCCATCAGGCCGAGGCTGTGTGGAAACTGCCTTTTGTGGTAAACTTCTGCAGGGCATCGGGGGTGCGCATGGCGGGATTTATCGAGGGTGTTGATCGAGGCCAGACGGTGCTTTTTCCGGACCGGTTGGAGGACT
>JBATPI010000124.1:0-62600 GCA_049291415.1 Paracoccaceae bacterium | reverse complement strand
GCAGGGCGGCGCGGTCGGGCACATCGGCCAGCGCGCTGTCATCGCCAGTCGCGGCCGCGGCAAGGTGATAGAAAAACAATGTCCAGTCCGCCCCCGGCAGCGTCGCCAGCAGATCGTCGATCAGGCTGGCGTCCGCCTCTGCCGCGCCATCCAGCGCCAGTTTGCGCCGCATCACGGCCAACCATTCGACCTGATACAGCGCCGCAATGCCCTGCAGCCGATCATTGGCGATCTGCACCGCCTTTTCGCCGTCAGGGTCGATCAGCGGCAACAAGGCCTCGGCCAGACGGGCCAGATTCCAGCCCAGGATCAGGGGCT
Source organism: Paracoccaceae bacterium (assembly GCA_049291415.1). GTDB lineage: Bacteria > Pseudomonadota > Alphaproteobacteria > Rhodobacterales > Rhodobacteraceae > Pseudogemmobacter. The sequence continues at coordinate 62,282 of JBATPI010000124.1, read as the reverse complement.
GGTTAGCCAGCGCATAGCGCCCCTGCCGGTCGATTGACGAAAACACCGCCCCCGGGGAATATGCGTCGATAAAGGCACAGGGGCCGTAGTCGATGGTCTCACCCGACAGGGCCATATTGTCGGTGTTCATCACGCCATGCACAAAGCCCAAGCCCATCCATTGCGCGATCAGCCGGGCCTGGGCCACGGCCACCGCGTCAAACAGGCCCAGCGCGCTGGTGACGCCGGGGTAGTGCCGGGCCAGAGTGTGGTCCGTCAGGGCGCGTAAGCCATCGGTGTCGCCGCGCGAGGAAAAGAACTGGAAGGTGCCGACGCGGATATGACTGGCCGCCACCCGCGCCAACACGGCACCGGGAACCGGGCCTGCATCGCGGCGGATATTCTGCCCGGTCGCCACCACGGCCAGAGCGCGCGTTGTCGGCACGCCCAGAGCCGCCATCGCCTCGGAAATCAGGTATTCGCGCAGCATCGGGCCGATGGCCGCCTTGCCATCGCCACCGCGGGAAAAGGCGGTGCGGCCAGACCCTTTCAACTGCAGGTCCAGTCGCTGGCCCGTCGGAGTGATCAACTCTCCCAACAGATGCGCTCGTCCATCGCCCAGCACCGGCGAAAAGCCGCCGAACTGATGCCCCGCATAGGCCAACGTCACCGGATCGGCACCCGGCATCGCAGTTGCCCCGGAAAACCAGCCCGCGGCCTGCGATTGCAACTGATCAGGGTCAAAGCCCAAGGCTGCGCCCAGCGCATGGTTCAGCACCAACAGCTGTGGTGCTGGGGCAGGATCGGGCGTCTGGCGCAAGAATGAGCCAGGAACATCGCGGATCAGCGAGGTATCAAAATGATATGTCATGTGCCTGATATGGCGCGTGGTCTGCCCAAGGGCAAGCGTGGCAGATGAATGGTCGGGGCGGAGGGATTCGAACTCTCGACCTACGGTACCCAAAACCGTCGCGCTACCAGGCTGCGCTACGCCCCGACTGTCTGCCTTAGACGCAGCCCCCATAACGTGGATCGCGCGCCAGGGGAAGCGGGTATCGCAGCCTTTTTTGACCAAAATCCAAAACGCTTAGTCGCAGGGCCAAGCAGCGGTGGAGCCTACCGCAGGGTGACGCAATTCCGCCCCTGGCCGAAGCCCGAGTTTTTCAGCCAACCCGCCGTTGATCTCCAGCACGAATTGCACCGAACCACCGCCGTCAATCGGGGTTTCGTCCAAGGGAATGGCCCCGGAATGCACACGGATGACCACGCCACGGGAATCGGCAAAGATCATATCCAGCGGGATCAAGGTGTTGCGCATCCAGAACCCGACGCGCTGGGGGTGGTCATAAACAAACAGCATGCCCGCCGCGGCGTTCATGCTCTCGCGCAGCATCAGGCCCTTGGCCCGTTCGGCGGTGTCATCGGCCACCTCGACCGAGAAACTCTCGCGCCCGCCCGCCCAGCGCAGATCGGCGCGGGTGTCGGAGCAATCGGCCTCGGCCAATGCCGCGCCGGAGACTGCCAGAAAAACCGAAAGGGTCAGCCCCGGGGCGCACCGCAAGAGAGCCCCGGGCAATGTCAATGCCCTGCCCCCGCTTCGCGTTGCGCCAGCTCCCAAGAGTTGACCTGCACGGCCATCCGCCCGCGCTTACCCTCGACAATGCGCAGGGCAACCGCCTCACCCGAGGCCAGATCGGCCAAACCGGACCCGCGCAAAACCTCAACATGAATGAACACGTCTTCGGGGCGGCCAAAGACATTGGCAAATCCAAACCCCTTGCCCTTGTCGAACCATTTCACCCGCGCGGGTTCCAACGGCAGATCCTTCATCTCTTCGGCAGAGATCAGACCCGCCTCTTCGCCCAGCGCCACAACATGGCCTTCGGGCGGTTCGATATTCAGCACTTCGACGGCCTGAACCCCGCGCTGTGTGGCCTGAACCAGCACCGTTACCGCCGCGCCATCCGCGATCGAACTCTGGCCGAAATTGCGCAAGACATTCGCATGCAAAAGAATATCTGCCGACGTGCTGTCGGAGACAATAAAGCCAAAGCCCTTGGCCGGATCAAACCACTTTACCCGGCCATGCACAGTCTGCGTGACGTTATCTTCATCAGTCATTCGAAGGCTATCTCCCCAGATTAAGCCCTTCCACAACAAGTGCGACGTCTAACGGCCGGTTTCAAGTGCAAAATCAGCGCATATTTCACACATTCACCGCGCATTCTGGCAGATCAAGGGCTCAGCCTTTCGACATTCCAGAGTGACGTCGCGGCATCGCGCATCCATTTAAAGCGATCGTGCAACCGGAAGGCGCCATCGGCCCAGAACTCTATCTCTACCGGGCGAATGCGGTAGCCGCCCCAGAACGGCGGGCGCTTCGGGATAGGTCCGCGGGTAATGGTGACCTTGGCCACTCTGGCCATCAGTGATTCCCGGCTGGACAGCGGTTGCGACTGGTGGCTGGCCCAGGCCCCCAGGCGTGAGGTCAGGCTGCGGCTGTTAAAATAGGCATCGGCCTGCGGGCCATCCTCACGGGTGACCAGACCGCGCACGCGGATCTGGCGGCGCAGCGATTTCCAATGCATTACAAAGGCGGCTTTGCCTGCCTGTTCAATCTCTTGCGCCTTGGCCGAGGTATAGTTGGTGTAAAACACAAAGGCCCCATCCGCGCCACCAAAGGACTCAATCTCTTTCAGCAGCACCATGCGCACATTGGGCAGCCCGTCCGCATCCACTGTGGACAGCGCGATGGCGTTGGGGTCATTCGGCTCAGATGCCTCGGCCTCTTTCAGCCAGCTTTGGGCGATCACGAATGGGTCGTCGCCCGCAAAGATGCCATGCCTGTCCATTCGACCGAAACTCCTTACCCTGCGATGCGCAGCCCTGCCCTTGCGGCATGCCAGCTTTCCGCCTATTCGTCTTTGACCAACGACAAGGGTGGGCGGGGGAATACGAATGTCAACTGGACTGATGGCGGGAAAGCGCGGGCTGATCATGGGCCTGGCCAATGACAAGTCGATCGCCTGGGGCATCGCGCAGGCTGTCGCGGCCCAAGGGGCCGAGTTGGCCTTTTCATATCAGGGTGAGGCGCTGAAAAAGCGGGTCGAGCCACTGGCCACATCCTTGGGCAGGCCGTTGCTGTTCGAATGCGACGTGGCCGATGAGGCCAGCATGGACGCGCTGTTCGCGGGCCTGAAGGCCGAATGGGGCACTCTGGATTTCGTCGTCCACGCCATCGGGTTTTCCGACAAGAACGAATTGCGCGGGCGGTATGTCGATACCAGCCGACAAAATTTTCTGATGTCGATGGACATCTCGGTTTATTCCTTTACCGCCATCTGCCAGCGGGCCGCGGCGATGATGGGGCCGGGCGGCAGCCTGTTGACGCTGACCTACTATGGTGCCGAAAAGGTCATGCCGCATTACAATGTCATGGGGCTGTGCAAGGCCGCACTGGAGGCTTCGGTCAAGTATATCGCCGAAGATCTGGGCAAGGACGGCATCCGCTGCAACGCCATTTCCGCCGGCCCGATCAAGACGCTGGCCGCCTCGGGCATCGGTGATTTCCGCTATATCATGCGCTGGAATGAACTGAATTCCCCCCTGCGCCGCAATGTGACGCAGGATGAGGTCGGCAAGGCAGCACTTTACCTGCTGTCGGATCTGGGGTCCGGCACCACAGGTGAGAACCTGCATGTCGATGCGGGCTATCATGTCGTGGGTATGAAGGCGATCGACGCGCCCGATATCGACATTGTCACCGGCAAGAAAGAGGGCGGTCAGTGACGCTGACGGCCTTTCTTGCTGTCGCCTTCCTGCACCTGATGGCCGCCATCAGCCCCGGCCCGGCGGTCCTGATGGCCGCGCGAACCGGCGTGACCGAAGGTCTGCGCACGGGGGCATTTCTGGCCATGGGCATCGGGTTGGGCGGGGTGGTCTGGGCCGCGGCCGCGCTGTTTGGCCTGAATCTGGTCTTTGCCGCCGCCCCGGCCCTGCTCTGGGCGCTAAAGCTGGCGGGTGCCGCCTATCTGATCCACATGGCTTACCGGATGTGGCGCGATGCCGCGCAGCCTTTGGACATGGGGCAGACCGGCCGTCTGCCCCGCACGCCCCTTTCAGCGCTGCGGCTGGGTCTGATGACCCAATTGGCCAACCCCAAGCCTGCTATCCTGTTCTCGGCCATCTTCATCGGCACCGTCCCTCCCGGCACCGCCCTCTGGGTCTATGCCGTCCTGCTGATCGTGGTTTTTCTGAATGAAACGCTGTGGAACACCCTTGTCGCGCGGATTTTTTCATTCCAGCGCACCCGCGCAGGCTATATCAGTCTGAAAACCCTGATTGACCGCAGCTTTGGTGGGCTACTGGCCCTGCTGGGGCTGAAAATCGCTCTGCCCTGACCCCCATGTAGGAGCCCGCAAATGTCCGACCGCCTGCCGCATGAAAAAGGGTTTCACGTCAGTTGGGACCAGATCCACCGCGACGCCCGCGCGCTGGCCTGGCGGCTGGATGGCAAGGGTCCGGGCGAGGGTGGCGCGTGGAAAGCGGTCGTCGGCATCACCCGCGGCGGTCTGGTGCCCGCGATGATCGTCAGCCGCGAGTTGGACATCCGCGTGGTCGATACGGTTTCGGTGAAATCCTATCTCTCGGGCGGTGGCAAGTCCGATCAGCGCCGCGAGGCCCAAGTGATCAAATCGCCCGATGCGGCGCTGATGGGCGATGGCACCGGCATCCTGATCGTCGATGATCTGGTGGATTCTGGCAAGACGCTGGAACTGATCCGCAGCCTTTACCCACGCGCGCATTTTGCCTGCGTCTATGCCAAACCCGAAGGCGAAAAACAGGCCGATACCTATATCACCTCTGTCAGCCAGGACACCTGGATCTTCTTTCCCTGGGACATGGCGCTGCAATATGTCCAACCCTACCGCGGCACCGACTGATCCCCCGATTTTCTGTCAGCAAATATCCCACGGGGGTCCGGGGGTGTGAAACCCCCGGCTTCTGCGCCTGAACCGGAGCCCACGCATGATACAGCCCCTGAACCCCGCCTTTGCCCTGACCGATCTGCCCCCCGTGATGGAGGCGCGACGCTGGTTGGCGGGCAAGAGTTTTGCCCCCGACCGCCCGCTGATCAATGTCAGCCAGGCCGCGCCGGTTGACAGCCCGCCGCTGGCCCTGCGTCAGGCCATCGCCGAGGCCGCGCTGAACGATCCCGACGCGCATCTTTACGGCCCGGTTCTGGGCCTGCCCGCCCTGAGGGCCGAGATCGCCAGCCAATGGAGCGCGGGTTACGCCGGAATCATCACCCCCGATCAGGTCGCCATCACCCAAGGCTGCAATCAGGCCTTCACCGCCGCCCTGGCCTCTCTGGCGGGTCCGGGCGATGAGGTGATCCTGCCGACGCCGTGGTATTTCAACCACAAGATGTGGCTGGACATGGCCTCGGTCACCACGGTGCCTTTGGACACCGGCCCCAGCCTGATCCCCGATGTTGCCGCGGCCAGGGCGCTGATCACGCCGCGCACCCGCGCCATCGTGCTGGTGTCGCCCAACAATCCCGGCGGGGTGGAATACCCTGCCGCCACGCTGACCGCCTTTCGCGATCTGGCGCGCGCGCATGGTCTGGCACTGATCGTGGATGAGACCTACCGCGATTTCGACAGCCGGTCCGGTCGCCCGCATGATCTGTTCAGCGATCCCGACTGGGCCGACACGCTGATCCAGCTGTATAGCTTTTCCAAGGCGTACCGGCTGACCGGCCACCGCGTCGGCGCGATGGTGGCCAGCACCGACCGGCTGGCGCAGGTGGAAAAGTTCCTCGACACCGTTGCCATCTGCCCTGGCCAACTGGGCCAGATCGCGGCGCTGTGGGGCATGCGCAACCTGTCGCAATGGCTGGCCGGAGAGCGCGATGAGATTCTGGCCCGCCGCCACGCGATGATCCAGGGTTTCGCCGCCCTGACCGGCTGGAAACTGCTGGGCTGCGGCGCCTATTTCGCCTATGTCGAGCATCCTTACGACATGGACTCGGACGCGCTGTGCAAGCGGCTGGTGGACGATTGCGCCATCCTGATGCTGCCCGGCACGATGTTTCAGCCTGCAGGCCTGCCTGCCGGCAAGCGCCAGATCCGCATCGCCTTTGCCAATGTGGACGCGGCTGGCATTGCCGAGATGTTTGCCCGCCTGTCGCGCTTTGCCGGCTGACGGCCCGCGCAGGCAGCGCCACCTTGCCCCCCGGCCCCCTTCGCTCTAGACAGGCGGGCAAACCCTGTCCCGCCCCTTTTTCGGAAAGCCCGGCCATGTCCAAGACCCCGCAAAAGCCGCAAGACGACGAAGAACGCCGCCCCCGCAAAAAGGGCGACAGCATCGCTGCTTGGGTGCTGACCGGCATGCTGGTCCTGGGTCTGGGCGGCTTTGGCGTCACCAGTTTCGGAACCGGGGTGACCAGCATCGGCTCGGTCGGCAAAGAGGTGATCTCAACCGATGATTACGCCCGCGCGATCCGCCAAGAGGCCAACGCCATGTCGGCCCAGTTGCAAAGCCGCATCAGCATGTCCGATGCGCTGACCTTCGGGCTGGACCAGCAGGCGCTCCGGTCGGTGATCACCCGGGCGGCATTGGACGGCGAAGCCGCGCAGGTGGGCCTGTCGATCGGCGATGCATCCGTCGCGGCCGAAGTGCGCAAGATGGACAGCTTTTCGGGCACCGCAGGCGGGTTTGATCGTGACTCCTATGCCTTTGCGCTAAAGCAGGAAGGCTGGAGCGAGGCAGCCTTTGAAAACGCCGTGCGCAAGGATGTGGCGCGGTCCTTGCTGCAAGGGGCGGTGACGGGTGGCTTTGACGCACCCCAACCGGTCTTGGACGCGATGTATCGCTGGGTGGCCGAGCGGCGGTCATTTTCCATGATCCGCCTGACCGAGGGCGATTTGACCGCCCCCTTGCCCCAGCCCACGGATGAGCAATTGCAGGCCTATTATCAGGCCAATATCGCCAGCTTTACCAAACCTGAGGCGACGCGCATCGACTATGCCGCCCTGCTGCCCGATGCCATCGCACAGGATCAGCCGGTGGATGAGGACGCGGTGCGAAAGCTGTATGACGACCGGATCGCCGAATTCGTCACACCCGAGCGGCGTCTGGTGGAACGGCTGGTCTATCCCGATCAGGCGGCGGCCGATGCAGCACTGGCCAGCGGCGTCAGCTTTGACGCCCTGGTTGAGGCCCGTGGTCTGACCATGGATGCGGTCGACATGGGCGATGTCAGTGCCGAAGATCTGGGCGTTGCGGGCGAGGCAGTCTTTGCCGCCCCCGAGGGCACGGTCTTTGCCGCCGACAGCGCGCTGGGGCCGGCGCTTTACCGCGTCAACGGCGTGCTGAGCGGGGAAAACACCAGCTATCAAGAAGCTCGTGAGGCTCTGGCAGCCGAGATGCAGACCGATGCCGCCCGCCGCCTGATCGCCGACAAGGTCGAAGAGATCGACGATCTTCTGGCCGGGGGCACCAGCCTTAAGGATCTGGCGGCCGAGCAGGGCATGACCTTTGCCACGCTGGACCATGTCAAGGGTCAGCAGGGCGACGCGGCCATCGAAGGCTATACCGCCTTTCGCGCCGCCGCCGATCAGGTGACGGCCAGCGATTTCCCCGAGGCCATCGTGCTGGATGACGGCGGCGTCGTGGCGCTGCAATTCGTGGAAATCGTGCCTGCCACGCCTATTCCCTTTGATCAGGCGCGCGAAGATGTGGTCACCGCCTGGACCGCCGATCAGCTGAAACAGGCGCTGTCGGCCCGTGCGATCGAGATCAAGGCAGCGCTTGAGGCTGGCGGCGCGATCGGCAGCTTTGGCATCGTGGATCAAACCCCCGAAATCACCCGCGAACGCCCGGTTGAGGGCGCCCCCGCCACGCTGGTTCCGGCCGCGTTTGAGATGACGCCGGGAGACATTCGCGTGATAGAAGAGCGCGATTTCATCGCCGTGTTGCAACTGAACGCCATCATCCCGGCCATTGAGACCGGCGAAGCGGCTGACGCGATGAAGGCCGCCTTGAAGGTGCAGTTCCAACAGGCGTTTTCCACCGACGCACTGGCCTCCTATACCGATCTGGCGATCTCGTCGCGTGGGGTGCAACTGGACGAAGGTGCCATCAACGCCGTCAACAAGAGCCTGCAATGAAGCTGCAACCCGATTTCGAGACGTTCGAACGGTCTTGGGCGCGGGGCGAGAACCAGGTGGTTCACGCCCGCCTGGCCGCCGATCTGGACACGCCCGTCAGCCTGATGCTGAAACTGGGTGAGGCGCGGACGGATACCTTCATGCTGGAATCGGTGACCGGCGGCGAAGTCCGTGGACGCTATTCCATCGTGGGCATGAAGCCGGATCTGATCTGGCGCTGCCATGGCACCGAGTCGGAAATCAACCGCGATGCGCGGTTTGATCCGGCGGCCTTTCAACCCCTGCCCGGCCATCCGCTGGACACTCTGCGCGCTCTGATCGCCGAGAGCCGGATTGCCCTGCCGGAAGAGTTGCCCGCCATGGCCTCGGGCCTGTTTGGCTATCTGGGCTATGACATGATCCGGCTGGTCGAGTATTTGCCGAATGTGAATCCAGACCCGCTTGGCTTGCCCGATGCGGTGTTGATGCGGCCCTCGGTCGTCGCGGTGCTGGACGGGGTGAAGGGTGAGGTGATTGTGGTTGCCCCGGCCTGGGCCGCTTCTGGACTGACCGCACGGGCGGCCTATGCTCAGGCGGCCGAGCGGGTGATGGACGCCCTGCGCGATCTGGACCGCGCCCCCGCCACCGCCCGCCGCGATCTGGGAGAGGCGGCCCGGGTGGGCGCGCCGCGGTCAAACTTTACCCATGCGGGCTATAAGGCCGCGGTGGAAAAGGCCAAGGACTATATCCGCGCCGGCGACATCTTTCAGGTGGTGCCCAGCCAACGCTGGGCGATGGAATTCGCGCTGCCGCCGTTTTCGCTGTATCGCAGCCTGCGCCGCACGAACCCCTCACCCTTCATGTTCTTTTTCAACTTTGGCGGCTATCAGGTGGTCGGCGCCAGCCCCGAGATCCTGGTGCGGCTGCGGGATGGCGAAGTCACCGTGCGCCCCATCGCAGGGACCCGCAAACGGGGGGCAACGCCCGAAGAGGACCGCGCGCTGGAGGCCGACCTTCTGGCTGACCGCAAAGAACTGGCCGAGCATCTGATGCTGCTCGATCTGGGCCGCAATGACGTGGGCCGGGTGGCGCAGATCGGCACCGTGCGGCCGACCGAGCAGTTCATAATTGAGCGGTACTCCCACGTCATGCACATCGTCTCGAACGTGGTGGGCCAGATCCGCGACGGCGAAGATGCGCTGTCGGCGCTGCTAGCGGGTCTGCCGGCGGGCACGGTTTCCGGCGCGCCCAAAGTGCGGGCGATGGAGATCATTGACGAGCTGGAGCCGGAGAAACGCGGACTATACGGTGGCGGCGTAGGCTATTTTGCGGCCAATGGCGAGATGGATTTCTGCATCGCGCTGCGCACCTCGGTGTTGAAGGATGAGACGCTGTATATCCAGGCGGGCGGCGGTGTCGTCTATGACAGCGACCCCGAGGCAGAATACCAGGAAACCGTCAACAAGTCTCACGCCTTGCGCCGTGCTGCCGAAGATGCCGGGATGTTCGCCGGTGGACGCAATTCCTAGACGCTGAAGACAATTGCGCGGCCTTGCGGCCGCAAGCCTTTTGTCTCATCGCCGCGTTGCCACGCGGCCATTCGGTCGGGGGCGCTGCCCCCTGATGCGCCGGCACGCCGTCGCCTCTGCCCCCGGAATATTTTGGCCAAGATGAAATCAAGATCGGCCAACCGGCTTCATCTTGGTTCAAATATCCACTCAGCACCCCAGGTCAAGTGAGCCGGTGGAGATGGAGTACAGCGCCAAGACCAGGCGTGCAGCCGCGACACTGCGGCTGCTCCATTGGATCAGTTCTGGGTCAGGATAGCTGAAAGCGGGGCCAGGGCCACGGTGGCGGCACGGCCTTCCACGGTCCATTCCAGAATTGCGGCCACGGTATCGGGACTGGTGCGGCCGACCACGGTGACATGGCCTTCCTGGGCGGCCTTGAACGCGGCGCGGTCCAGATAGCGGCGGATCACCGGAGCCGCCTCACCCGCGCCATCAAGATCGCGGAACACCATGGTTGAGGGCGTGCCCTCGCGCCGCGCCACCTGATCGGCGGCGTTCAGTCCCTGATCCCAGGTCAGCAGGCCGCGGCCCTGGGATTTGATCACCGGCACCACCAGGGTGGCAAGCGGGCGGTCGCCCTGAAAACCGCGGCCCGGGGTTTCCATCACCGCCACGGTTTCTGGCAGTGCGTTGGCCATCGCCGCCATCGTCACCTCGATATCCGAGGCCGAGCCCCCCTTGGGCACGGCACTGGCAAGGATCACGACCTCTTGCCCAGCGGCGCGGTAGAGGGCGGCGTATTCGGCCGATCTGGCATCAGTCGGGTCCAGCGCAAAGCTGACCGGGAAGGGCAAAGCGGCCAAGGCGGCGCGGTCGGTGGCGGTCGCGCCATCGTCGATCAGCACGATCGCAAAGGTGGGTTTAGCGCCCGGATTGTCAAAATCGCGTGCATATTTAACCAAGGGGCGGTCATCGCTGGCGGCGCTGGACACTGTGCTGGAATCGGCTGGATCAGCCGCTGGCGCATCGCTGCCGATGCTGGGCAGGCGACCGATCTTGACGCCTTCGGTGGTGGCACTGAGGGCGGGGGCCGGAGGCAGCGTCGATTTGGTCGGATCAAGTTGCAAGATGGCTTCTGCAGTAGGCTCTGCAACGGGCTCCGCCGGGGTGACAGGCAGGGCTTCTGCGGTGGCGTCAGCTGCAGGGTCGGCCTCTACCTCGGGTTCCGGCGGAGGCACGCTGGCCGGGGCCTTTGCGCCTTCCGGCAGGGCCGGGTCAGGCTGTGGCACAGCGGTGCCGGGGCCGTTTTCTGCGATCTCGCGCAAAAGCGCCTCTTCCTCGACGGTCAAGGGCGGCGGGCCGGGGGGATCCAGCACCACCGGCACGGTCTCGGGCGCGGGGGCACCGGGTTTGCCCGGTTCGGTCAAGCTGGTCGGGGCCGCAAGGTCATCGGCAGGCGCGCTCACAGCGGCCTGGCTGCTGTCTTGCGGAGCAAGGGCATCAGGTGCAGTTGCGCCGGTCAGGTCTGGCGCGATTGCGGCAATGTCGGTGGCTGTGACGACGGGCTCGGGGGCGGGCTCGGCAGCGGGGGCGGCATCCAGAGATGCGGCATCAGCGGCAGGTTCGGCCATCGTCGCAGAGGCAACGTCTGGCTCTGCCAAAGCCTCGGGCTGGGTGACATCGTCTACCGCCAAATCCGGGTCAGGTGCGGGATCCGCGGTAGTTTCCTCGGCTGCCGGCACCGTTTCGGCTGTGGGGTCTGGCACAATCTCGGCCGTTGTGGTGGGGTCTGCGTCCGGTGCGACGCCCTCAGGTGTCGCTACGCTGTCATCGGATGCTGTCGCCATAGCGGTCGCTGGCGCCGCATCAGGCGCGGGTGAGACCACCGAGGCCAGCGCCAAAAGGCCCGTTCCCACCAGACTGCCCAAGCCCGCCCCTAGAAAAAACCTGCCGATCATAGCCACCTCTGGTCTTGCCACCGTTGCCGCCTCATTCACTTTCCCGGTTTAGGCCGGGTTTGCCGCCGCCAGCAAGAACTGCCCACGCCGGGTCGCACCTGCGGGTTGCCCCGCCAAATCAGGCGCCGCAAGAGCACCCCCAAGAGGCCCGGACCGCGGGCGCGTGCCCTTGACCTTGCCCCCCTGACCTGACCATGTATAGCGCGACCTGCGTGACGCTTCATCCCCTTTCCGGCGAGGCACGGCAAGATGCTGCTTCTGATCGACAACTATGACAGTTTTACCTGGAACCTGGTGCATTACCTGGGCGAATTGGGTGCTGAGGTAAAGGTGGTGCGCAATGACGCGCTGCAGGTGGCCGACGCGATGGCGCTGGCCCCGCAGGCGATCATCCTGTCACCTGGCCCCTGCGATCCGGCACAGGCGGGAATCTGCCTGCCGCTGACGCTGGCGGCGGCGGCGGCTGATGTGCCGCTGCTGGGCGTGTGTCTGGGGCACCAGACCATCGGTCAGGCCTTTGGCGGCAATGTCATCCGCTGTCATGAGATTGTTCACGGCAAGATGGGCAACATTCACCACGCCGGAAAAGGCATGTTCCGTGACCTGCCCTCACCCTTTCAGGCCACGCGCTATCATTCTCTGATCGTTGACCGCGCCACCCTGCCCGACTGTCTGGAAGTGACCGCCTGGCTGGAGGATGGCACCATCATGGGGCTGCGCCACCGTGAGCGGCTGATCGAGGGCGTGCAGTTCCACCCCGAATCCATTGCGTCTGAGCATGGCCATCAGCTCTTGCGCAACTTTCTGGACAGCGCGCGCCAAAAGGTTCCCGCATGAGCGACGCGTTGCGAGAGTTGATCGGCACCGCCGCCACCCGCCCGCTGACCCGGGCAGAGGCGGAAATCGCCTTTTCCGCGCTGTTTGAAGGGCAGGGCACACCGGCCCAGATGGGCGGCTTTCTGATGGCGCTGCGCACGCGCGGGGAAACGGTCGATGAATACGCCGCCGCGGCCTCAGTTATGCGCAGCAAATGTCTGGCCGTGCGCGCGCCTGCGGGGGCGATCGACATTGTCGGCACCGGCGGCGACGGCAAGGGCACTTTGAACATCTCGACTGCTACGGCCTTTGTGGTGGCGGGCGCGGGCGTGCCGGTGGCCAAGCATGGCAACCGCAACCTGTCGTCGAAATCCGGCGCAGCCGATGCGCTGACCGAACTGGGCCTGAACGTCATGGTCGGGCCTGAGGTGGTGGAACGCTGCCTGAAAGAGGCCGGAATCGGCTTTATGATGGCACCGATGCACCATCCGGCCACCCGCCATGTCGGCCCGGTGCGGGCCGAGTTGGGCACCCGCACGATTTTTAACATCCTTGGCCCCTTGACCAACCCTGCGGGCGTAAAACGCCAGTTGTCCGGCGCGTTCTCGGCCGATCTGATTCGCCCGATGGCCGAGACACTGCTGGCGCTGGGGTCGGAAAAGGCCTGGCTGGTGCATGGTGGCGATGGCACGGATGAGCTGTCCATTGCCCTGCCCTCACAGGTCGCGGCACTGGAGAACGGCACAGTTCGGATGTTCGAGATCGCCCCCGAGGATGCCGGGCTGCACCCGCATCCGTTTGACGATATTCTGGGCGGCACACCGGCGGAAAACGCCGCCGCCTTCCGCGCGCTATTGGATGGTGCGCCGGGTGCCTATCGTGACGCGGTGCTGTTGAACGCCGCCGCCGCCCTGATCGTGGCCGACCGCGCCACTACGCTGCCGGAGGGCGTGGAAATCGCCCGCGCCGCCATCGACTCCGGCGCTGCCAAGGCGAAGGTTGTCCTGCTTGCCCGGCTGACCCAAGGCTGATCGGCGGAAACCGGGCGGCTGGCCGCGGCTTGCCATCGGACGCGCTGGCTTGGCCTTTCCTTCCCGGTCCGCGCGGATTACCCTTACGTCCGGGCCGCGCCGTATTGCCATCGTGGTCCGGGGATACTCTTTTTGCCTGCCAGAAGGACCGCGCGATGACCACCATTCTAGACCGCATCAAGGCCTATAAGCTGGAAGAAATTGCTACCCGCAAAACTGCCCGGCCGCTGGTCGATCTGGAAGAGGCGGCCCGCACCGCATCACCACCCCGCGGTTTTGCTCGGGCGCTGCAAGAGGCGGCCTCAAACGGCTATGGGTTGATTGCCGAGATCAAGAAGGCCAGCCCGTCCAAGGGCCTGATCCGCGCCGATTTCGACCCGCCAGCATTGGCCCGCGCCTATGAAGAGGGCGGGGCGACCTGCCTGTCGGTGCTGACCGACGGCCCCAGCTTTCAGGGCGATGACGCCTTTCTGGCGCAGGCGCGTGAGGCAACCTCGCTGCCCTGCCTGCGCAAGGATTTCCTTTATGACCCGTGGCAAGTGGTGGAATCGCGTGCCCTGTCGGCCGATTGCATCCTGTTGATCATGGCCTCACTGTCCGACGCCCAGGCGGTGGAACTGGAAGACACCGCCATCTCCTATGGCATGGACGTGCTGATTGAGGTGCATGACCGTGATGAGCTAGAGCGGGCAAGCCGACTGAAGTCACCGCTGATCGGCATCAACAACCGCAATCTGCATACATTCGAGGTCACGCTGGACACCACGCGCGATCTGGCGCGGCGGGTGCCCGAAGACCGGCTGATCGTCGCCGAATCCGGCCTGAACACCCCGGCCGATCTGGCCGATCTGGCCCGGTATGGCGCGCGCTGCTTCCTGATCGGCGAAAGCTTGATGCGGGCCGATGACGTCGCCGCCGCCACGCGCGCCATTCTGGCCCGCCCCCTGACCGCCGAGGGCGGGATATGAGCGGCCTGACCCATTTCGACGATCAGGGCGCGGCCCATATGGTCGATGTCTCGGACAAGCCGGTGACCAACCGGGTGGCCGTGGCCGAGGGCTGGGTGCGGATGCAGCCGGCGACGCTGGCGCTGATCACCGAAGGCAGGGCGAAAAAGGGCGACGTTCTGTCCGTGGCGCGGCTGGCCGGCATCATGGGGGCCAAGCAGACATCCTCGCTGATCCCGCTGTGCCACCCCTTGCCGATCACCAAAGTGGCGGTCGATCTGGTGGCCGAGCCGTCCCAGGTGGCCGTGCGCATCACCGCCACGGTCAAGACCGGCGGCCAGACTGGCGTTGAGATGGAGGCACTGACAGCGGTGTCCGTCGCCTGCCTGACGGTTTACGACATGCTGAAGGCGGTGGACCGCGCCATGCAGATTGACGGAATCCGGCTGCTGTTGAAAGATGGCGGAAAATCAGGACTTTACGAGGCAAAGTGATGATATCGGTTGAAGAAGCGCAGGCCCGCGTTCTGGCTATGGCTGCAATGTTGCCGCCTGAAGATGTGGCCCTGGCCCAGGCCGCCGGACGTTGGATGGCCAGCCCGGCCGTGGCCTGTGCAGATCAGCCACCCTTTGACGCCTCGGCGATGGATGGCTACGCGGTGCAGGGCAACCCGATCGCAGGCGACCAATTCACCGTGATCGGTGAAGCTGGTGCCGGCCACGCCTTTGCGGGACAGATCGGCCCCGGCCAGACCGCCCGAATCTTTACTGGCGCGCCGGTGCCCGCAGGTGCCACCCGCGTGGTGATCCAGGAAGATGTCCGCCGCGAGGGTGACCGCATCACCCTGCTGACAGGCAGCGACTCGGGCCCGCATATCCGGCCCCGCGGTGCCGATTTCCCTGCCGGGGCCAGCCTGCCCCTGCGCCGTTTGCGCCCCACCGATCTGGCCCTGCTGGCCTCGATGAATGTGCCCCGGGTCGCCTGCACCCGCCGCCCCGTCGTCGCCTTCATGATGACCGGAGACGAGTTGGTGATGCCCGGTGAGACCCCCGGCCCCGATCAGATCATCGCCTCGAACGGCTATGCGCTGCAGGCGATGGCCCGGGCCGAGGGTGCCGAGACGCGGCTGTTGCCGATTGCCCGCGACACCGACGCGTCGTTGCGCACCGTCTTTGGTCTGGCCGAGGGGGCCGATATCATCGTCACCATCGGCGGCGCATCCGTGGGCGATCATGATCTGGTGGGCAAGGTGGCCGCCGATCTGGGCCTGCAGGCGGCGTTCTGGAAGATCGCCATGCGCCCGGGCAAGCCGCTGATGGCGGGCCGTCTGGGCTCTGCCGTGATGCTGGGCCTGCCAGGTAACCCGGTCTCGGCCATCGTCACGGCGCATCTGTTCCTGTTGCCGATGATCCGCGCGATGCAGGGCGACCCCAACCCCCTGCCCATCTTTCAGTCTGCCACTCTGGGCCTGGATCTGCCTGCCAACGGCCCCCGCGCGCATTACATGCGGGCGCGCCAGACCAACGGCACGATCACCCCGTTTGACAAACAGGACAGCGCGCTTTTGACCATCCTCAGCGAGGCCAACGCCCTGCTGCTGCGCCCCGCCTCTGACGGTCCGCGCACGGCTGGCGAGGCGGTCCGCTATCTGCCGATCTGACCTGGACCGCGCCGCTTCATCTTGGTGTAAATATCCTCTGGGGGTGCGGGGGGCGACGCGCCCCCGCCGCATCCTCTCACCCTGCACCACGCAAAAGACTTGACACAAACCGGGAACACGGGCAGAACATTACGTTAACCATTGGCCAACAGGATGCAGCGATGCTGACGCGCAAACAACTGGAACTCTTGAGCTTCATCAAATCGCGGCTGGATCGCGACGGGGTGCCACCGTCGTTTGATGAGATGAAAGAAGCGCTGGATCTGCGGTCAAAATCGGGCATCCACCGGCTGATCACCGCATTGGAAGAGCGCGGGTTCATCCGCCGTCTGGCCCACCGCGCCCGCGCCCTTGAGATCATCAAGCTGCCCGAAGCGATGGAGCGGGCGAATGCCCCTGCCACCACCGCCAGTCCGCCCGCCTTTCAACCCAAAGTCATTCACGGCGACCGCACCGATCCGCCGCGCAATGCGCTGCCGGTCGAGGCGGTGTATGCGATGGAATTGCCTGTCATGGGCCGCATCGCCGCCGGTGTCCCGATTGAGGCGATATCCGAGGTGTCGCACCACGTCTCGGTGCCCGGCAGCATGCTGACAGGGCGCGGCAACCACTATGCGCTGGAAGTCAAAGGTGATTCGATGATTGAGGCGGGCATCAACGATGGCGACATCGTGGTGATCCGCGAACAGATCACGGCCGAAAACGGCGATATCGTCGTGGCGCTGGTTGAGGATGCCGAGGCCACGCTGAAGCGCTTTCGCCGCAAGGGCAGCATGATCGCACTTGAGGCGGCAAACCCGGCCTATGAAACCCGCGTGTTCCCCGACCATCTGGTCAAGGTACAGGGCCGGTTGGTCGGGCTGATCCGCAGCTATTGATCCAACGGCCTAGGGCTGCGGCAGGTCGGCAAGTGCCGCTGCCGTCTGCGGCTCTGACGTCAGAACAGGCATCGCGCCCACCTGCATCGGTTTGCCAACCCATAGTCGCGGCGTCTGACGGGTGCCTGCGACGATGATGTCCGCCTCTGTCACCCGCACGGCCAAGGCTCCGGTCTGGCGCAGGCGGTTCTGGTCGATCACAACACAGCCCTGCGGTGGGGCATCCACACGCGCCGCGATCACCACCAGATCATGCGTGGCACAGGCCGCGGCCAAGGCGTCTGCCGCGCCCTTGCCGTTCAGCGCCACCCCGGTCAGCGTGCCCAAGGCAAAGCTGCGCGCGGTCTTGGGCCCCTCAAAGCCGGGGCGAAGCGCCGCCTGTTCTTGTGTCACCAGATCGCCGTCATTCTCCAACCAGTTCTCGGCGGCGAACCCACCGCCTTTGGGCGTGGACAGCGCCCTCCCCTCGGACCCCATCAGCCCCAACAGCCGCCCGTCCGCGGTGATCAACAGATCCGGCCGCCCCGCCATCGGCCAACTGGCCAACCCGGCCACAATCACCACCACCCCGGCCAACCGCGCGCGGCCGGGCCAGGCAATCAGCCACAGCCCGCCCAATGTGATCAACGGCAGCGCCAGAGCCGACGCCTCGGGGATCGCGGTGATCGAGCCGTCAAGATCGGCGATCCAATGCGCAATGAACAGGATCCAGCGTACCCCCAGACCCATCACCCACAGCGCGATCCAGGCCAGTCCAAAAGGTGCCAGCAGGGCCGCCACTGCCCCCGCCGGCATCACCACCGCGCCCATCACCGGCACGGTCAAGAGATTGGCCAGCAATCCATAATCAGTGAACCGGTTGAAGGTCGCCGCCGCATAGGGTGCAGTCGCAAAGCCCGCGATGACCGAGCTGGCAACAAGGGTGAACACCGGCACCGACCAGCGCGGCCAGCGTTGCAGCATGACGCGCTGATCCAGCGCCGCGAACCCCGCCACCAGTGCTATCGTGGCGGCGAAAGACATCTGGAACCCCGGCTCCAGCAGGCTTTCGGGCCGCGCCAACAACAGGATGATCCCGGCCAGCGCCGAGGTGCGCAGCGTGATCGCGCGGCGGTCCAGCAACATCGCGCCCAGCATCACGGCGACCATGACAAAGGCGCGTTCGGTCGCGACGTTGGCCCCCGACAGCAAGAGGTAGAACAGCGCCACGCCCAAGGATAGCACCGCCGCCACCTTTTTGGCGTTCACCCGCAGCGCAAGAGGCGGGATCAGTGCCACACCACCGCGCACCAGCGCAAAGACAAAGCCGATCAGAAAGGCCAGATTCATCCCCGAAATCGCCAGCAAATGCGCCAGCGAACTGTCGCGCAGCGCGATCACGGTATCCTGGGTGATACCGGACCGATCGCCGGTCATGGCACCGCTGGCAAAGGCCCCGGCGTCACCGGGAATATGCGCCTTCATCCCCGCCGACATCCAGGCGCGCAGCCGCGCGATCACCTCTTCGCCCGCGCCCGGTGGCTCCAGCAGCAAAACCGGGCTGCGGGTATAGCCGACCGCCCCCAGCTGGTCGAAAAACGCCATGCGGCGAAAGTCGAATCCCCCCGGCTCAACCGGGCCATCAGGGGCGGCCAGATTGGCGGTCAGGATCACCGTCTCTCCGGGCTGGGGATCATGCGGCATGGTCTTGCCATGCAGCGACACCCGCACCAGATGCGGCGTACGGGCGGGCGACAGATCCTCCAGCACCACATGGTCCAGCGTCAGGCGCACGGCGTCGGATGACGATCGGTCAATCTCAACCACCCGCCCCTCAACCGGGCCGAAATAGCGAAAGTCCAGAATTGGGGCCGCGATCAGATGGGCGCGCAGGCCTGCGGCCAGAAAGCCCAAGGCAAGGATCGCCACAAAAGCCGCGGGCGCGCGCAGGGGCACCGGGCCGATGATCCACAGCACGGCAAAGCCGAGGCAGAGGGCCGCGGCACTGGCGTAATGCCGCAACGCAGGCTCATACGGCAGATGGAACCACAGGGTGATCCCCAGACCCAGTCCAATCGCGGCAAAGGGCAAAAGATGGCCGCGCGCCTGCATCAGCGCGTCAAACGGGCGGGCCGCCCAGGACCAGACCGGCCAATTCCCGACCTGCCCCCATTGCCGCCGCATCGGCCAGGTCCACACCGCCGCCACCTTGCCCCTGCCCCCCTTTTTGCTCTACACCCGCGCCAATCCGATCACTGTCTCTGATCTTGGTTTCCGAAAGGTTAATGCCGCCATGTCCGCACCGGTCGTCACCCGCTTTGCGCCCTCACCCACCGGATACCTGCACATCGGCGGCGCACGGACTGCGCTGTTCAACTGGTTGTTCGCGCGCGGACGCGGCGGCAAGTTTCTGCTGCGGATCGAGGATACCGATCGGGAGCGGTCAACGCCTGAGGCCACCGCCGCTATCCTGCGCGGGCTGACCTGGCTGGGGCTGGATTGGGACGGCGATGTGGTCAGCCAGTTTGAGGCCAAGGACCGTCACGCCGAGGTGGCGCATGAAATGCTGGCCCGTGGCACCGCCTATAAATGCTTTTCCAGGGCCGAAGAAATTGCCGCCTTCCGCGCCGCCCAAGAGGCCGCAGGTGCCAGCTATGCGGTGTTCCACAGCCCCTGGCGCGATGCCGATCCCGCCACCTGGCCCGACGCGCCCTATGCCATCCGCATGAAGGCGCCGCGTGCAGGTGAGACGGTGCTGGACGATCAGGTGCAGGGCCGCGTGGTCATCAAGAATGAGACGCTGGATGACATGATCGTCCTGCGCAGCGACGGCACGCCGACCTATATGCTGGCGGTGGTGGTTGATGACCATGACATGGGCGTCACCCATGTGATCCGCGGCGATGACCATCTGAACAACGCCGCGCGTCAGCAGATGGTGTATGCGGCCATGGGCTGGGACGTGCCGGTGTGGGCCCATATCCCGCTGATCCATGGCCCCGACGGCAAGAAACTGTCCAAGCGCCACGGGGCCACCGGGGTGGAGGAATATCAGGCCCTGGGCTATCCGGCCGCGGGCATGCGCAACTATCTGACCCGTCTGGGCTGGGCACATGGCGACATGGAGATTTTCACCAGCGCCGAGGCGATGCAGGTTTTTTCGCTGAAAGGCATCGGCCGCGCGCCTGCCCGGCTGGATTTCAAGAAATTGGAAAGCACTTGCGGTCATCATATGGCGATGAGCGATGATGCTGCACTGCTGCATGAATTGGAGGGCTATCTTGCCGCCGCTGCAAAGCCCGCGCTGACTGCGACGCAGCATGACCTGATGTTGCGGGCCATGCCCTGCCTGAAGGATCGGGCCAAGACTTTCCCGGAACTGATTGAAAAGGCTGAGTTTGCATTGGTTTCTCGGCCCATAACAGCCGAGCCGAAGGCAGCCGAAGCCCTGGATGCGGTATCCCGTGGTATACTGAAAACATTGACGCCGCGCCTGCAAAGTGCTAGCTGGACGAAAGACTCGCTGGAGGCCATTCTGAACGGTATTGCCGCAGAAAACGGAATCGGGTTTGGCAAACTGGCCGCTCCGCTGCGCACAGCACTGGCGGGGCGCAGCGCAACGCCTTCGGTTTTCGACATGATGCTGGTCATCGGTCGGGACGAAACGATCGCACGGCTGACGGACGTGGCCTGAGGGCCACCGCCCCGGCCACGCGGATACCCCGTTTGGGGAAAAAACTGGTCACTGGTCCACCGCCACCCGTGTGCGGCGGGCCCCAACGGGGATGAAAGAGAATGGCAGACAAGACAGCGACGCTGACACTGGACGGCAAGGCCTATGAGCTACCGGTGCTCAGCCCGACCCTGGGGCCTGATGTCGTCGATATCCGCAAACTCTATGCCGAGGCCGATGTCTTTACCTATGACCCCGGCTTCACCTCAACCGCGGCCTGCGAAAGCGCAATCACCTATATCGACGGTGACAAGGGTGAATTGCTGTACCGCGGCTATCCGATTGAAGAGCTGGCCGACAAATCGCATTTCCTGGAAGTCTGCTTTCTGCTTTTGTACGGCAATCTGCCAACCGCCGACCAGATGAGCGACTTTGAGGGCCGGGTGACGCGGCACACGATGGTGCATGAGCAACTGCATTATTTCTTCCGCGGATTCCGTCGCGACAGCCATCCGATGGCGACATTGGTGGGTGTGGTCGGCGCGATGTCGGCGTTTTACCATGACTCACTGGACATCAACGACCCTTGGCAGCGTGAGGTTGCCGCGATCCGCATGATCGCCAAGCTGCCGACGATTGCGGCGATGGCCTTCAAATACTCGGTCGGCCAACCCTTTGTTTACCCAAAGAATTCCTTGGATTATGCAGGCAACTTCCTGCAAATGTGCTTTGCGATTCCCGCCGAAGAATATAATGTGAGCCCGATCCTCTCCAAGGCGCTGGACCGGATCATGATGCTGCACGCCGATCATGAGCAGAACGCCTCGACGTCGACAGTGCGTCTGGCCGGGTCTTCGGGCGCCAATCCCTTTGCCTGTATCGCCGCCGGCATCGCCTGTCTTTGGGGCCCCGCCCACGGTGGCGCAAACCAGGCCTGCCTGGAGATGCTGCGCGAAATCGGCACGGTCGACCGGATCCCGGAATACATCGCCCGCGCCAAGGACAAGAATGATCCGTTCCGCCTGATGGGCTTTGGCCACCGCGTCTACAAGAACTTTGACCCGCGCGCGACGGTGTTGAAGGAATCGGCTGATGAGGTGCTGGAGCTGATGGGGATCCACAACAACCCCACGCTGCAAGTGGCCAAAGAGCTAGAGCGGATTGCGCTGGAGGATGAGTATTTCATCTCGAAAAAGCTGTATCCGAACGTCGATTTCTATTCCGGCATCATTCTGGATGCGATGGGGTTCCCGACCTCGATGTTCACGCCGATCTTTGCGCTGTCGCGCACGGTGGGCTGGATTTCGCAGTGGAAAGAGATGATCGGAGAGCAGAACCAGAAGATCGGTCGCCCGCGGCAGCTGTATATCGGCGAAAAGCAGCGTGATTATGTGGACGTAAAAAACCGCTAAGGCGGATCGGCACAGATCAGGCGGGGCGGCTTTGGCCGCCCTTTTCCTTTTGCGCTTGCACCTGACGTGCGCACAGGCAGGATCACGGCGAAAAAGGGGAGACGTCGTGAGCCACAACAAACGTCTTTTGGGGCTGGATCTGGCCAAGACTGCGGCACTGTTTGCCATGGTCACCTATCACTTTACCTATGACCTTGATCTGTTTGGATTTATCCCGCGCGGCACGTCGATCACCGGGGCGTTTTGGTGGCATGCGCGGCTGACGGCGGGCAGTTTCATCTTTCTGGCCGGGGTGTCGCTGTGGCTGGCCCATGGCTCGGGCATCCGCTGGCCCGCGTTCTGGCGGCGATTTGCAAAGCTGGCTGCTGCGGCCGGATTGGTGACCATCGGCACCTATTTCGCCATGCCGGAGCTGACGATATTTTACGGCATCCTGCAATCAATCGCGATCTCATCCGTGATCGCGCTGGCAGTACTGCGGCTGCCTGCCCTGCTGACCCTGGCGCTGGCGGTAGCGGTGTTTGTACTGCCGCTGATTTTTCGGGACGCCGCGTTTCAGGGCTGGCTGATCTGGACCGGATTGGCGCCCCAACCGCCCTTCACAGCCGATTTTCTGCCGCTTTTCCCGTGGCTTGCGCCAATGTTGGCCGGGGTGGCGGCGGGGCGGATCTTCAGCCGGCTGAACCTGTGGCCGGCACTGGCATTGCCCCAGACCCCGATTTTGCGCGCTCTGGCCTGGCCGGGCAAGCATACGCTGGTGATCTATCTGATCCATCAGCCGATCCTGATCGGATGCTTCAACGCCTATTTCTGGCTGCAGCGCTAGGCGCCGCCCTGCCCTGCGGGCACGCGCTGCAACCAGCGTTTTCGTGCCGGGCCGGTCACCGAATCATGCAGCCGCTCACTTCGGTCAAGGCCAACCGTGCGGCGGCGGCGATGCAGGAAGAACTTTCCCCAGCTGCGCCAGGTGCCAACCATTGGGGCCTGCGGATCGCAGGGAAAACGGCGACGCCAGCCGTCCGGCAGCTCCAGACCGCAGGCCTCTGCCCGATCCAGCATCCAGACCAGCGGGATATTCGACAGCGGGCGCGCCGCCTCATAGGCCCCCAGCTGGCCGCCAATGTCACCATGCGCGCCACGAAACCAGACCTGCTCGACGTTGCCTTCCCAGCCGGGGGGGCAATCCCACAACAGCGGCTCAAAAACCGCGCGGGTTTCATTCAGCGCCAAAGCGTGAAAGCCGTGCCGGATGGACGAGCCCAGCTGATGGCTGTGAAAGACGTGATGGCCGCTGGTCAGCATCCACATCAGGGGCAGCCGCAGCCCCAGCGCCTTGACGGTATCCCAGACGCCGACCATCTCGATCGGCGCCTCGATATGGCAATGCTCATGGATGAAAAGCCGGGCGGATTGACTGGCGGGGCTGTGGCGATAATGGCGATAGGCCAGGGTGACATTACGTTCGGTCGCATGGTCGTGGCGCAACAGGCCCACCCTGTCGATCAGCCCGGCCAGACTGCGCACCGCAAAGGCGCCGCGCGAATAGCCAAAGAGATAGATGCGGTCCCCCTCACGGTAGTGGCTGGCCAGGTGGCCATAGGCGCGGCGGATCTGGCCGTTCAACCCCACGCCTTGCACGACATCAATGCCGCGCCGCCAACCCTGCCATTGAAGACCCTCTTCATAATACAGCGTCCGACGCGCTTTGCGTCCCCCTTCGCACAACAGATGATAGGTCAGCCCGGCATTCGACTGCTCGCCCTTGCGCAATGAGGAAAACGTGCCGTCCAGCACGATCACATGATCGACCCGCCCGCGTGCAGCGCCCGTTCCGGGCCGCCCGGCCAAACCGGTTTCCGAGATCGGAACCGGGCGCATCCAACGCTTTATGCGGTCAATAAAGGACGTGGCGGCCCCCTTTTCCAATGCCGGCAGTCTGCCGCGCAGAGGTCACAGAATGGTTAACACCACAAACGGTAACGCCCCGGCCGGATTTGTCCAGCCGGGGCGTGGCTTTACCGCGATGCCGGGATCAGACCCGCAGGCCCAGAACGGTGGCCATCTGCAGATCGCCAAAGCCGTTGAACCGGCTGTTGGTCACCACCGAATATGACCCCATGCCATGCCAGATCACATAGTCGCCCTCTTGCATATCAGCGGGCAATGGAATGTCGCCGGGCAGACGATCAACGGAATCGCAGGTCGGGCCAAAGACGATGCGCGGGATCGGTTTAGCCTCGCGCAGCGTGCCTTCGGGATCAATCACCTGCAGCCGGTCAATGACGCCGATCTGCGTCAGTTCGATCAATGTGCCATAAACGCCGTCGTTCAGGAACACATGCTCGCCGTCGCGGATGGATTTGACCCGGGATGCCAGAGTGAAAGCGTCGCCGCACATCGCGCGCCCCGGCTCACAGACCAATAGCGGGCGGTTGTCGCCAAAGGCTTCGGTGGCGACGCGGTCGATCAGTTGGAAAATCTCTTCCAACTGCGGCACCACCGCGGTCAGCCGGTGGTTGGGAAAGCCGCCGCCGACATTCAGCCGCGCAATGGTGACGCCCGCCTTTGCCGCGATCACCGCCGCTTCGGCAATATAGGTGCCCCAGGCCATCGGATCGGTGCATTGCGTGCCCGGATGGAAGGTGATTGACGGGATGAAGCCCGCCTCGGCCACCATTTTCAACAGATCCACCGCCACTTCGGCCGTGGCACCGAACTTGGCACCAAAGTTATAGGCCGCCCCCGCCACCGGCAGTTTGAACCGCACAGAAATCTCAACGCCCTCAGGCGGGACCATCTCGATCAGCTTCAGCAGCTCAGACCGCGAATCGACGCTGTAGGATTTCACCCCCCGCTCAACCGCATGGGTGATCTCATGCCGGGCGCGGACCGGGTTGTTGTAATGGATCGCGGCATCCGGGGCCAAACGGCGGATCAGATCAATCTCAAATCCGCTGGCGCAATCATAGCCGCGTACCCCGGCTGCGGCCAGATTTTCGATCATTTCCTCACCCGGGTTGGCCTTGACCGCATAGGTCACCATGCCGGGAAAGCCGTCGATAAACCGGCGCGCACTGGCCTGCACCACAGAGGGCGCAAAGAACAGCACCGGGTTTTCCGGGCGCGTGTTGCGGATGTATTCGGTCGGGTTCGTCCAGATCGTTTTCGACAGTCCCATCGGCGTTTCCCTTTTCTATCAGAAGAATCGTCGCCCGGACCCATACAGCACGGGGTCGGGCACCAGCGTGGTTTTCAGCAACCAGGCCAGGTGCGTATGAACCGCCCTTTTCCTGCAACAAGGATGCGCGATATGGGGCACATTTTCACCGATTAAAACTGTATATTTGCAGCGAATCCTGGTTATAATGACGAAAAGATCGGACAATATGCATGGATGAGCTGGATCGAAACATTCTTGGCCTCTTGGGGGCCGATGCGCGGATGTCGGTGGCAACGCTGGCACGGCGGCTGCGGGTGGCGCGCAGCACCGTGCAGGCCCGGCTGGAGCGGCTGGAGACATCGGGCACCATCGCGGGCTACACGCTGCGCCTGGGCGAAGGCGCGCGCGAGGGGCGGCTGCGGGCCTCTGTGCTGCTGAGTGTTGAGCCGCGCGGTCAGGCCGCGATCCTGACCCGGCTGAAGGCGGTGTCCGAGGTGGAACGGGTGTTCACCACCTCGGGCCGGTTCGATCTGTTGTTGCAGGTGGCCTGCCCGAACACCCAGGTACTGGATCAGGTCTTGGACCAGATCGGCGCAATGACCGGGGTGCGGTCGTCGGAAAGCCTGATCCACCTGTCGACCAAGATCGACCGCGCCGTTTAGCGGGTAGCGGGTAGCGGCTGGCGGCCGGCACAATGCCTTCCCCTTCCCTCACGCTTTGGGTAAAGCCAAGACAGACGCAAAGGATGCCGATGATGCCGCCGAAGATTCCAATGGAAAAGACCTTCTCCCCCGCCGAGGCCGAGGCCCGGATTTCTGCCGCCTGGGATCAGGTCGGTGCTTTCCGCGCCGGGGCCAATGCCAAACCCGGCCACCCTGCCTTTTCCATCATGATCCCGCCGCCGAATGTCACCGGCAGCCTGCATATGGGCCATGCCTTCAACAACACATTGCAGGATATCCTGATCCGCTGGCACCGGATGAGGGGGGATGACACGCTTTGGCAGCCCGGCACCGACCACGCCGGCATCGCCACGCAAATGGTGACCGAACGGGCCTTGGCCCAGGCCGGTCTGCCCACTCGGCGTGAGATGGGCCGCGACGCCTTTACCCAGGCGGTATGGGAGCAAAAGCAGAAATCCCGCGGCACCATCATCGGCCAGTTGCAGCGCCTTGGTGCCAGCTGCGATTGGTCGCGCGAAGCCTTCACCATGTCCGGCGCCCCCGGCGCGCCCGAGGGCGAAGATGGCAACTTCCATGATGCCGTCATCAAGGTGTTCGTCGATCTCTACACCAAAGGCCTGATCTATCGCGGCAAGCGTCTGGTCAACTGGGATCCGCATTTTGAGACCGCTATTTCGGATCTTGAGGTAGAGCAATCCGAAGTTGCAGGCCACATGTGGCACTTCAAATACCCCCTGGCCGACGGTCAGACCTACATCTACCGCGAACGCGACCAGAGCGGCAAAATCACCGTTGAAGAAGAGCGCGACTATATCGCAATCGCCACCACCCGGCCAGAAACCATGCTGGGCGACGGCGCGGTTGCCGTTCATCCATCGGATGAGCGTTACAGCGCAATCATCGGAAAACTATGTGAAATCCCGGTTGGCCCAGCAGAGCATCGCCGGTTGATCCCGATCATCACCGATGAATACCCTGACCCGACCTTCGGGTCGGGCGCGGTCAAGATCACCGGCGCGCATGACTTCAATGACTATGGCGTCGCCACCCGCAACGGCATCCCGCTCTACCGGTTGATGGACACCCGCGCGCAGATGCGTGACGACGGCCTACCTTATTCAGAGGCCGCCGCCATTGCGGGCGAAGTCGCCCGCGGGAACCGCACCCTGACCGAGGCCGAGGCTGATACCGTCAACCTCGTCCCCCCAGACCTGCGCGGCCTTGGCCGCTATGAGGCCCGCAAACTGGTGGTCGCCGCGATCAACGCCGAAGGGCTGGCCGTCACCGTTCTGCAAAAATCCGTCGATAAGGAAACCGGCGCCGAACACCTGGAACGCATCCCTTACGTCGAATCCAAACCGATCATGCAGCCCTTCGGCGACCGCTCAAAGGTGGTGATCGAGCCGATGTTGACCGACCAATGGTTCGTCGACACCGCGAAAATCGTCGAACCGGCATTGGAAGCCGTCCGCTCTGGCCGTACCAAAATCATCCCGCCTTCGGGCGAGAAAACCTATTACCATTGGCTGGAGAATATCGAGCCTTGGTGCATCTCGCGTCAACTGTGGTGGGGCCACCAGATTCCGGTCTGGTATGGTCTGGATCTCACAGCGCAGGACCCCGTCGATGAGCAGATTGAGGGCGAATTGGACCCGGTCGACATGCTGTTTGTCCTTGGCGACGGTGGCCATGCCCAACGCCCGACAATTAGCAATTGTGCCGCCGACTTCGCGACCGTGTCCGAGCGCTTCCGCGACGCCCTGGCCGCGTTGCCGCACCCTCTGGATCATGCCCGCATTGTCGAGGTCGCCGACCGTGCCGCAGCGGTAGACGCGCTGGCCGCCAGCCTCGGGGCCTATGAGGTGGATCAGGACCCGACGCATCTGACCTATCCGGTCTGGCGCGACCCTGACGTCCTGGATACCTGGTTCTCGTCTGGCCTCTGGCCCATCGGCACGCTCGGCTGGCCCGAGCAAACCGATGAGCTGAAGCGGTATTTCCCCACCTCTGTCCTGATCACCGGGCAGGACATCCTGTTCTTCTGGGTCGCCCGGATGATGATGATGCAGCTGGCTGTGGTAGGTGACATCCCCTTCCACACTGTCTATCTGCACGGCCTTGTGCGCGACGCCAAGGGCAAGAAGATGTCGAAATCGCTGGGCAATGTCGTCGACCCGCTCGACCTCATCGACGAATTCGGCGCGGATGCCTTGCGCTTTACCAATGCCGCCATGGCCTCGCTCGGCGGTGTCCTGAAACTGGACACAGCGCGCATCGCCGGCTACCGGAATTTCGGAACCAAACTGTGGAACGCCTGCCGTTTTGCCGAGATGAACGGGGTGTGGGAGGGGCACGAAACCCAATCCCACCCGCCCCAGCCAACGGCCACGGCGAACCGCTGGATCATCGCGGAAATCGCCAAGGCCCTTCACGACGTCAACGCCGCATTGACGGAATTCCGCTTTGATACCGCCGCCGACGCGCTGTATAAATTCGTCTGGGGCCGCGTCTGCGACTGGTATGTCGAATTCGCCAAGCCCCTGTTCGACGGCCCCGACGCAGGCGAAACGCGGGCTACAATGGCTTGGGTTCTCGACCAAAGCATGATCCTGCTGCACCCGTTCATGCCCTTCCTGACCGAAGACCTCTGGGCCACCACCGGAACGCGCGCTAACATGCTGGCCCTGACCGATTGGCCCGACTACGCGGGCCTACATGCCGACGGACAGGCGCAATCAGAGATGGGCTTTGTCACCGCCCTGATCGAAGACATCCGCTCGGCCCGCGCACAGGTCCACGTTCCTGTCGGCCTGAAAGCCGACCTGATCGCCACGCAAATGACACCTGCTGCCCGCGAAGCCTTTACCCGGAATGAGGCGCTGATCAAGCGCCTTGCCCGGGTTGAGACCTTCACCGAAGGCCCCGCCCCCAAAGGCGCCATCGCCATCGCGGTTGAAGGCGCAAGCTTTGCGATCCCGCTGCAGGGTCTGATCGACATTGCCGAAGAACGCGCCCGGCTGTCCAAGGCCCAAGACAAGCTGGCAAAGGAAATCGGTGGACTCAAAGGCCGGCTCGACAACCCCAACTTCGCCAAATCCGCCCCGGAAGAGGTGGTGGACGAAGCCCGCGCCAACCTTGAGGCCCGGCAGGACGAAGCCGCCAAAATCACAGCGGCCCTGAGCCGCCTTGCCGATCTGGGCTGACCTGGCACCACTGCGGAGGGGGCAAAGCCCCCCTTTTTCCCGGCGGTCAGGCCACCGGCATCCGCGCCTCGGCCATGCCGGCATACCAGCTGGAGCCAAAGGGAATCGCCGCGTCGTCAAAGTTGTAGGCCGGGTGATGCACCATCGGCGTGTCGCCATTGCCCAGAAAGATATAGGCCCCAGGTCGCTGGTTCAGCATATAGCTGAAATCCTCTGCGGCCATCAGCGGCGCGGTATCGGTGTCAACGCGGCCTGACACGGCCTGCGCCACCTCGGCTGCAAAGCGGGCGTTCTCGGCGGCATTCACCGTGACCGGATAGCTGCGGATGTATTGCACCTGCGCAGTTGCGCCCAAGGCCTTGGCCGTGCCTTCGACCAGTTCGATCAACCGGGCTTCGACCAGATCCTGCACCTTGGCATCCATCGTGCGCACCGTGCCGGTCATGCTGACCACCTGCGGGATCACATTATGTGTGGTTGAATCGCTGACCACGGTGCAGACCGACACGACGGCCTGTTGCATCGGGTCCACCGTGCGGCTGGTGATCGTCTGCAGCGCCACCACGATATGGGCGGCAACCACGATCGGATCAATGCAGTCATGCGGCTTGGCGGCGTGACCACCCTTGCCGGTAACCGTGATCTCGATCTTGTCGGCCGCCGCCATCATGGCACCCGCACGGATCCCGAACTGCCCGACGGGAATGCCGGGCATATTGTGCATACCGTAGATTTCATCAATTTTCCAACGGGTTATCAGACCATCCTCAACCATCACTTTACCACCGCCGCCGCCCTCTTCGGCGGGCTGAAAGATGCACACCGCGGTGCCGTCAAAGTTGCGAGTCTCGGCCATGTATTTGGCCGCGCCCAACAGCATCGCAGTATGCCCGTCATGGCCGCAGGCATGCATCTTTCCAGGAGTTTTTGAGGCATAATCCACCCCGGTCTGTTCATGGATCGGCAGCGCGTCCATATCGGCACGCAGCCCAATGACGCGGCCGCTGCTATCGGATCTGCCCTTGATGACGGCAACCACGCCGCTGCGGCCAACGCCTTCAACCACCTCATCACAGCCAAAGCTGCGGCACAGGTCAGCGACCTTTCCGGCGGTGCGATGAACCTCGAACAACAGTTCGGGGTGCTGGTGAAAATCATGCCGCCATGCGGTAATTTCGGGCAGCAATTCGGCGAACCGGTTTTTGGGGGGCATCGGGGTCTCCTTTGTCGCCCAAGGTGACGCTGCCCGGCCGGAACGGCAAGCCCCACGTTACAGGCTGGGGCCGGGTGCGATTCTGCTGCCATCGGAAAACCGCGACAGGCGAAAGCGGGTCAGATCATGGCCAACATGTCCGCCCGTCACCAGATCAGCCAGCACACGGCCCATACCGGGGCCGATGCCGAAACCATGCCCGCTCATCCCGGTGGCGATCGTCAGACCGGGGATGGGGGCGTGATCGACGATCGGCACCACATCGGGCAACGTGTCGATCATGCCGGCCCAGGCCGATTTCAGACGCGGCCGGCCAAGGCCGGGAAAGGCGGCGGCAAATGCGTCTTGCACCTTTGCCAGCGTTTTCATGTTGGGCGCAGGGTTCAGGATGCGCAGGCGTTCAAACGGTCCGGGCGCGTCATCCGACCAGCGCCGCGGCGTGCCCCAGGCATCGGGAAATCCCGCCGGGGCAGCAACGCGAAAGCCTGCAGCGGACAGGTCTTTTTTCAGGATCGGCAGGTATGAGAGGACCGAGGCAAAGGCATCGCGGCCAATGAAGAAATCATGCTCAGATCCGCCGGGGGCCAGAGAATAGCCGCCATCTGCGCGGCGGCGAAAGGCGAAATCATCATCGGCCGCTGCACCGGAAAATACCTCGGGCATCGGTTCGGTCGCGGCGACCGAGGCCCGCACCGACAGCTGCGGGATCTTCACCCCGTGGCGGCGAAGGAACAGCCGCGACCAGGCACCGGCGGCGACAACAACGTGGTCACATGCGACGCGGCCCGCCTCAGTCACCACGCCGGCAACGCGGCCTGCGATCAGATCCAGCCCACGCACCGCGCAGGCCTCACGGATCAGCGCCCCCCGCTCTTCCGCGGCGGCGGCCAGCATCGGCACGGCGGTCCATGGTTCGGCACGCGCGTCCGAGGCCGTCCAGAGCGCGCCTTTCCACGGCGCCGCGGCCCCTTTCAGCATTGACGCCGCCTCAGCACCGGTCAGCAGGCGGGTGTCCAGCTGATGCGCGCGGGAATGCTGGGTCCAGGCCTCAAACCCGTCGATTTCCTTTTGGGTTTTGGCCAGATACATCACGCCGGTTTGCTGGAACCCCAGACCCTGCCCCATCTCGGCGGCCAGAGATTTCCAGATTGACAGGCTTTCGGCCATGATCGGCAGTTCGGCAGGGTCACGGCCCTGTTGGCGCACCCAACCCCAGTTGCGGCTGGATTGCTCTCCCGCGATGCGGCCCTTTTCGCAGATCAGCACCGAAAGGCCGCGGGCGCGCAGGAACCATGCGGTCATCACGCCGATGACGCCGCCACCGATGATCACGACGTCAACCCGCGCGGGCAAAGGGGCGGCAAAGCGGATCGGGGTGCTGTCGTTGATCGGAAAGATCATGCCAGCTTCTCCAACAGGAGGTCCATATAATGCTGCGCGGCCTGAAATTCGCTGATCTCCAGGTATTCGTCAGCCTGATGCGCCTGGGCGATATCGCCCGGGCCGCAGATGATGGCGGAATAGCCTGCGGCCTGAAATTGCCCCGCTTCGGTGCCATAGCTGACGACCCCGGTGGCATTGTCGCCGGTCAGGGCGCGGGCCAGGGCTTCAGCCTCACCTTCCGCTTCGGGCTGCAGGCCGGGCACGTTGAAAAAGCGTTCCAGATCCACCCCGGCCTCAGGTCGGCGGGTCTTTAGAACGGCGTCCAGAAGGGCGGCTTCGGCGGTGAAATCAGCGGCGCGGGCTTCCAGATCGTCATCAGGCACGATGCGCATCTCAACGGCAAAACGGCAATCGGCGGCGGTGATGTTGTTGGCGGTGCCGCCTTGGATGGTGCCGACATGCAGGGTGGAAAACGGCGGGTTGAACTGACCGCCCTGCGGCAGACGGGGGGCGGCCTGAATGGCGGCGTTGCGGTCATTGACCCAGCCGATCAGCCGGGCGGCCTCCATGATGGCGGACACACCGTCAGGCAGCAGCGAAGAATGCACCTCATACCCCCGGACATGCACGTGAAATCCGGTGCTGCCCTTATGCCCGGTGATGACCTTCATCCCCGACGGCTCGCCGATCAGGGCGGCGCTTCCCCTGGGCACGACCTCTTGCATGGTTTGAATCATCGGCGGCGCGCCGGTACAGCCGACCTCTTCGTCATAAGACAGCGCCAGTTGCAGGGGGCGGGTCACGCCACGGGCCTGCGCCTGAACCAAGGCCCAGACCGCCAATGCGACATAACCCTTCATGTCGCAGGTGCCGCGACCATACAGGCGGCCCTGCCGTTCGGTCACCTGCCAGGGGTCAGAGGCCCAGGTCTGACCATCGACCGGCACCACATCGGAATGGCCCGACAGCACCACCGCACCTGGAACCCATGGTCCGGCATGGGCGATCAGCGCGGCCTTTTGGCGATCTTCGCTCCAATGGCGAAAGCATTTGATGCCATGGCTGGTCAGATAGCCCTCCAGCCAATCGACCAGCGCCAGGTTGGAACTGCGGCTGACGGTGGGAAAGCTGACCAACTGGTCCAGCAATTCGCGTGGTGAAAGCAGGGTCATCACAGGGCTCCGTTCGGGGCTTGGGTCCGCGGCACCGGATCTGGCCTCCCGCGCCGCGCGCCAACCAGAGCCGGGCACGGCCATACTGTCAATATGGTGCTATCGGGCCAGTTTACCGGGACTGCACGGGATGCCGGCCCTAATGCAGGGTCTTTCGGATCCGGCGCACCATCAGCCAGACCGCAGCGATCACCGGCAGGACCAAAGCGGCGGTCAGCATTTCCTTGCCCATCCCCAAGGTGTGTCCCAGGGGATAGGCCAGATAGGCCGCCAGAGAGACCGCATAATAGCTGATCGCCACCACCGACAGCCCCTCAACCGTATGCTGCAACCGCAGGGCCTGATCGGCGCGGCGGTCCATGCTTTCCAAGAGCTTCTGGTTCTGCGCCGAACGTTCGACATCGACCCGCGTGCGCAACAATTCCGCCGCACGTTCGGCCCGCTCTGACATCTCATGCAGGCGTTTTTCGGCGGATTTCACTGTGCGCATCGCCGGATCATAGCGGCGCATCATGAATTCGGCCAAGGTCTGACGGCCCTGGATCCACTCTTCACGCAAGACCTGAATCCGCTGGCTCAGGATCGCCTCGTAGGCCGCGGTGGCTCCAAAACGAAAGGTGAACTGGACGGCCAGCCCCTCCAACTCGGCCGAAATCGCCAAGAGGTCGTGCAGCACCGCCTCGGACGGCCGCACATCGCTGTCCAACCCGGCAACCAGCGCAGACATCCTCGGATCCAACATGTTCAGCCGCTGGGTCAGCTGACGCGCGCGCATCAGACCCAGCATCGACATGGCGCGATAGGTTTCAATCTCGCACAGGCGCTGGACAATGCGGCCAACCCGGCGGCCGGTCGCGCCAGCAGCGATGAAGACGGCAAAGCGCATGTGGCCTGCGGGGTCGATGCGGAAATCCCCGGCGACCACAGCGGCCCCGTCAACCACGCGCGACAGGACCAGACTTTCGGGCACGAACCAGTCCTCACACCGGCCGAGGATGGCCGCAGGATCCTCTGGCATCGGTTCAATCCGGATCAGAACAGAGACCAGCCGCTTGCCGGGGGCCGCGTCGATCCAGTCGGCCGAAAAGATCTGCGCCTCATCCGGATCAAAGGCTCGGGGCGACAGACCGGGGGTAAAGGCGCTGTAGGTGACAAATTCGGTGTGGCTTTCCCATTTCAGCTGGGCACGCCCGATGGCGCAAGAGTGGTGCGAGGCGTCGGGCTGCGGATGCGGCCCGCCATGCCGGTCAATCAGTGCCTGCAGATGCGTCAGGTCGCGACTGCGGTCGCGGTTGGCGGCCCCCTCGGGCTCTTTGATGGCAACAAAGACGGCTAGCGACGGCACGCTGAGCGATGGAAAGGGCCGGGCGTGCAGTTCATTGACAGTGGCATAGCGCTGGGGGTGGTCAGATGCGGGCATCGGGCGATCCATCATGCGGGTTGGGCTGCACTATGGGCGGCGGCGCAAAGGGGGCCAGATCATTCGTGGAATACCGGGGTATGCTGCGGCAGTGTTGCGCGGATGCAAAACGGGTAGGATGGGCAATATTGCCCATCCTACGTGCCATTCAGTCGATCATCGGCATCAGCGCATCCAGCGACTTTTTCGCATCGCCATAGAACATCCGGGTGTTCTCTTTGTAAAACAGCGGATTTTCGATGCCGGAATAGCCGGTGCCCTGCCCGCGTTTGGAAACAAACACTTGTTTGGCTTTCCAGCATTCCAGCACCGGCATTCCGGCAATGGGGGAGTTCGGATCTTCTTGCGCCGCCGGGTTCACGATGTCGTTCGATCCGATGACGATGGCCACATCGGTATTGGGGAAGTCTGCGTTGATCTCATCCATCTCCATCACGATGTCATAGGGCACCCGTGCCTCGGCCAATAGCACGTTCATATGCCCCGGCAGCCGCCCCGCAACGGGGTGGATGGCGAAACGCACCGTCTTGCCCCGCGCGCGCAGCTTGCGGGTCAGCTCGGATACCGCCTGTTGAGCTTGGGCCACCGCCATGCCGTAGCCGGGGATGATGATGACGGAATCGGCATCATTCAGCGCCGCCGCCACGCCTTCGGCGTCAATCGCGACCTGCTCGCCCGTCACTTCCATCTGCGGGCCAGAGGTATTGCCGAACCCGCCGAGGATCACAGAGATGAACGAGCGGTTCATCGCCTTGCACATGATATAGGACAGAATCGCACCGGAAGAGCCGACCAGCGCGCCGGTGACGATCAGAAGGTCATTCGACAGCGAAAAGCCGATCGCCGCCGCTGCCCAGCCGGAATAGCTGTTCAGCATCGAGACCACGACAGGCATATCCGCCCCGCCGATGCCCATGATCAGGTGATAGCCGATGAAAAGCGCCAGCACCGTCATGGCAATCAGCGCAAAGATCGACCCGGTATTCAGATAGACGATCAGCAGGATCAACGAGCCCGCCGCCGCACCTGCGTTCAGCATATGACCGCCGGGCAGCTTGGTCGCCTTGCCATCAATCTTGCCGGCCAGTTTGCCAAAGGCGATGATCGAGCCGGTGAAGGTAACCGCGCCGATGAAGACACCGAGGAAGGTTTCGACCAGCAGAATCGAAATCTCAGCCGGGGATTTCATCAAGAGGGTCAGGACAAAGCCCGAGGGTTCCGGCCCGATGGCTGCCAGAGGATCAGCGCCGCCCAGGGCCGCGCCCATCAGCGCCTCGGGGTTGGCCAGCAGACCGAGCTCATTCCAATGATCCGCCAGCTCGATATGGGTGCTGAAGCCGATCAGCACGGCGGCAAGGCCGACAAAGCTGTGCAGGGCCGCCACCAGTTGCGGCATCTCTGTCATCTGCACGCGCACGGCGACGATATAGCCCAGAATCGCGCCGATGATCAGCATCCCGACGATCAGCCAATGGTGCCCGACGCCGGGGGTAAAGATCGCGGCGATCACCGCCAGCGCCATGCCCGCGATGCCATACCAGACGGCGCGTTTGGCGCTTTCCTGCCCTGACAGTCCGCCAAGGCACAGGATGAACAGCACCGCTGCCGCGATATAGGACGCGATCACGATGCCGGGGGCGCCAACATGTGCCATCATTGTTTCAAGTCCAAGCATGTCTCTACTCCCGGCCTCAGGATTTCTGGAACATGGCGAGCATGCGCCGGGTGACGAAGAAACCGCCCACGATGTTGATCGCGGCGATCAGCACGGAAATCCCGGCCAGGATCGTGACCAGCCAGGAGGCCGATCCGATCTGCGCCAAAGCGCCCAGGATGATGATGCCGGAGACCGCGTTGGTCACGGCCATCAGGGGGGTGTGCAGGCTGTGGCTGACGTTCCAGATGACCTGAAAGCCGACGAAACAGGCCAGCATGAAGACGACAAAGTGGCTCATGAAAGACGGGGGGGCGACATAGCCGACCAAGAGGAGCAGCGCCGTACCTGCGGCAAGGACGCCGACCTGCGTGCGGGTTTGCGCCTTGAACGTCGCCACCTCATTAGCGCGGCGTTCTTCGAGTGTCAGCTCACGCGCCTTTTCCTTTGGCTTGGCCGCGGCGATGGCGGCCACCTTAGGCGGTGGCGGTGGCCAGGTGACAGATCCGGCATGCGCGACGGTCGCGCCGCGGATCACGTCATCTTCCATGTTCTGGTTGATCACACCGTCTTTCTTTGGTGTAAGATCGGTCAGCATATGTCTGATATTGTTTGAATATAGCGTGCTGGCCTGCGTCGCCATCCGGCTGGGGAAATCAGAATACCCCACAATCGTCACGCCATTGTCGGTGACGATCTTTTCATCCGGCACGGTCAGATCGCAGTTGCCGCCACGCTCGGCCGCAAGGTCGATGATCACTGATCCGCGCTTCATCAGGGCGACCATATCGACGGTCCACAGCTTGGGCGCGGGGCGGCCGGGGATCAGGGCGGTGGTGATGACGATGTCCACCTCGGGGGCGAGTTCGCGGAATTTCTTCAGTTGCGCTTCGCGGAATTCGGGGCTGGAGGGGGCCGCATAGCCGCCCGTTGCAGCACCGTCCTGTGCGGCCTCGGCAAAGTCTAGATAGACAAACTGCGCACCCATCGATTCGATCTGCTCGGCAACCTCTGGCCGCACATCGAACGCCAGGGTGATCGCGCCCAGCGAGGTTGACGTGCCAATGGCCGCCAGCCCTGCCACACCTGCGCCCACCACCAACACCTTGGCGGGCGGCACTTTGCCCGCTGCGGTCACCTGCCCGGTGAAAAAGCGGCCAAAGTTGTTGCCGGCCTCAATCACCGCGCGGTAGCCGGCGATATTGGCCATCGACGACAGCGCATCCATCTTTTGCGCGCGGCTGATGCGGGGCACCATGTCCATGGCGATCACTGTGGCGCCTTTTTCGGCCACGGTTTTCAGCAAGGCCTCATTCTGGGCGGGCCAGAAGAAAGAGATCAGCGTCTGGCCGTCCCGCAGTGCCTTGGCCTCTTTCATTTCGGGACCGCGCACCTTTATCAGCACATCGGCGGCGTCACCAACCGCCTTTGCGGTCTTCAAAACCTCTACCCCTGCGGCGACATAGGCGTCATCGGTAAAACCCGCCTTGGTCCCGGCACCCGACTGGATGCAACAGCTATGCCCCAGCTTTTGCAACTGCAGCGCCGAATCCGGAGTCATCGCGACCCGGTTCTCGCCTTCAAAAATCTCTGCCAGCGCACCGATTTTCACTGAAATTCCCCCGTTTCATGCCCAGTTCCTCCGGGCGTTGCGCCAAACCTGCCCCATCGCGGTGTCGGAGTTCAACACCATATCGTCGTCTGCGGCATCTCAGCCCGCTTTGCGACCCAGCCAACGGCCCGTCCGAGCGGCCCAAAGGGTGAATTCCGCGCCGAACGTTTCGGTCAGCCGCTGCTCTTCACCGTCGATGAACCGCTGGTGCAAGATCCAGGCAAAGACCCCCAGCATCGGCAGTGCCCAAGGCACCTGCAACCATAGCATCGCCCCGGCCAGGATCAGAAGATCGCCCAGATAAATCGGGTTGCGGCTGTATTCAAAGATGCCGCCGGTGACCAGCGTCGACGGCTGGCGGCGCGGGATTACGGTGGTTTTGGCGCGCGTCATCTCAAACGCCGCGGCGGCCATCAGACCCAGCCCTGCCAGCACCAATACCAAACCCAGAACCCGCCCCGGAACGCCCAGCACGCGCCATGGCACCAACATTGAGGCGATCCAGGCCAATGCCACGGCGGCAGCGGTCCAGACCGGTGGCCAGTCCAGCAGCAGCAAGGCGCGTCTTGTCCGGCCGGTCAAATCTGGCATCGCCCCTCCGCGGTCGCTGACCCCTGTTGTCAACCGCCCACGCGCGCAGGGCAAGGGCTGGCATGGAAAAACCGGGGGGGGTAGGCATTTCAAGCTTGAACCTTTTTCCCGATCGCCTATTGATTGAAAGCTATCAAAGGCGTCAGATACCGCGTGAGGGAGAGCTGAATGACCACCGATTTTGCCGCCACCAAGGCGATGTTCGACCTGCCCGAGGGCATCATTTATCTGGACGGAAACTCTCTGGGCCCGTTGCCCCGGGCGGCAGCGGCGCGGGTGGCGCGCACGGTGACCGAGGAATGGGGGCAGATGCTGATCCGCGGCTGGAATACCGCCGGATGGATGGATATGCCCGCCCGTGTCGGCGACCGCGTGGCGCGGCTGGTGGGGGCTGAACCCGGCAGCATCGTGATGGGCGACACGCTGTCGATCAAGGTGTATCAGGCCCTGGCCTCGGCCTGCGAGATGAACCCCACGCGCCGGGTGATCCTGTCGGATACCGGAAATTTCCCGTCGGATCTGTATATGGCCGAAGGGCTGTGCCGCACGCTGGGCGATGGTTACAGCCTGAAAACCGTCGCACCCGAGGACGTTGTGGCGGCGATCGACGATACCGTTGCCGTCCTGATGCTGACCGAGGTGGATTACCGCACCGGACGGCGGCATGACATGGCAGCCCTGACCGCGCTGGCGCATGCCAAAGGCGTCGTAACGGTCTGGGATCTGGCGCATTCGGCGGGCGCTTTCGCAGTGCATCTGGCCGCGGCCAAGGCGGATTTCGCGGTGGGCTGCACCTATAAGTATCTGAATTCCGGCCCCGGCGGTCCGGCGTTTATCTATGTCGCCCCGCGCCATCAGGCGACGACGCGCCCTGCGCTGTCGGGCTGGCTGGGCCATGAGGCACCCTTTGCATTTGATCTGACCTATCGCCCCGGCCATGGGATTGAGCGGATGCGGGTCGGCACGCCGCCGGTTCTGCAACTGGCCGCGCTGGAGGCTGCGCTGGACATCTGGGATCAGGTCGATCTGTCCGATCTGCGCGTGGCATCCCTGGCGCTGCAAGACCGCTTTATCGCCGCGGTTGAGGCGACTTGCCCGATGTTGACGCTGGCCACGCCGCGCGATCATGGCATCCGCGGCAGCCAGGTCAGTTTCCGCCACCCAGAAGGCTATGCCATCATGCAGGCGCTGATCGCGGCAGGCGTGATCGGTGATTTCCGCGCGCCCGACATCCTTCGCTTTGGCCTGACGCCCCTGTTCATCGACGCCGCGGATGTGGACCGCGCCGCCGCCATTCTGGCGCAGATCATGGCCGACGGGTTATGGGACCGCCCCGAATTCAAAACCCGCGCCAAAGTCACATGAGCCCCTCGTGCGCCCCTTTGCCTCCGGTTTGCCGCCCCTCTGGCTGGGTGGCGCTGTGGCGGCGCATGGGGCAGCTGTCCATTCTTGATACAAGATCTGAGCTTCTTCTCTGAACCTATTAAATTCACAGGAGAAATAACAAATGACAAAACGCCTCGACCCCGCCGCCGATGGTGCCCAGATGTCCTTTGACGGACGCATGTCATACGGCGATTATCTGGCCATCGACCAGATCCTGTCCGCGCAGCACCCGCTGACCCAGGCGCATGATGAGATGTTGTTCATCATCCAGCATCAGACCTCGGAACTGTGGATGCGATTGGCCCTGCATGAGCTGGACGCCGCCCGCAAAATGGTGGCCGCCGATCGCCCGCGTGAGGCGTTCAAGATGCTGTCCCGCATCTCTCGCATCATGGAGCAGTTGAACAACGCCTGGGATGTACTGCGCACGATGACGCCCGCCGATTACACCACCTTTCGCGAAGGGTTGGGGCAATCATCCGGCTTTCAGTCCTGCCAGTATCGGCTGGTCGAATTTGCCGTAGGCAACCGCAACACAGCGATGCTGGCACCGCATGCCCACCGCGCTGATCTGACCGCAAAGCTGATGGAAGAGCTGGCCCGCCCCAGCCTTTATGATGAGGCGCTGCGCCTGCTGTCGCGCATCGGCCTGCCCGTTCCCGCCCATGTGCTCAGCCGCGATCTGGCCACACCCTGGGAATTCGACGCCGGTGTGCAAGATGTCTGGGCGCAGGTTTACCGTGCCCCCCAGGCCCATTGGGAGGCCTATGAGCTGGCCGAAAAGCTGGTGGATTTTGAAGATTACTTTCGTCGCTGGCGGTTCAACCATGTCACCACGGTCGAACGCATCATCGGGTTCAAACGCGGAACCGGCGGCACTTCGGGAATCTCATATCTGAAAAAGATGCTGGATGTACAGCTTTTCCCTGAACTCTGGTCGCTGCGCACCGTTCTATAACGGCCCCGGATCACGAAGGCGTCATTCCGCTGCTGACCCGCCCTTTGGGAGGCCATGGCGGTTTGACGCTTTCTCTGCTGTCAGCTACTGTGTAGATCATGGAATCTGGGGGCATTGTTCCCGGAACGGAAACATATGAGCCCTGCATGTCCCTGATCGGCGGAATTTTTCACCCCAATTTTTCATTCTTCAAAGTCCCGGCGTTGGCGCTGGGGGCAGCCCTGTTGCTGTCAGCCTGCGTGGATCCGATCACCGGACAATCCGGCGCAGGCGGTACAGCGGCTGCAGTGCCTGCCGCGCCGCCCCTGCCCGCGCCCGAGGATAACCTCTATCTGGCGAAATCCGATGGCATGTACACCGTGCCCACGCTGCCGGTTGAGCAGATCCCGGCTCAGTTCCGCCGTCAGGTTGTGACCTATACCACCGACCAGGCGCCCGGCACGATCATCATCGATCCCAGCCAAAAGGTCCTTTACTATGTGATGGGAAAGGACAAGGCGCTGCGCTACGGCATCGCCGTCGGCAAGGCCGGGTTCCAATGGTCGGGCGAAGCGGTCGTGGCCGAGAAAAAGCTTTGGCCAACCTGGACACCGCCCAAAGAGATGATCGCGCGCAAGCCGGAATTGTCGAAATGGGAAAAGGGCCAGCCCGGCGGGCCGACCAACCCGCTAGGCTCGCGGGCCATATATCTGCTGTCGAATGGCGTCGATTACGGCTACCGCATCCACGGCACGCCGGACTGGCAGTCAATCGGCCGCAACGCCTCATCCGGTTGTATCCGCATGATCAACCAGGACGTGATGGATCTGTTCGAACGGGTGCAAGGCGGGGCAAAGGTGATCGTGCTGACCGCCTCGGGTGGGATGCCGTCGGGCCTGTCGATCCCCAAGCCGCCCGCCGTGTCAAAGAAAAAGACCCCTGCCAAGCCTGCAGCCGCTGTTGTGCCCGTAGTCGCGCCACCCTTGGTCAAACTGCCGCCGCCGTCGATCACCACCGGACCGGTAGTGATGCCGGTGGTCACCCCGGCCCCCGCCGTCCCGGCCATAGTGGTGCCCGCCCCGGCAGTGACGCCTGCCCCGGTAGTGGCCCCCACGGCCCCGGCCTGCGCGGTGCCATTGGTGAACGGAGTCTGCCCGCAAGGCTGATCCTTGTCTGAGGCATATGAAAAGGGCCGCCCCGGCAACCGGGCGGCCCTTTTGCAATCCGGGGTTGCGCGCGTCTTTGCCTTTGCCCTTTGCCAAACACTCTTGCCATCACCACCGGGCACGACGTGCTACTCAGCCGCCAGCCCTTTGCGCGCGCCCAACGCCCAGTCGGCGCAGGCCCGGCCAAAGGCCGCGAACAGCGGGCGTGAGACCGGATCGGCCCCCGCCCGCCATTCGGGATGCCATTGAACTGACAAGGTAAATCCGGGCGCATCCCGCACATACAGCGCCTCGGGCGTGCCATCGGGCGCGCAACCGTCGATCACGATCCGCGCGCCGGGCCGGTCAATGCCCTGGCCGTGCAGGGTGTTGGTCATCACCTCAGCCACGCCCAACAGCTGATGGAACACCCCGCCGGGCGTGAACTGCACCGGGTGGCGCAGGGCAAAGCTTTCTTCCAGTGTGCCCTCGGGCGGCATCCGGTGGTTCATCCGCCCCGGCAGATCACGGATTTCGGGGTGCAGGCTGCCCCCCAACGCCACATTCACCTCTTGAAACCCGCGGCAGATGCCAAAGATCGGCTGGCCCCGCTGGACGCAGGCGCGCACCAAGGGCAGGGTCACCGCATCGCGGCAGCGGTCAAAGTCGCCATGCGCCGGGGTCGCATCCTGACCGTATTCCGACGGATGCACATTGGGCCGCCCGCCGGTCAGCAAAAAGCCATCGCACAGCGACATCAGCTCATCCACGCTGACATAGCGCGGGTCGGCCGGGATGATCAGCGGCAAACACCCCGCCACATCGGCAACGGCCTCAGAGTTCATCGTGCCCCCGGCATGCACCGGATAGCGGTCGTGCAATTCGTAAGAGTTGCCGATGATCCCCACGACGGGGCGGCGGTTCTGGCTGGACATGCGGTCGGCCCGGCAATTGTGACTGTCGCGGCCACGATAGCGCGCTGCCTGCCCGGGGTGAAGTACCGTCTGCCGCACATCAGATCTTTGTCACCGCACGATTTGCCGGCGGCAGATCCGCCCCGATCCGTCGCAATCAGGCTGGCAGCAGGGCAACCGCCCGCCTAGGGTGCCGCGATGAGCAGCTTCCTTCCCCCCCGCCCGCTGGTCGGCATCGGCCTGATGGTTCTGGCCATGGCGATCATGCCCTTCATTGATGTGCTGGCCAAGATTCTGGGCCGCGACGGGTTGCCCATTCTGGTGGTGGTCTGGGCGCGGGCGGCCTTTGGCGCGGCCATGACGCTGCCCTTTGCTCTGATGGCACAGGGGCGGACGGCGCTGTGGCCGGACCGGCCCGGGCTGCATCTGGCGCGGGCGCTGATGCTGTTCACGGCCACCGGGTTTTTCTTTACCGCATTGATCTATCTGCCGATTGCCGATGCGCTGGCGATCTTTTTCATCAATCCCTTGGTCGTCACGGTGCTGTCGGCGCTGGTCTTGCGCGAACGGGTTGGCCCGCGGCGGTGGGCGGCAGTTGCGGTGGGCTTTGTCGGCATGCTGATCATCGTGCGCCCCGGTCTGGTCGCGGTGAACGCCGGCACGGTTTATGCGCTGCTGTCGGGCATCTGTCTGGGCAGCTATTTCGTGATGACCCGAGCCATGGCGGGGGCAGCGAACGCCAATGTGCTGACATTTCAGACCAATGCCTTTGGCGCGGTCTTGATGCTGGCAGCGCTGCCCTTTGTCTGGGTGCCGCCCGCGCCGCATCAATGGCTGATGCTGGCGGGCATCGGCATGATCGCCACGCTGGGCCATATCCTGATCACCAAGGCGTATGAGCAGGCCGAAGCCTCGCTGCTGGCGCCCTTGGCCTTCACCGAGATGGTGATGGCCACTGTCGTCGGCTGGTGGTTTTTCAACGATCTGCCAGACCGCTGGACCGGGGTGGGCGTGGCGATC
Source organism: Paracoccaceae bacterium (assembly GCA_049291415.1). Classification (GTDB taxonomy): domain Bacteria; phylum Pseudomonadota; class Alphaproteobacteria; order Rhodobacterales; family Rhodobacteraceae; genus Pseudogemmobacter. The sequence goes on along the minus strand of JBATPI010000124.1, from coordinate 18,792 downwards.
CTGATCGGCTCGGCGATCTATATCTCAGTCCGGGAACGGCGCGCAGGCTAGGCCCCGGCAGCCACCACATGGGCCGCCGCCTCCAGCGCGCCGGGCCCGTGCGCGATGCCAAGGGCCTTCAGCCCCGCATCCATCACCGCCAGCGCGCCCAGCGTCATATGGGCATTCACATGGCCCATATGCGCCACCCGCAAAAAGCCGTGATAGGCCGGGTCGGTCGGCTCGGCCATGCCCAGACCGATGCCCAGGGTGACCCCCGCCTTGGTCTCACACCACTGGCGCAGGCGGGTGGCATCGGGTGCCCCCAGCCGTGCTGCAGTGACGGACCGTCCGCGCCAGTCCGGGCGGGGCACATTCATCGCAATCGCCGGATTGCCCGCACCCCAGGCATCAAACGCCGCCCAGACCGCGCTGGCCAGCACCTGATGCCGCGCCCAGGTTGCGGTCAGCCCCTGTTCCTGCACCAGCATGGTCAGCGCCTCACGCAGGCCATAGAGATGGGCGGTCGGCGCGGTGCCATCCCACAGTTGCCAGAACTCTGCCCCGTCAGCACGCGGCCCCCAGCGCCAATAGGGGCTGGCCAGATCACCGGTGCCACAGCGCATCCGCGCGGCTTCGGAAAACCAGACAAAGGCCATGCCGGGCGGCGTCATAAGACCCTTTTGGCTGGCGGCCACAGTGACATCAACGCCCCAATCATCCATCCGGTATTCATCGCACCCCAAAGACGCGATGCAGTCAACCGCGAACAGCGCGGGATGCCCTGCCGCATCAATAGCCCGACGCAAAGCGGGAATATCGTTGCGGATGGTGCTGGCGGTATCGACATGGGTGGTCAGCACCGCCTTGATCCGGTGTGAGGGGTCGGCCCGCAAAGCGGCCTCTAACCGGCCAGGATCAGCCGGCGTCGCGGTGCCGAAATCCAGCACCTCGACCTCTATCCCCATGGCGCGGGCAGAGTTGGCCCAGGACTGGCCAAACTGCCCGCAGGCCAGCACCAGCGCCTTGTCGCCGCGCGAGAACAGGTTGGCATTCGCCGCCTCCCACCCGGCATGACCGTTGCCGATATAGGCCGCCACATTGTCAGCGGTGCCCGCCACGCGGCGCAGATCGGGCCAAAGGCTGGCGGTCAGGTCCAGAAGGTCGCCCTCATAGATGTTCGGGCTGCCCCGGTGCATCGCCCGCTGCACCCGGTCAGGAATGACCGAGGGGCCGGGGATTGCCAGATAAGGGTGGCCATGGGCAAGGGTCATCATACGCTCCGCAGGTTGCAGCCTGACATGGCTAAACCTGCGGCAGGGCCTGCGTCAACGTTTCCGATGCCGGGCGCGGCGGCGCTTGAGCCATCCCCCCCTTTGGGCTACACCCAAGCCCTAGCTGAACCCCGGGACACCCTTTGGCCGACACCCCCCCCTTGCCCCGCCCCAAACGGCTGTTCCCCCGCTATTGGCGGCAATTCCTGCGCCCAAGGGCCTGGATGCTGGCGGCGGCGATTGCAGTCTCGGTGATCGAAGGTGCCACGCTGGGCGCGCTGTCGTGGCTGCTGGAGCCGCTGTTCGATCAGGTCTTTGCCGCGCGGTCCACCCAGGCGCTGGCCTTTGTGGGGGGCGGCATCCTGGCGCTGTTCGTGATCCGCGCGATCACGGCGGTGATCGGCCGGTCGCTGATTTCCCGGGTCAACCAGACTACGGCAGCGGCGATGCAGACCGCGCTTCTGGCACATCTGTTGACGCTGGATGGCGGGTTTTTCCAACGCAACCCACCCGGCAGCCTGATTGACCGGATTCAGGGCGACACCATCGCGGCCCAGGGCGGCACGCAACTGGTGATCGCAGGCCTGGCACGCGATGTGGTCAGTCTGGCTGGTCTGTTTTTCGTGGCGCTGAGCATTGATCCGGTCTGGACCGCGGCGGCGCTGGTGGGCGCCCCCCTATTGATGCTGCCGGCTCTGGGATTGCAGCGCTATATCCGGCGCAAGACGCTGCAGATGCGCGAACAATCCGGCCTGCGTGCCACCCGTCTGGATGAGATTTTCCATGGCATCGCGCAGGTGAAACTGAACCGGATGGAGGGGTATCAGACCGCCCGCTATGCCCAGATCGCCGACCGCATCGTGCGCGCCGAGGTGAAATCTGCCACCGGGCGCGCGGCGATGCCCGCACTGGTCGATATCGTGACCGGCCTGGGGTTCTTTGCGGTGCTGATGCTGGGCGGGCGTGAGGTGGTCGAAGGCGATCGCACCACGGGCGAATTCATGTCGTTCTTCACCGCGATGGCGCTGACGTTTCAGCCCATCCGCCGCCTGTCGGATCTGGCCGGGCAATGGCAGATCGCCACGGCTTCGCTGGAACGTCTGTATACGCTGTTTGACCTGCGATCGGCCCTGCTGCGCCCGGCACAAAGCGTAGCCCTGCCCGCCACCCGCCCGCCCGGTATCGAGTTCCGTGACGTGCGCTTTGGCTATGAGGGCACGCCGGTCTTGCAAGGCCTCAGCTTTACCGCCGCCGCAGGGCAGGTAACGGCGCTGGTGGGTGCCTCGGGTGCGGGAAAAACCACGGTGTTTCATCTGCTGACAGGGCTGGCTGACCCCGACTCTGGCCAGATCCTGATCGGCGGCGCGGATGCGCGCGGCATGACCCTGGCCGATCAGCGCCAGCTTTTTGCCGCCGTCGCGCAGGATGCCGCGCTGTTTGATGAGACCCTGCGCGAAAACCTGGCTCTGGGACGGGACGGCATTGGCGAAGACCGTCTGACCGCGGCCCTGGCCGACGCCAGTCTGACTGATTTCATCGCCCGCCTTCCGGATGGATTGCAAACCCCCGCTGGCCCGCGCGGATCGGCTCTGTCGGGCGGCCAGCGCCAACGCATCGCCATTGCGCGGGCGTTGTTGGCCGATGCGCCGGTCTTGCTGCTGGATGAGGCAACCAGCGCACTGGATGCGGCTTCGGAAACCGCCGTCACCACCGCGCTGGCCCGCGCGCAACAAGGCCGCACCACGCTGGTCATCGCCCATCGTCTGGCCACGGTGCGCGATGCGCATCAGATCCTGGTGCTGGATGAGGGGCGCGTCGCCGAGGCCGGCACGCATGAGGCGCTGTTGGCCAAGGGCGGGCTATACGCGCGGCTGCATACGCTGCAGTTTCGCGACTGAACCGATGGCTCATGTTGCCTGCGCGCAGCCCGTGACTATATCTGACCCTGTAAGCGCAGCGGAGGACAGCATGCCAGACACTACCACAGACCCGCGCGAGATCTGGCATCTGACCGGGGAAGATGCCCTGGCCTATCTGCAAGGCCTCGTTTCCAATGACGTCTTACCCCTTGGCGAAGGTCCTGGAATGGTCTGGACCGCGCTCTTGACCCCGCAAGGCAAGTATCTTGCCGATTTCTTCGTGATCCGCCGCGACGGCGACGGTGCCGATGCGCTGCTCTTGGATCTGCCGCAGGGCCTGGCTGCGGCCACGATCAAACGGCTGCAGATGTATCGCCTGCGATCCGCCGTGCAACTGGCCCCGGCCGATCTGCACTTGAGCCGAGGACAGGGCCCGGCCCCGGCGGGCGCGATGCCCGACCCGCGCCATCCCGATCTGGGCTGGCGCTTTTACGGACCACAGCAGGCGGGCGATGCCACCGACTGGACCGCACTACAGGTGGCGCTGATGGTGCCCAGCTATCCCGCCGATCTGGTGCCCGATGACAGCTACATTCTGGAAATGGGGTTTGAGCGGCTGCACGGCGTGGACTTCCGCAAGGGCTGTTACGTCGGCCAGGAGGTGACCGCCCGGATGAAGCACAAGACCGAATTGCGCAAGGGTCTGGTGCGTCTGCGGATGAACGGCGCGGCTCTGCCAGGCACCCCGATCACCCTGCCCGATGGGCGCGAAGTAGGACGCCTGGGCAGTGTGGCGGGCAATTGCGCGCTGGCGCATCTGCGATATGACCGGATTGACGCCGGGCTGATCGTCGGCGCGGCACAGTTGTTTCCCGAGGCTTGAAAACCTGCCCCAGGAAACCGTAAAAAATCATCGCAAAATAATGTCAAAAACTTGAAATATTTCTGAAGATTGCTATATCTAGCATCACGTCTGCCACTGTAACACCAAGATTTCGTAGCGACCGACCGCAGCTATGCGCGTTATGCATGGCTGCCATTCCAAACAGGTATCCCCGAATCGTGGCGAAATCGTTACAAGCGTCTGACGCAGGGAAAGAAAAGACTAAGGAATAGCTGATGCTCGACACCATCGACAGCACCGCCTTCAATTTCGAACAGGGCCAGCGCGCACGCAAATTGTTTGCCGCCGTGGTTTTGGCTGCTCTCGACGATGCAATCGCCGATGACAAGAAATATGGCAATGGTCCCGATCAGATCGCCCGTTGGGCGCGGTCTCGTGATGGGCGTGAAGTTCTGTCCTGCTCTGGGATCGACCCGAATGAACGGGTGGTCAAAGGTTTGATGGAATTCGTGGCCAAAGGCATCCGTACCTCGGTGGCCCTAAGCCGTGAGGAATCCGAGCGCCGCAATGCGCTGGAGGCAGAGCAGGCCGAAGCCGCCTGATTGTCACGGGGCGCTGTCTCACCGCGCCTGCCAGAAACAAGATTTGATCTTTCCCAGCGTCGGCAGTCCCCTGTCGGCGCTTTGCATTGGGGTCAGGTGCCAACGTTTTTGGCCGAAAACTCCTGCGCGCATCCAATGGCCGCATCGCGGGTTCTGGCGCCAGCGCCCCCTTGGCGGCAACGGATCACAATCCCCACGCAAGGCAGCAGGTGTCGGGCCTATTCGAACTCACGCGCGGTCAGGGCGCGGTTGATTTCCACCCGGACCAGTTTGCGCACGTTGCGGGTGATACGCTCGCCCAGCGCACCGGACAGCTCTTCGCGGATGATGTCACGGACAACGTCGCGCAACATCTCTTCGTCCAGATCGGACCTATCGCCGTCAAAAAGCCCATCCGCTGCGGTGTCGGCCGGCGTCGCGGCCTTAGGGGCATCTTGCAATTGGGCATGAACCTCGGCCTCGGCCCGATCCGCCCAGGCACGCGCCAAAGGATCGTCGACGGGCTTTGACGCGCGTCGATGGGCAACAAAGGGCACGGCCATTTCGGCGTCCGGCGGATTCAACGGGGCCATTTCGGCGGCAAGAGGGGGCGCGGCTGATGGCGGCCTTGCGGGTGACGGATCCTCGGGTGTGGCGTCCTGCACCCATCCGGTCTGATCCTGCGCCCAATCATGCTCGGGCACTTCAGCATCGGACCAATGGCCATGCGTGAATTGTATGTCTGCCGGGGCGGCCTCCAGCAGATCTTCGGTCAGGGGCGTCTCTTCTGCAGCCTCACCCGGCGCGGCCCAGATCACATCGGGATCGGTGACTGCAGCGGCGGTCGTCTCAATCAGCGCGCTTAGCCCGTTGTCGCCGTCCTCCAGACCCAGATCATCATAGCTGTCATCCGGCGCAGGGTAGGCCAGCGTCGGTGGCGGGGCGACGCCTGCAGGGATCTCAGAGACGGTCAAGTCCGCGTCCATTGGCACCAATTGGCCAGACACTGTATCAGCCAGATCAGAGGGCGCAAAATCGGTCGGGGGCAAATCAGCGGCTGGCAGGACCGCCTGCGCAGCGGCAGAGTCACCGATGGCATCGTCAGTCGGGGCAACCACGCGCAGGGCCGGAGTCAGCAGCAGTTTTCCCGCATCGGTCCCGGGTTCGACCGGCTTGTCAGCCCCGGAAACGGCCCCGGTGACCGCGGCCTGACGGGCGGCCGGGCGCAGATCATCAGACACCAGGCGGCGGATGGAGGACAGGACATCCTCAATCTCATGCGAAGTCAGGGGTTCCGACATAGGGGGGGGCCTGCTGGTATTGTTCATATTTTGCACACAGTCTATCCAGATAGACCGCGCATGACAAGAAAATGGCGCAAGCTGCGTTAACACATCGTGAAAATCGCCACAGTGGCCAGCAGAAAAGCGCGCAAGGCCCGCCCGGCTGCCCCGTCAGTTCCCGATCTTTTCCAGGATCGCGTCCAGCTTTTTGCCGCGCGATGAGGTGGCCGGCGCATCCTTGACCGCGTTGTAATAGCCCTCGGGGTCATAGGTCGGGATGCCCAGTTTCAGGTGATCAACCGTCAACAGCCCCATCGAAGCCAGCACCTGATAGATTGCGATATAACGGCCTGCTTCGGCTTGCAGCCGCAACGATTTGGCATCCAGCAGTTCTTGCTCGGCGTTCAGCACGTCCAGCGTGGTGCGCGCGCCCAAGGTGGCCTCTTCGCGCACGCCATCAAAGGCGGTTTGCGCGGCCCGGATCTGAAGGTCTGACGCCTGGATAGAGGCGGCATAGACGGCCAGATTGGCCCAGGCATTGCCGACATTTTGCAACACGTCCACTGTGGTCTGGCCCAGCTGCGCGCGGGACCGATCCTGCTCCGCCAAGGCTTTGCGATACAGCGCCGAATTCTTTCCACCGGCATAGATCGTCTGGTCCAGCTGCAGCCCCAGCGCTTCGGTCACATCGCCGCCATCCTGGTAGGTGATCGACGCGCCCAGCCCAAGCGTCGGCTTCATCGCGGCATCGGCCAGCTTTACCTGGAATTCGGCAACCGTCACCATTTCCTGCGCTTGCAGGATCGAGGGATGGGTCTTGCGCGCCACGGACTGCGCCTCTTGCAATGATTTGCCGATCTTGGGCGATTTCGGCAAGGCAGCCAACTTGCCCGGATAGGCCCCCGTTGCAGCCTTATAGCTTTCGCGCGCGATCATCAGATCGCCCTCGGTCGCCGCCAGAGCAGACCGCGAGGCCGCAAGCCGCGCTTCGGCAATGGCAACATCCGTGCGCGTCACCTCACCTACGTCAAACCGGTCTTGTGCCGCACGCAATTCCTGGGTGATCAGCCGCACGTTCGATTGCCGCAGCGCCACGATCTCGCCCTGCAGACGCACCTGGACATAGGCCGAAACCGTGTTCAGCAGCACTTGCTGTTCAATGTTGACCAAGGCCTGCCGGGTGGCCAGCACACTGCCCTTGGCAATCGCGATCCCGAATTCCCGGCGGCCCCAGTCAAACAACAGGAAATCCGCCGACAGCCGCAAAGACGCGTTCAGATCTTCGATCGAGGTCGAGCCGACGACGGGCAGATCCGTGTAAGTCCGCGTCGCGCCGGCCCTGACCATATAAGAGATCACCGGCTGCAAGGCCGAGACCGCCACCGCCATATCTTCATCGGCAGCCCGCAGCACCGCCCGATTCTGATCCAGCAGATGCGAGTTGGTATAGGCGGCGATCAGCGCATCGGTCAGTGTCTCGGCTCCCGCCGGACCAACGGCCTGAACCGTGGTGACTGCCAGTGCCAGCGAGACTGTGAACGCCCGAACCCAATGCCGCATCGTCTGCCATCCTGTCTTGCTGCAAAGGCCCGCCACATTGGACCGACCCTTGCCAAATTCCGTCATGATGCAGCCCCGCGCGACCGGGGCTGCGGCACCGTTACAGTGCAAAGCCTTTGGTCCGGCCAAAGCCGGGAACAACTGGCGCCGTCGCATTGAAAGCAAAGCGCCAGGTGATTCGTCCGTCCTGCTTCAGCCCGATCTTCACAGTGCCCAAAGCGCCCTCCATGAAGACGGCCGCGATCCGGCCCCCCTCTTTCAATTGGGCGGCCAACGCCTCGGGCAGGCATTCAATGCCGCCTTCGATGGTGATCACGTCATAGGGGCCATGTCTGGCAGCCCCCTCGGCCAGCGGCCCGGCAACGACGACGGCATTGTCGACACCCTCTTGCGACAGCACATGCTGCGCTTCGGCGGCCAGATCGGCATCTTCCTCAACCGCGACGACGGTATCGGCCAGACGGGCCATCACCGCGGCCGAATAGCCCAGGCCACAGCCCAGATCCAACACGATTTCAGTGGGTTGTATATCCAGCGCATCCAGCATCTTGGCCAACGTGCGCGGCTCCAGCACCACCCGTCCGGGGGCCAGATCGATATTGACGCCAATATAGGCCGCCTCTTGCTGGCCGCGCGGCACATAGACCTCACGCGGGATCTGCAACATGGCGTCAATGATGGGAAATTTGGTCACGTCCGAAGGCCGGACCTGGGTATCCACCATCATCATGCGGCGGGAGGCGAACTCGCTCATTCTGAACCTTTCGGTTTAGATAGTATCATTTGAATGTTTAAGCACATCCCCGGCCATAGAGCAACCGCAGAGCGCCCGACCTTTCTGACGCATGCCAAAGGATTCTGCCAGCCCAACCTTGGCCATTCGGGCCGGTTTGGGCAGGGCGGCTACAGCGCGCCCCTGCCCGCCCCTTCGGTTACACTGCCGCCCACCCGTCCACCGGTGACAAAGGACACCGCCCGCTCACCCAGTTTGCGGAACTTGGCTGAGGCGCTGTCCAGTTTGGCCGCCCATTCGGGGTTCGGGACCTGGCCTTCGGTTTCCTTGAAATAGACCTGCAGCAGACAGGCCAGGGCAAACGGCTCGATCAACGCCGCCTTGACGGCCTAGGCAAAGAGAAAGGCAAAGATCAGCATTCCCGCCGTGGCCTTGCCCGGCAACAGATAGACCACCGCCGCTGCCGGGGCCAGCATCAGCAGGAACACCACCAGCGACAGCGCCCAACTGATCAGCGTCAGCCAGGCCGCATTGACCAGCATCGACCGGGCGTTCTGGGCATAAAGAACCAGCGCCTCTTGTGCCGATTTCCACGGGTTGTCGGCCCGTGTGCGCAGGGCGTGGGCCAGGATTACTTCATCCACCAGCCCCACGGCCACCCGCAGATAGGCGCGCACCAGGCCCATGACGCGGTCCAGACCGGGGATCGGCAGAATGGTCAGAAGCCCTTGGATCAGCCCGGTGATAGCGGTGACGACGCCCTTGATCAGCCGGTCCAGCGCAAACAGCGCCGAGGCCTGGCCGAACCGTTCGGTCACGATGCCGCGGGCATAGGTGATCTGGCCCTGACCGCCCGGAATGTTGCGGCCCTCCATCAGTTCAACCATAACCGCGATATGACCAGCCTTGACGATATAGAGGATGTAATCGCGGATGAAAAAGACCACGCCCGCGGTCAGGGCAAAGCCCCCGATCGCACCGTAAGCGGTTGAAGAGGCCTGAAACTCGTCATCCCCGAACATGCCAATGCTGTAGCCCATGCCGGCTCCGGTGCCGGTGGCCAGCACAAAGGCCGCAGAGATGGCGAAATAGACGATGACCCTGAAAATGATGAACGGCGCCGTCCGCGCCATCAGGCCCAAGGCCTTGTTAATGCTGAAATCCCACATTCTAAACCCATTCCCTTGTATTCAATCCGGTAACCGTGACGCGGCAGGGCCGATTTGGCAAGGGTTCCTGCGGTCAGCGGGCGGCTGGGTCCGCGCCGCGCTGACCATAGTAAAGGCCGACAACATGCTCGGCTTGGGCAAAGAACAACCAACGCGCAACCAAGGCGCCGGTCAGGTGCAGACCAAAGGCCAGGGCGCGGGCGGGCAGGTCCGGCAGGATCAGCAGGATCAGCGCGGGCAGCACCGACACCAGCACCAGTGCGATCAGCCGCAGCTTGGCCGCGTGGCGTCGACCGACGACATGGATCATCTCGCGCATCAGATAGTTGCCGCCTGTGTGGGGCTGCTCAAACACCGACGGCTGGCCCAGCCGATCCAGCCCGGTGGCGCTGCCAATGGTTTGCCCGGCAGCGGCAAAAGCGCCATCGCCGTGGCGGAACACCGCCAGCATCAGGCCGCCCAGCGCCAGACAGATCGTGGCCGCTAACAGCGCCGGAGCCACCAGAACCGCCGCCCCCGCGGCGGCAAAGCCGTAAAACATCAACGGCGTCAACCAATGGTGCCAGCGCGGCACGGTCTTCATCTGCGCATAAATCATCGCGGTGCAAAGGATGGTCAGCAGGCTGAGCCCCGCCCCTACCCAGCCGATCACCCGCGGTAACCCCAGCCCCAACCAATCCGACAGGGCCATCGGCGCCAGCACCACCAGGGTGGCGACCGAAGCCACCCCCTCGCGCGATAACCAACTGGACCGCCACTGGCTGAACGCCCGCCATGCCCGCTGCGGATTGCCCAGATGCAGGGTTGAGGCAACCAGCCCCACCCCCGCCAGCCCGTAGCCAAGACCCCAGGCCGCAAAGGCCTGCCATCCGGCGACCTGCTGAATGCCCACACCCAGACAGGCCAGATAGCCAAACCCCGCACCAGACAGCACCGTGAACAGAATGACGGAAGTGGCCGGATGCATCAGATCTTTCCCAACAGGCGGTCCAGCCAACCAGCAAGGCCGGTCGCGGGGATGTCAACCAGAGGCGTCAAAGGGCCGGACAGCGCCGCCCCTTTCTTGCGCGGCGGCAGATAGCGGTTTACCGGCTTGGTTCCCATGTCGGGCATCAGCGCATAGCCCTGCCGGTCGGCGACCAGCCGCGACACAGCACTTTCTGGGTCTGACAGATCGCCGAAATGCCGTGCGCCCGTCGGGCAGGTGCGCACGCAGGCAGGCTGACGGTCTTCTTCGGGCAGGTTGTCATTGTAGATCCGGTCTACGCAGAGGGTGCATTTCTTCATCACGCCGGCCGCCGCGTCCATCTCGCGCGCTCCATATGGGCAGGCCCAGGCACACAGCCCGCAGCCGATGCAGGCATCTTCATTGACCAGAACAATGCCATCCTCAGCCCGTTTATAACTGGCCCCGGTGGGACAAACCGTAACGCAAGGCGCATCGGCGCAATGCAGGCACGACCGGGGAAAGTTCACGATCTGCGGCGGGGCGTCCGGCACATCGAGCGCATAGGAATGCACCCGGTTCAGGAATGTGCCCGAGGGATCAGCGCCATAAGCGTCCTGATCCGACAAGGGCACGCCGTATCCCTGATCGTTCCAGCCTTTGCAGGCGGTCACACAGGCCTGACAGCCAACGCAGGTGTCGAGATCAATCACCAGCCCCAGCGTTTTATCAACTTTGCCCGGCAAACAGGTCATTGCGCACCCCTTCCATTCCGCGCATCCCGGAATTTTCGAAAATTCCGGACAAAATTCTTCGAAGAATTTTGACCCCGCCCACCGCCGGCGCGCGGGATATCGGGGATCGCCGAAAAAGACGGCATCGACTGCGACGGGCGTTCTGCCGCCGGGACGCGCTCCAACCGGACCCTTTGGTCAAACCAGGCCGCTTGTCCGGTCACCGGGTCTGAATTGGACAGGCGTTTGCCCCCGGTCAGCCCTTTGTCCGGCAACAGTTCCGAAATCAGATGGTTTAGCAAAAACCCCACCGTCGCTTCGGGGGCATCCGGATCCAGCCCCCATGCGCCCTTGCGCTTGCCGATCGCATTCCAGGTCCAGACCGTGTTGTCATTCAGCGCCGCCATATGCGCCACAGGCACGGTGATCTGACCCGAGCGAGAGCTGACCCGTGCCCAATCGCCGTCCTGAAATCTCTGTTCACCCCAGATTTTCGTCGGCAAATACAGCATGTTGCGACCCCGGATCTGGCGCAACCAAGCGTTCTGGCTGCCCCATGAGTGGTACATATCCATCGGCCGCTGGGTCAGCGCATGCACGGTATAGCCATAGGCCGCGTCGTCATCACCATAGGGCGGATACCAGATCGGCAAAGGGTGCATCGCCTGCTTCAAACGGGCGCGAAGATGGTCAGGCGGTTGGCGTGGCCCATGGCCCTCGGCGGCCAGTTGGAACCGGCGCAACGGCTCGGACCAGATCTGGAAGAGATAGGGCTGCGGCGATTCAAAAAGGCCGATCCGCACAGCCCAGTCCTGATAGGCGGCGTTCCAGGGTTTATAAAACGCGGCCTCCTCGGGGATATGCGCCTGATAAAACGCGCCATTGTCGATATAGCGCTGCATCTGATCTGGGTTCGGCGCGCCACGGCCGACATCCGTGCCATCGCCCCGATAGCCCATCAGCGGGCCGATACCGGGGCGGCGCTGGTGGTTGACTATATAGTCAGCATAGTCGCGGTATTTCGGGCCGCCCGCGTCATCTACCATGCCCGGCAGACTCAGTCGCGCGCCGAGATCCAAGAGAACCGACTGAAAGCCACGCACGTCGCGATCAGGTTCCACCACCGGCCAACGGATCGCGTCGCCTGCAGCATCGGGTTCCGAGATCGGGCGGTCCAACATGGATATGCAATCATGCCGCTCAAGATACGTCGTATCGGGCAGGATCAGGTCGGCATAGGCGACCATCTCGGACGCATAGGCATCGGAATAGATGATGCGCGGGATGATGTAGTTATCTCCATCCTTGGCGGTCAGCATCTTCATCACTTCGGCGGAATTCATTGACGAATTCCACGCCATATTCGCCATATACAGAAACAGCGTATCGATTCGGTAGGGATCGCCTGCATGCGCATTGGGGATCAGCATGTGCATCAGCCCATGCGCCGAGAGGGGGTTTTCCCAGGTAAACGCCTTGTCGATCCGCGCCGGGCTGCCATCGGGCAGCAGCGCCAGATCGTCCGGGCTGCGGACATAGCCCAGATGCGGGCCATCCAGCGGCTTGCCGGGCGTAGTGCCGAAATGCGGGGTCGGATGCGCCTCAACCGGTTTTGGGTAGGGCGGCTTCAGCCGGTAGCCGCCGGGGGTTTCCACAGCGCCAAGAATGATCTGCAACAGATGCAGCGCGCGGGCGGTCTGAAAACCGTTGGTATGGGCCGAGATTCCGCGCATGGCATGGAAACTGACCGGGCGGCCGGGCATGGTCTTATGAGGATTGCCGCGGAAATCGGTCCAGGGCTGGGCGATCTCAACCGCTGATTCAAAAGCCGCGGCCGCCAGTTCCGCCGCCAGCGCCCGGATGCGCGGCGCGGCAATGCCGGTGCGGGCGGCAACCGCCTCGGGCGCGTATTTCGGATCCAGATATTCCTCGGCCATATGGCGGAAAACGGTGCGATTGCCCTGCCATTCGGCACCCAGATCGGGCTGCACCCCCTTGCCGTCCCAAGGGGCGGGCTGGCCAGAGCGGCGGTCAATCACGAAAGGCGTGCTTTCAGCGTTGCGGACCAACAGACCCTTGTCCGGCCCGGTCGTCCCGTTCACCAACAAGGGCGCGTTGGTCCATTGCGCCAGATAGTCCAGATCGATCTTGCCCGCCTCAAACAGGCAATGGATCAACGACAGGATCAAAAGGCCGTCGGTGCCGGGCGTGATGCCATACCAGTCATCGGCCACGGCGGAATAGCCGGTGCGGATCGGGTTTACGCTGATCACCCGTGCGCCGCGATCTTTCAGCGCGCCGATGCCGATCTTGATCGGGTTGCTGTCATGGTCTTCGGCCACGCCGAACAGGATGAACAACTGCGTGCGTGGCCAGTCGGGCTGACCAAACTCCCAAAATGCGCCGCCGATGGTGTAGATGCCCCCGGCCGCCATGTTGACGCTGCAAAACCCGCCATGGGCGGCATAGTTCGGGGTGCCAAAGGCCTGCGCCCACCAGCCGGTCAGCGATTGTGACTGATCGCGGCCGGTGAAAAAGGCCAGCTTTTCGGGGGCCGTCTCACGCAGGGGCTTCATCCAGGCCACTGCGGTTTCCAGCGCCTCATCCCAGGTGATTTCCTCAAACGCACCAGAACCGCGCGGGCCGACGCGGCGCAAGGGGGCACGCAAACGCGACGGGGCGGTGACCTGCATGATACCCGACGCCCCCTTTGCACACAGGACGCCCTTGTTGACCGGATGATCGCGGTTACCCTCGATATAGCTGACGCGGCCGTCCTTCAGATGCACATTGATGCCGCAGCGACAGGCGCACATGTAACAGGTGGTGCGGCGGATTTCGTCCGACACCGGGGGCGAGGTGTTCAACGCCGGTTGGGTCAATGGTCTGCCTTTCCTGTCCGGCCTGTCTGTGGCGCGATATGCCGCGTCAACTTGAACAGGTTTTATGCGTGCGATCCAGCCCTGACCCGACAGGAGCCACCCACGAATGTGGTGTCATTCGGACCCGCGCCAGCCTTACGCGCGCTGACGGATTCGCCGGACGAGGCGGGCAAGGTTCAGGCCCGAGGCGGGATTTCCAACGATCCCAAGGGGTGCAGGGCGGGACGGAACTGTTTTAATCGAACATAGATTTATAATTTTATAAAAAATTTCGACATTAAATTGCATTTTTCGAACAATTTTATCCAATCGCCACACCAAGCCACTGTGCAGTGGTCAACATTGCCCAACCTCTGGCCAAGCGCCCAGTGCAATAACCACCGCGACCAGATGCAGCGGGCTGGGCAGCAGCAATGCGGCAGAAACCATGATCGACGAATAGCCAAAGCCGGAACAGCCGCGCACGCAAGCCGCATCCGGGATGGCCACCGCCATCGACAGCGCCGCCACCAGCCCCAGATCACAGCGTATCAACCAGCCTGACGGCGCATGTCTTCGGCGCGGATCCCCGCCACAACCACCGGCGTGGTCATCGCATCGCGGCGGAAGGGTTCGCCTAATTCCTGGTTGATCATCACCTCAATCAGCGTGGTATGGCCCGACATCTGATCGACAATGGCCTGGGTCAGCGCCTGACGCAGCCCCTCGGTCGTTTGGGCGACCACGCCTTGCAGCCCACAGGCCCGCGCGATGCCGGCGTAAGAGACCGCGGTGTCCAGTTCGGTGCCGATGAAATTATCGTCATACCACAGCGTCGAGTTGCGTTTTTCGGCACCCCATTGGTAGTTGCGAAACACCACCATGGTGATCGCGGGCCATTCGGCGCGACCAATCGCGGTCAACTCAGTCACCGAAATGCCAAAGGCACCGTCGCCCGCAAAGCCGACAACCGGCACATCCGGGCAGGCAATCTTGGCCCCGATGATTGCCGGCAGACCATAGCCACAAGGACCGAACAGGCCCGGCGCCAGATATTTTCGCCCCACCTCAAAGCTGGGGTAGGCATTGCCGATCGCGCAATTGTTGCCAATATCGGATGAGATGATCGCCTCTTTCGGCAAGACATCGGTGATGGCCCGCCAGGCCATTCGCGGGCTCATCCAGTCTGGCTTGTCAGCACGGGCGCGGGCGTTCCAAGTGGTGCCGGGATCATCGTCCTCATGATCCATCGAGGCCAGTTCCTGCGCCCAGCGGCTTTTGGTGGTGGCAATCAGATTGCGGCGATCCTCTCGCCCTTCATCGCCCGCGGTCGGCGACAGGCGCGACAGCAGGCCTTCGGCCACTTTGCGGGCGTCACCCACAATCGCCACCTCGATCTTTTTGGTCAGCGCAATCCGGTGCGTGTTGATATCAACCTGAATGATCTGCGCGTCCTTCGGCCAATAATCCAGGCCATATCCAGGCAAGGTGGAAAACGGGTTCAGCCGCGTGCCCAGCGCCAGAACGACATCGGCGCGGGCGATCAGCTGCATCGCCGCCTTGCTGCCGTTATAGCCCAAGGGGCCCGCAAACAGCGGGTGGCTGCCGGGAAAGGCATCATTGTGCTGATAGCCCACGCAAACCGGGGCCTCCAGCCGCTCGGCCAGGAAAATACTGGCGTCGATGCCCTTGGACAGCACAACGCCCGCCCCGTTCAGAATGACCGGAAAGCGCGCGTTTGACAAAAGCTCGGCCGCGTCATCCATGGCGTCCGATCCGCCGGCGGGCCTTTCAAATTCCACGATCCGGGGCAGGTCGATGTCAATCACTTGAGTCCAGAAATCGCGCGGCACGTTGATCTGGGCGGGCGCGCTGCTGCGGCGGGCATTGATGATGACACGGTTCAGCACCTCAGCCATACGGCTGGGGTCGCGCACTTCTTCCTGATAGGCGACCATATCCTTGAACAGGGCCATCTGCTCAACCTCTTGAAAGCCGCCCTGCCCGATGGTGCGGTTGGCGGCCTGCGGCGTGACCAGCAAAAGCGGCGTATGGTTCCAGTAGGCGGTCTTCACGGCCGTGACCAGATTGGTGATCCCGGGGCCGTTTTGCGCGATCATCATGCTTATCTTGCCAGACGCGCGGGTAAAGCCATCGGCCATCATCCCGCCACTGCCTTCGTGCGCGCAGTCCCAGAACCGGATTCCAGCGCGCGGGAACAGATCCGAAATCGGCATGAAGGCTGATCCGATGATGCCAAAGGCATGCTCGATCCCGTGCCTTTGCAGCACTTTGACAAAGGCCTCTTCGGTGGTCATTTTCATCGCGCAAATCCCCATACATACCGCGACTGCCCCGGTCAGAGCGCGCGGTTACCCATTCTACAACCGGGCGACGGATTGACCTTAGGGCCAGCTGTGACACGCGGATATTACCAGTCATCAGGCACCGCACCCGTTCGGTTTGCCCCCGCCAAAGGGATGCGGCGCCCTTGCCAGATCAATGCCCACAAGAGTTAAAGAATCGCTATGGAATCCAAGCCTGCCCCTTAAACTGGCAGTATTTTTATGGACTTATCTCAAAACTGCCTGCGCCATTGCCTGGCCGATCCGGGCGATCCCTTCAGGGATGCGCACTGGTGGGATTGATGAATAGGCCAGACGGTAGAACCGCTGCTCTTCACGTGCCGGATCAAAGAACCCCCGGCCCGGCTCGATCAGCACGCCGTCCTCGCGCAACGATCGGGCCAGAACTTCGGTATCCACACCAACAGGGGCCGCCATCCAAAAGCTGGAACCGCCATAACCGCCCTGCCCCGCCACCGTCAGACCCGCCGCGGCAATCGCCTCTTCCATCACCTGACGACGCCGCTTGAACGCCGTGCGCATCCGGTTGATCAGGGCGTCATAATGACCCTCCGACAGGAAATAGGCGACCGTGCGCTGGATATGGCCGGGCGGATGCTTCAGCACCATCGAGCGCAGCGCCCGCGCCTCGGCGATGAACGATGGCGGGCCGACCAGATAGCCCAGCCGCATGCCCGGAAAGATCGACTTTGAGAATGACCCCGCATAGATCACCCGCCCGCCTTTATCCAAGGATTTCAACGCTGGAGAGACCGGCTTCAGGAATGACATCTCAAATTCATAGTCATCTTCAACCACCACAAAATCATCGCGGCTGGCGGCCTCCAGCAGCGCCAGTCGCCGCTCCAGCGGCATCGTCGCATTGGTCGGGCATTGGTGGCTGGCAGTGGTGAAAACCACCTCGGCCTTGGGCAAAAGGGCTGGCAGGCCGCCCTCATCCACATCAACCGAGGCGACGGACGCGCCCGAGGTTTGCAGGATGCGCCGCTGCCCCGGGTAACAAGGATTCTCCACCACGGCGCGCCGTCCCGGCCCCAACAGGACGGTCGACGCCAGCCACAGCGCATTCTGCGCGCCCATCGTCACCAGCACCTCTTCGGCCCCTGCCGCAATGCCCCGGCGCGGCAGGATAACCCGGATAATCTGCTCAATCAGCAGGGGATCGTCGCGTTCGTAGTAGTCAGAGGTCAACGCATCAAAATCGCGCCGGCCCAGAGCACGCAGGGCACAGGCCCGCCAGTTCTGATGGTCAAACAGCGTCGGGTCGGTCTGGCCATAGATGAAGGGATAGGGAAACCGCTCCCAATCGTCGGGGCGGTCCACCCCGGCCATCGCACGGGTAAACCGGGCCGAAGACAGCGCGGCATAATCCACTTCTTCCAGGGGCCGGGCCGAAGCGGGAAATTCCGGTGCCCGCGGCGCATTGTCCGAGACGAAATACCCCGACCGCCCGCGCGAAGTCAGATAATCCGATGACACCAGATCGGCATAGGCCAGCGTCACGGTGATCCGGCTGACGCCCAGATGGGCCGCCAACCCGCGAGACGACGGCATCTTTTGACCGGGCCGGAACCGCCCCGCCAGAATGCCGTCCGTGACCATTACCCGGATCCGGCGCTGCAAGCTGCCGCCCGGCCCGGCGGTAAGAAAGAAGGCCTCAACAGGAATCGCCATATCTGGCCTCAATGACCGAAAGATCTGGCTATATCAACGACGGCGTCAGCCGGTTTGTCAATCCTGTCACGCTGCGACCTGCCGATCGGCTGGTGCTTCCGGCGGGAGTATTTTACGCCAGGATGCAACTGAAAGAAAAAGCCCCCGCAGCCAGGTGGCAGCGGGGGCCGATGGGTCAGCCCGCCAAAGAGGTCAGCCGAACACCTTGGTCAGCGCATTGTCGATAGCACCGGTGATCTCGTCGATATCATCGGCGGTGGCGATCAGCGCAGGCGACAGGCACAGCGTGTTGTTCAGGCCCGGCAGGCTGCGGTTGGTCATGCCGATGATCACGCCCTGCGCGTTGCATTCGGCCACCACGGCAGCGACCTTTTTCTCATCCATCGGCTCTTTGGTCTGACGATCCGCCACCAGTTCGGCACCACAGAACAGACCGGCACCCCGTACGTCGCCGATGACTTTATGCTTGTCCATCAGCGCCCAGAGGTTATCCACCGTCCGCTTGCCCATCACCAGAGTGTTGTCCAAGAGGCCCTCATCCTCGATGATCCGCATGTTCTCCATCGCCGCGGCAGGACCGCTGGTGCAGCCGCCAAAGGTGGAAATATCGCGGAAATAGCTCATCGGGTCGGCGGCATCGTCCTTGAACATGGCAAAGACCTCTTCGGTCGTCACCGTGCAGGAGATGGCGGCGTAGCCAGAGGCGACACCCTTGGCCATGGTCACGAAATCAGGCTTGGTTCCGTAATTTTGATAACCAAACCAAAGGCCTGTGCGGCCAAGGCCACAAACAACTTCATCAATGTGCAGCAAGATGCTGTATTTCTTGCAGATTTCCTGGACCCGCTCAAAATAACCCGCCGGCGGCACGATCACGCCGCCGCCTGCCGTGACCGGCTCCAGCACCAGGCAGCCGATGGTATCGGGGC
>JBATPI010000123.1:0-44671 GCA_049291415.1 Paracoccaceae bacterium | reverse complement strand
GCAGCGACAGCCGCGCCTTTTGGCCGCCCGACAGCCGCCCGACCACGGTTTCCGCCTGATCGGCCATCAGCCCGAACCCGGCCAGACGCGCGCGCAGCCGGGCCTGCTGCTCGGCCGGGCGCAGGCGCTGGACGTGTTGCAGGGGCGTCTCGTCGATGTGCAGCTCATCCACCTGATGCTGCGCGAAATAGCCGATGCGCAGTTTGTTCGACCGGTGGATGCGGCCTGAACAGGTCTCAAGTTTACCCGCCAACAGCTTGGAAAGCGTGGACTTTCCCTCACCGTTGCGGCCCAGAAGGGCGATACGGTCGTCCTGGTCGATCCGTAGGCTGAGGTGGCGCAGAATGGCCGGGCCGCCGTAGCCGACTGCCGCGTCCTCCATATTGATGATGGGGGGTGACAGCTCTTCCGGCTCAGGGAAGGTGAAGACCACCTTTTTCGCCTCTTCGGGCGCGGTGATCGGCGTCAGCTTCTCCAGCATCTTGACGCGGCTTTGCGCCTGCACGGCCTTGGACGCCTTGGCCTTGAAGCGGTCAACGAAACTTTGCAGATGGGCGCGGCGCGCGTCGATCTTTTTCGATTCCGCCGTCAGCAGCGCGCGGCGTTCGGCCATCTGGCGGGCGAATTGATCGTATCCGCCTTGCCAATAGGTCAGCTTTTTGGCGTCGAGATGCAAAATGCCCTGCACGGCGCGGTTCAACAACCCGCGGTCATGGCTGATGATGATGACGGTATGGGGGTAATCGCGCAGATAGCTTTCCAACCAGAGCGCGCCCTCCAGATCCAGATAGTTGGTCGGCTCGTCCAACAGCAGATAGTCGGGCTGCGCGAACAGAACGCCCGCAAGTGCGACCCGCATCCGCCAGCCGCCGGAAAAGGCCGAGCAGGGCATCAACTGCTGGTCCGGCTCAAACCCCAGGCCCCGCAGGATCGACGCCGCGCGCCCTTCGGCCGACCAGGCGTTGATATCGGCCAGCCGCGACTGGATATCGGCAATGCGGTGCGGATCGGTTGCGGTCTCGGATTCGGCCAGCAGGCTGGCGCGCTCGGTATCGGCTGCAAGAACGGTATCCAGCAATGAGGTCTCTGATGAGGGCACCTCTTGCGCCACACCGCCGATGCGGGCGCGTTGGGGCAACTGGATAGAGCCGCCCTCCAGCGCCAACTCACCGCGGATCAGGCGGAAGAGAGTGGTCTTGCCCGCGCCATTGCGACCGACAAGGCCAACCTTGTGGCCTTCGGGAATGGTGGCGGTGGCGCCCTCAAACAGCGGGCGGCCTTCGACGTTGTAGGTGATGTCATCAATACGCAGCATGAGCAGGCCATTGCCCGATACGGCGCGTGGCGTCAATGACCGGCGGGCATTGGCGGCCGGGTCAGTCCATCAACCCTTCCAGAAGCGTGCTGGGCCAGGATTGGAATGCCACCATCGGCTGATCGCCGTCTTCGGAAAAGGCAAAGACGTTCAGCGCACCGTTAAAGGTGGTCAGGCGACAAAACCGGTCCGGGGCAGCCAGGGGGGCGGGGCACACCGACAGATCCTCATGCGGGATAGCCTGTTCGAACATCTGATAGGTCATCGTCAGGGGCATCGGATCTTCTGCAAGGGCGGGCGCGGCAATCAGGGCCAGGGCAAGCGGTGTCAAGCGGAGCATGGGGATCCTTCCGGGTTAATCCTGACTTTTTTAGTGCGTAATTTTTCAATCTACAGCGCGACAAAGTGACGCAGGGTGCCGTGCCCTAGGCAGCGCCTTTCCATTGCCGCCGCCCCGTGATAGCGGCTGCGCCATTCCAATGCAGCGCAACAGCGCCCTTATCCATACGGAGAGCCAGATGGCCATCGAACGCACCCTTTCCATCATCAAACCCGACGCCACCAAGCGTAACCTGACCGGCAAGATCGTTGCCAAATTCGAAGATGCCGGCCTGCGGGTCGTTGCGTCCAAGCGTGTCCATCTGAGCGAAGCCACCGCCGGCGCGTTCTATGCCGAGCATAAAGAGCGTGGGTTCTATGGCGAGTTGGTCGCCTATATGGCGTCTGAGCCGGTCGTGGTGCAGGTGCTGGAAGGCGCAGGCGCCATTGCCAAGAACCGCGAAGTGATGGGGGCCACCGATCCGGCACAGGCCGATGACGGCACCATCCGCAAGGAATTCGCGCTGTCCAAGGGCGAAAACTCGGTCCACGGCTCGGATTCCGAAGCCTCGGCCGCGCGCGAGATCGCGTTCTTCTTCTCGGGTCTTGAACTGGTCGGCTAAGCAATCAACCGGGATCGGCACCGGAGTTTTTGAAAACTCCGGGACGATTTCTTTGAAGAAATCGTCGCCCAACCCCGGCGTCTAATCCGGGCGCTGAACCACACCGAAAAACGAAAGGGCCGCCTCGAGATCCGAGCGGCCCTTTTCTTTTGATCCAGCATGGCTGGCTTTCAGCGCGTCAAAGCGCAGTCGCAATGCGGCCTTTTCTTCACCCTTGCAATCGTTCCAGGGGCGGCCCTGCAGGGACATCACCAGAACGTAATAGCCGATGAAATGTGGTTGGCTGCCCGATACCAAGAGCCGTCGATAGCCCTCATCTGCCCCCAAAGCGCGCAGTTGGGTCGCGGTATGGACACCGGCCTTTGCAAAGGCGGCCTCAGAGGCCGGGCCCAGATTGGGAAGCGACGAGATGGGGTCTGTCATGGCCTATCCGGGCCGGGCCCGTCGCACGGCTGTTGCGGCGATCAGATCGCGGCCCAGTCCTTGAACACGGGCTTGGGTTTCGGCGGCTGCGGGGCGCTGCCCTGTTGCTGCTGCTGCGACGGCGTAGTTGCGCCGCCTTGCTGGGGTTGAGACGTGGCCATGTGACTGCTCCGTTCTGGCTCTTGCTGGTGCCCATTTGCCCTGCGGACATGGCTTGAGCAAGACACAGTTAGGGCAGCTTTGCGACACTTGCGATCACATGTGCGGCATATGCCACAGGATCAGCCCAGAACTGTAGCCGGAAAGCCGATGGCGTTCAGCGCGGCGACCATGCGGGCGGTGTCACCGCCCTCCACTCGCACCTGACGGGCGGGCAGATCCACCTCGACCTGCGCGGCCAGGGGGGTCAGAGCGGCTTCGATGCTGGCCTTGCAATGGCCGCAGCTCATATCGGGAATGGAAAAGGTGGTCATGGCGGGCTCCTGTTGCACCATGGATATGAGGGGTGGCTATGGGCCTGCGTCAAGAGGCGATCAGTGGCCGAGGGCGTGGCCGGGGGGCTTGACCTTGCTCGCCCGGCGTCCCTTATGGGGGGATGCTTGATCCAGATACACCCCTGCAAACCGCCCGGTTCCAGCTGGACGGGATGAGCTGCGCCTCATGCGTGGGGCGGGTTGAGCGGGCTTTGACCGCGCTGCCGGGCGTGGCCGGGGCCAGCGCGAATTTCGCAACGGGTGAGGCGGTGGTGCGCTTTGCCGCGCCTGCGACGCGGGCCGCGATGGCGGCGGCGCTGGCGGGGGTGGGCTATCCGGTGGTGCCGCAAACGGCGGTGCTGTCGGTGACGGGCATGACCTGCGCCTCTTGCACCGGCCGGGTCGAGCGGGTTTTGAAGGCGCAAGGAGCGGTCGCCGATGCGGTGGCCAATCTGGCGACGCGGCGCGCGCAGGTGACGCTGTGGGAAAAGACCGATCCGGGCCTGCTGGCGGCGGCCGTCACCGGCGCAGGCTTTGCTGCCGTGCCGCTGGCAGATGAGATCCCCGCCGATCCGCGCCGCGATGAGCGGGCGCTGTGGCGCGAGCTGATTTTGGCGGTGGTGCTGACCGCCCCGGTGTTCGTGGCCGAAATGGGCGGGCATCTCTACCCGCCGTTTCACCATTGGCTTTACGGCGCTGTCGGGGTCTGGAACCTGTGGCTGATCGAGTTTGTCCTGACCACTCTGGTCCTGCTGATTCCCGGGCGGCGGTTTTTCACCAAGGGCCTGCCTGCGCTGATGCGGGGCGCGCCGGACATGAACGCGCTGGTCGCGGTGGGCACGCTGGCGGCCTGGGGATTTTCGACCATTGTCGTCTTTGCGCCGGGGCTGATCCCTGAGGCCAGCCGCGCGGTGTGGTTTGAGGCGGCGGCGGTGATCGTCACGCTGATCCTGCTGGGACGCACACTGGAGGCGCGGGCGCGCGGGCAGGCCGGGGCGGCGATTGCCGGGTTGATCGGGCTGCAGCCCAAGACCGCCCGGCTGGAAAGTGGCGCTGAGGTGGCCGTGGCCAGCCTGATGCCGGGCATGCGCGTCGCCCTGCGCCCCGGTGAGCGGGTGCCGGTGGACGGGCAGGTGGTCAGCGGCACCTCGGCGGTGGATGAGGCGATGCTGACCGGTGAGCCCTTGCCGGTGGCCAAGGCCGTGGGTGATCCGGTTACCGCGGGCACGGTCAACGGCACCGGGGCGCTGGTGGTGCAGGTGCAGGCGGTGGGGGCGGCGACGGTGTTGTCACGGATCGTGGCACTGGTCGAAGAGGCGCAGGGCGCCAAGCTGCCGATTCAGGCGATGGTCGACCGGGTGACACAGTGGTTTGTGCCGGTGGTGATGGCGCTGGCGGTTCTGGCAGCGGCGGTCTGGCTGATCGCCACGGGCGATGTGGCGCGGGCGATGGTGGCGGGGGTGTCGGTGCTGATCATCGCTTGCCCTTGCGCGATGGGGCTGGCGGTTCCTGTCTCAATCCTTGTTGGCACCGGGCGGGCGGCAGAGTTGGGCGTGCTGTTCCGGCGCGGCGATGCGTTGCAGCGGCTGGCGGGGGTCAAGGTGGTTGGCTTTGACAAGACCGGCACGCTGACCGAAGGGCGGCCGGCGGTGGTCTCGGTGACGGGGCCGGGCTGGATCCTGCCGATGGCAGCGGCGGTTGAGCGTGGGTCCGAGCATCCTCTGGCGGCAGCCGTTCTGGCGGCGGCTGAGGGGGGCGAGGTGCTGGAGGCCAGCGAGTTTGTCGCCCGCCCCGGTTACGGCGCCGAGGCTATGGTGCGGGGCGCGCGCGTGGCTGTTGGGGCGGCGCGGATGTTTGACGCGGTGCCAGCGTCACTGGTCGCCAAGGCCGATGCGGCGTCTGCGCGGGGCGAAAGCCTGCTGTATGTCGCGCGGGACGGTGAGGTTCAGGGCCTGATCACCGTGGCCGACCGGGTCAAGCCGGGGTCGGCCGGGGCGATTGCGGCGCTGCATGATCTGGGCGTTCAGACCGCGATGATCTCTGGCGACACGGCGCTGGCGGCTGGCGTGGTGGCGCAAGGTCTGGGGATAGATCAGGTGCATGCCGGGGTGCTGCCCGAGGGAAAATTGCAGATCGTGCGCGAGATGGGCGGCGCTTTTGTCGGCGATGGCATCAACGATGCGCCCGCGCTGGCGGCGGCTGAGGTCGGTATCGCCATGGGCACTGGCACCGATGTGGCGATCGAGGCGGGCGACGTCGTCTTGATGCGGGGCGATCCGCGGGCGGTGGCCGATGCGGTGCGCCTTAGCCGGGCGGTGATGGCCAATATCCGCCAGAACCTGTTTTGGGCCTTTGGCTATAACTTTGCGCTGATCCCGGTGGCCGCGGGGGCATTGGTGCCGTTTGGCGGGCCGCAGATCTCGCCCATGCTGGGGGCGGGGGCGATGGCGCTGTCGTCGGTGTTTGTCTTGATGAACGCGCTGCGGTTACGCGGATTCGGGCGCGGCGCCGGTCCGGCGGAGGCCTGAGCGCGGTTTTCTCAGCCTGACCGCTGCTGATTTCAGATGCATCGGGGTCATGTTTGCGGTAACAGTGGCCCTCAGTGCCCCCCAACCCAAGACCGGACACAAGTGACCGACCAGAGCCCGCCCCCCCAACTGACCCCGACCGTGCTGAGTGCCGATATCCTGCGGCATCTGACCTATACGCTGGGCAAGGATGCCGCCCACGCCAGCCGCTATGACTGGCGCATGGCGCTGTCCTTTGCAATCCGTGACCGGATTGTCGGGCCGTGGTTTGCCAGCACCCGCCGCACCTGGGCCGAGGATCGCAAGCGGGTCTATTACCTGTCGATGGAGTTTCTGATTGGTCGTCTCCTGCAGGATGCCACGGTCAATCTGGGCCTGACCGAGGCGGTTGAGACCACTTTGGCCGGTCTGGGCCAGGATTTCACCGATCTGATCGGGGATGAGCCGGACGCCGCCCTGGGCAACGGCGGTCTGGGCCGGTTGGCGGCGTGTTTCATGGAATCGATGGCGACGCTGGGCTGCCCGGCCTATGGCTACGGCATCCGCTATGAGCATGGTCTGTTCCGCCAGCGTTTTGAGTCGGGCCGTCAGGTTGAGGCACCCGAGGAATGGCTGGCGCAGACCAACCCCTGGGAATTCGCCCGCCCCGAAAGCGCCTATACCATCGGCTTCAAGGGCACGGTGGAAACCCGCGACGGGCGCGAGATCTGGGTGCCCGCAGAGACGGTTCTGGCCGAGGCGCATGACATGCCGGTTATCGGCTGGCAGGGCAAATGGGCCAATACCCTGCGCCTGTGGGCCGCCAAGCCGACGACGCTATTTGATCTGGCCCGGTTCAACCGGGGCGACTTTACCGCCGCGGCCGAGCCTGAAACGCTGGCCCGCACGCTGACCCGTGTCTTGTATCCCGATGACACAACCTATCAGGGCAAAGAGCTGCGGTTGAAGCAGGAATTCTTCCTGACGTCGGCCGCGTTGCAAGACATCCTGCGCCGCTATCTGGCCGATCATAGCGATCTGACCGCGCTGCCTGCGCATGTGGCCATTCAGATGAACGACACTCATCCGGCGATTGCCGGGCCGGAACTGATCCGCCTGCTCTCGGACGTGCATGGCATGGCGTTTGACACAGCCCTGCAGACCGCCCGCGCCTGTCTGGGTTACACCAACCACACCCTGTTGCCCGAGGCGTTGGAGACCTGGCCGACCTTTACCTTTGGCAATGTGCTGCCGCGCCATATGCAGATTGTGGAACGGATCGACAGCTGGCATCGGCGCAGCTATCCGAACCGTCCGCATCATCTGGGCATCGTCAAGCAGCACGAGGTTCGCATGGGCGAATTGGCCTTTGTGATGGCGCATAAGGTGAATGGCGTCTCGGCGCTGCATACCGAACTGGTGAAAGAGAACCTGTTTCCGGTGCTGCACCGGCTGCACCCCGACCGGATCATCAATGAAACCAACGGCGTCACACCACGCCGCTGGCTGCGGATGTGCAACCCCGCGCTGTCGGGTCTGATCACCGAGACTGTAGGTGCAGGCTGGGAGGCCGATCTGGACCGGTTGCGCGGGCTGGAGCCGCATATTACGGACGCGGGCTTTCTGGCGCAATTTGATGCGGCCAAACGGGGCAACAAAGCCGCATTGGCGCATTGGATCGGGCAGGAATTCGGCGTGCAGGTCAGCCCCGATGCGCTGTTTGATGTGCAGATCAAGCGGATCCATGAATACAAACGCCAGTTGATGAACATTCTGGAATGCATCGCGCATTGGCATGGCTTGCGGTCCGGCACGGTGGCGAATCCGGTGCCACGGGTGCGGATCTTTGGCGGCAAGGCGGCCCCAGGCTATGCGGTGGCAAAGGATATCATAAGACTTATCAACGATGTAGCATTAGTCGTTAACGCAGACTCTCAGGTTGGCGATCTGCTGAAAATCGTCTATCCGCCGAATTACAACGTCTCGATGGCCGAACGGCTGATCCCGGCCTCGGATCTGTCGGAACAGATCTCTACCGCCGGGAAAGAGGCCTCGGGCACCGGCAACATGAAATTCATGATGAATGGCGCGCCGACCATCGGCACGCTGGACGGTGCGAACGTTGAGATCCTGCAAGAGGTTGGCGCGGATAACTTTTTCCTGTTCGGCCTGACCGCCGCCGAAGTGGCCCAGCGGCGGCAAGACCCCGATCACGCGCGCAAGGCGATAGAGGCCAGCCCGGTCTTGCAGGCCGTGTTGCAAATGGTGGCCGAAGGCCGGTTCAGCCCGGATGAGCCTGACCGCTATCATGGGCTGGTGCATGCGATCTGGCACAGTGATTATTTCCTCGTGGCCTCGGACTTCGATGCCTATCATGCCGCACAAGGGCAGGTGGCGCAGGCCTACGCCGACCGCGACCGCTGGCTGCGAATGGCGGCAATGAACACCGCGCGGTCGGGGTTCTTTTCTTCGGATCGCACGATCCGCGGCTATATGAAGGATGTCTGGGACGTCACCCCCGCGCTGTAGGGCGCGGCCAAACCGGAGGGGCGGATGGCAGAGACGATGCTGGATCTAGACACCGCCCGGGCGATTGCCGAGGGTCGCCATGGCGACCCGTTTGCCGTGCTTGGGCCGCGTCGCGTGGCCAAGGGCTGGCGGATCACCGCCTTTGTGCCGGGGGCGGATCGGCTGTGGGTTTTGGGCAAAACGGTGGATGAGGCCGTTCCATATCCGGGTGTGGCCGGGCTGTTCACGTATCAGCAGGCCAAGGCGGGGGCCTACCGGCTGCGCGCGAAAGGCGCTGGCGCGGAATGGGAATTCGATGATCCCTTTCGCTTTGGCCCGGTATTGGGAGAGGTGGACGAATACCTCTTGGGCGAAGGCCGGCATCAGCGGCTGTGGCAGGTGCTGGGCGCGCATCTGATCACCCATCAGGGCGTGGAGGGCGTGCATTTCGCCGTCTGGGCACCGAATGCACAGCGCGTCTCGGTGGTGGGCGGGTTCAACATCTGGGATGGTCGCCGCCATCCAATGCGCAGGCGCGGTGGCACCGGGGTGTGGGAGACGTTCATTCCCGGGCTGGGCGAGGGTGAGGCCTATAAGTATGAACTCCGTGGCCCGGACGGCGCGCTGTTGCCGCTGAAAGCCGATCCGGTGGGGTTCGGCTCGGAACATCCGCCACAAAATGCATCAGTGGTCCGGCAGATCACAGGCGATTTCCACGATAGCCGCTGGATGGAAGGGCGGTCTGCTCGTCAGAGCATCGACGCGCCGATATCAATCTATGAGGTGCATCTGGGATCGTGGCGGCGCGCGCCCGGGGGGCGGATGCTGTCTTATGCCGAACTGGCCGAAGCGCTGGTGGATTATGTCGCCGATATGGGTTTCACCCATATCGAATGCCTGCCGGTCAGCGAGTTTCCCTTTGACGGCAGCTGGGGCTATCAGCCGGTCGGGATGTTCGCCCCCACCATCCGCCACGGCACGCCATCGGAATTCCGCGCTTTTGTGGGGGCGGCCCATGCCAAGGGGCTGGGCGTGATCCTGGATTGGGTGCCGGGGCATTTTCCCAGTGACACGCATGGATTGGCGCGGTTTGATGGTACGGCCCTTTATGAACACGAAGACCCGCGCGAGGGGTTTCACCAGGACTGGAACACCCTGATCTACAACTATGGCCGGGCTGAGGTGCAGAACTATCTGACATCCAACGCCTTGTATTGGCTGGAAGAATACCACATCGACGGCTTACGTGTCGATGCCGTCGCCTCCATGCTTTACCGCGATTACAGCCGCAAAGACGGCGAATGGATTCCCAACCAAGACGGCGGCCGCGAAAATTACGAGGCCATCGCCATGCTGCGCGCGATGAACGTCACTGCCTATGGCCAAGCCGACGGCGTGATGACCATAGCCGAAGAAAGCACCGCCTTTCCCGGTGTTTCGCGCCCCGTCGATCACGGCGGCCTTGGCTTTGGTTTCAAGTGGAACATGGGCTGGATGAACGACACGTTAAGCTACATGCAAAAAGACCCCATCCACCGCAAATACCACCACCATCAGATGACCTTCGGCCTGCATTACGCCTGGTCAGAAAACTACATCTTGCCGATCAGCCATGATGAGGTGGTGCATGGCAAGGGCAGCATGCTGGGCAAGATGCCCGGCGACACACCGCAAAAATTCGCCAATCTGCGCGCTTATTATGGCTTCATGTGGGGGCATCCGGGCAAGAAGCTGCTGTTCATGGGCCAGGAGTTCGCCCAAAGCGCCGAATGGAACCATGACCAAAGCCTGGATTGGCACCTGCTGGACACCCCCGCGCACAAGGGCATGCAGGCTTGGGTCCGCGATCTGAACCACACCTACCGCGACACCCCCGCGCTGCACCGCCATGATTGCCGCCCCCAGGGGTTTCAGTGGTTGGAGTCCAACGACGCCGAAGCCGGTGTATTCGCTTGGGTCCGCATGGGCGCCGCCAGCGATCCGATGGTCGTGGTCGCCGTAAACATGACCCCGGTCGAGCGCAGCTACCGCCTTGGTCTTCCCGCGCCGGGGCATTGGGATGAGCTTTTGAACTCTGACGCGGCCATCTACGGCGGCGGCAACCGGGGCAATCTGGGCGGCGTCAGCGCCGAAGCGCAGCCCCATCACGGCCAGCCGCACTCGGCCCTGGTGACCCTGCCACCACTTTCCGCGATCTTTCTGAGACAATCGTAAACGCCACTTTCCGGGGGACGACGATGAAAGCCAAACCGAACCAAAGACTGTCCGCCCAGGCCATGGCCTTTGTGCTGGCCGGGGGGCGCGGCAGCCGTCTGAAGGAGTTGACCGACCGCCGCGCCAAACCGGCGGTCTATTTCGGTGGCAAGACCCGGATCATTGACTTTGCCCTGTCGAATGCGCTGAATTCCGGCATCCGCAAAATGGCCATCGCGACGCAATACAAAGCCCACAGCCTGATCCGGCACATGCAGCGCGGCTGGGGGTTTTTGCGGGCAGAGCGCAATGAATATCTGGATATCCTGCCCGCCTCTCAGCGGATGGATGAGGTGAACTGGTATCGTGGCACCGCCGACGCGGTGGCGCAAAACATTGATATCATTGACAGTTACCGGGTGAAATACGTCGTCATCCTGGCTGGCGATCACATCTATAAAATGGACTATGAGGTGATGCTGCAAGAGCATGCCGAGACCGGGGCCGATGTCACCATCGGCTGTCTGACAGTGCCGCGGGCCGAGGCCAGCGCCTTTGGCGTGATGCATGTAGATAGCCAGATGCGGATCACCGAATTTCTGGAAAAACCCGCAAATCCGCCCGCCATTCCCGGCGATCCTGCGCATGCGCTGGCCTCGATGGGGATCTATGTCTTTGACTGGGCCTTTCTGCGCGATCTCTTGTTGCGCGATATGGTTGATCCCAACTCCAGCCATGATTTCGGCAATGACCTGATCCCCGCCATCGTGAAAGGTGGCAAGGCCATGGCGCATAAATTCGCCGACAGCTGCGTGACATCGGGGCTGGAAGAAGAACCCTATTGGCGCGATGTCGGCACCATTGACGCCTTTTGGCAGGCCAATATCGACCTGACCGATTTTGTGCCGAAACTGGACATCTACGATCACAGCTGGCCGATCTGGACCTATTCCGAAATCGTGCCGCCTGCCAAGTTCATCCATAATGAAGAGGGCAGGCGGGGTCTGGCGATCTCATCCCTGATCTCGGGCGATTGCATCGTCTCAGGCTCTGAGGTCAGCAATTCGCTCTTGTTCACCGGCTGCCGGACGCATTCCTTCTCAAAGCTGGAATATGTGGTGGCGCTGCCGCGCGTTGAGGTCAGCCGCAAGGCCGAACTTGCCAATTGCGTGATTGATAGCGGCGTGGTGATCCCCGAAGGGCTGGTGGTCGGGCAGGATGCGGTCGAAGATGCGCGGTGGTTTCGGCGGACTGAGGCTGGCATCGTGTTGATTACTCAGGATATGCTGAACGCGCGGGCCAAGGCATTGGGGTAGATGCCCCGGCTGCCGTGAGATCTTTTGCTGGATAAGAGGATGCGGATGAAAGGGCGGGTGCTGTCGGTCGCGTCGGAATGCGTGCCCTTGGTCAAGACCGGGGGACTGGCCGATGTGGTGGGCGCCTTGCCGGCAGCGCTGGCCGGGCAGGGCTGGGAGATGCGGGTTCTGCTGCCCTGCTATCGGGCGTTGCGGGGCCAGACCAAGGGCTGGCCCGTGGTGTGGCGCGAGGCTGATCTCTGGGGCGGCGAAGGGCGGGTTCTGGCGGGTGAGGTCGCTGACCTGTCGGTTTTCTTGCTGGACGCTCCGCATCTTTTTGACCGTGAGGGCGGGCCCTATGCCGGGCCAAAGGGCGACTGGCCCGACAATGCACAGCGCTTTGCGGCGCTGAGTTGGGTGGCCGCGGTGCTGGCCCGCGACGGCGTGGCGGGTTGGAAACCCGATATCCTGCATGCGCACGACTGGCAGGCCGGGCTGGCCCCGGCCTATCTGCGCTATCATGGCGCGGGCGGCTGCCGGTCGGTGATGACGGTGCATAACATTGCCTTTCAGGGCTGGGCCAAGGCCTCGGCACTGACCGGGTTGCGGTTGCCGGTCGATGCCTATCACCCTGACGCGCTGGAGTATTATGGCGGGCTGAGCAGCCTGAAGGCCGGTCTGGTGACGGCAGACCGGATCACCACCGTCTCGCCCCGCTATGCGGCCGAGTTGATGCGACCGGAATTCGGCATGGGGCTGGAGGGCGTGATCGCGGCGCGCGGTGATGTGGTCAGCGGCATTCTGAACGGTGTCGATCTGGGCGTCTGGTCGCCTGAGGGCGAGGCGGTGCATCCCTATTCGGCCCGAGACATGTCCGGCAAGGCCGCAGCGCGGGCGGCGCTCTGCGCCGAGTTCGGGGTGGATGTGCCGGGCCCGCTGGCCATTGTCGTCAGCCGGTTGACCGACCAGAAGGGGATTGATCTCTTGCCCGATGTGGTGCCCGCGTTCGTGGCTGCGGGGGGCGGTTTGATCGTGCTGGGCAGCGGCGATCCGGGGCTGGAGGCGGCGGTAAAGGCCCTGGCCGCGCAGCATCCGGGCCGGGTAGCGGCAAAGATCGGCTATGATGAGGCGCTGTCGCACCGGCTGTTTCAGGGCGCGGACGCGGTGCTGGTTCCCAGCCGGTTTGAGCCCTGCGGTCTGACGCAAATGTATGGTCTGCGCTATGGCACGCTGCCGGTGGTGGCGGCAACCGGGGGGCTGGCCGATACGGTCATCGGCGCCACCCCTGCCAGTCTGGCGACCGGGGTGGCAACGGGGGTGGTGTTTCATCCGACCGATGCGCTGGCGCTGTCGCTGGCCTTGCGCCAGTTGTTGGCACTGCACGGCGACCGCAGAGCCTGGGGCAGGGCGCAAAAGGCGGCGATGGCGCAGCCCGTTGGCTGGGACGCCAGTGCTGCCGCCTATGCCGCGCTATATGCCGGGTTAAAGGGATGACCAGCCTAGGGCTGAGCCCCGGCCAACCCTATCCGATGGGCGCGACCCTGACGCCGGACGGCGTGAATTTCGCCGTTTTTTCCGCCAATGCCGACCGGATCGAGCTGTGCCTTTTTTCCCCGGATGGCCGCAAGGAACTGCACCGGCTGACATTGCGCGACCGCGATGGCGATGTCTGGCATATCCATGTGGCCGGGCTGACGGCGGGCTGCGTCTATGGCTATCGCGCGCATGGGCGCTATGCCCCGGAACAGGGCCACCGCTTCAATCCCCACAAGCTGCTGTTGGATCCCTACGCCAAGGCACTGGAGGGCCGGCTGAAATGGTCGGATGCGGTGATGGGCTACCGGGTTGGCAGCCCGCGCGGGGATCTGAGTCTGGATGCCCGCGACAGTGCCTTTGCTGTGCCGAAATCAGTGGTGGTGGATCCTGCGTTCGACTGGGGCGATGACGCCCCGCCGCGCATCCCAAAGGCCCGGACGGTGATCTATGAAGCGCATCTGCGCGGGCTGACGATGCAGCATCCCGGCGTGCCGCAGGCGCTGCGCGGCAGCTATGCGGGTTTGGCCAGCGACGCGATGATCCAGCATCTGCAGCGGCTGGGGATCACCACGCTGGAACTGCTGCCGATCCACGCCTTTGTCGATGAGCGCTTTGTCACCGCAAAGGGATTGCGCAACTATTGGGGCTATAACTCGCTGGCGTTCTTCGCGCCCGAGCCGCGCTATATGGCCAAGGGTGGGCTGCATGAGGTGCAGGCCATGGTGCGGCGGATGCATCAGGCGGGGATCGAGGTCATTCTGGATGTGGTCTTCAACCACACCGCCGAGGGCGATGAATGGGGACCGACGCTGTCGTTCCGGGGGCTGGACAATGCCAGCTACTACCGTCTGGCCGACGGCGGGCGGCGCTATGTCAATGACACCGGCACCGGCAATACGCTGGATCTGACGCAGCCGATGGTCTTGCGCATGGTGATGGATTCCTTGCGCTATTGGGTGGATCACGTCCATATCGACGGCTTTCGCTTTGATCTGGCGACGGTGCTGGGCCGTGAGGCGCAGGGCTTTGATCAAGGTGCCGGGTTCTTTGATGCGATCCGGCAAGATCCCACGCTGGCCCGAGTGAAACTGATCGCCGAGCCTTGGGACATCGGCCCCGGCGGCTACCGCTTGGGGGCCTATCCGCATCCGTTCCTGGAATGGAACGACCGGTTCCGTGACGGCGTGCGGCGCTATTGGCGGGGCGATGCCGGGATGACCCGCGATCTGGCCGCGCGCCTGCTGGGGTCAGCCGAGTTGTTTGACCATTCGGGCCGGGCGGCAACCTCATCGGTAAACTATCTGACCAGCCATGACGGGTTCACCTTGCAAGATCTGCTCAGCTACACCGTCAAGCGCAACTGGGCCAATGGTGAGGACAACCGCGACGGCCATTCCGAGAATCACAGCGATAATCTGGGGGTTGAGGGTGCGTCCGATGACCTCGCGGTCCAAGCCGCGCGCAGCCGGCGGGCGCGCGCGATGCTGGCCACGTTGATGCTGTCGCAAGGCGTGCCGATGCTGCTGGCGGGCGATGAGCTGGGCCAGACCCAGGGTGGCAACAACAACGCCTATGCGCAGGACAACGCGGTTGCCTGGCTGGATTGGGCGGCGGCGGACACCGGGCTGGCCGCGTTCGTCGCCCGCCTGATCGCCCTGCGCCGGGAGATTCCGCAGTTGCGCCAGAACCGGTTCCTGCATGCCCGCGCGCGGGCGGCGGACGGCTTGCGCGATGTGATCTGGCGGCGGGCCGATGGCACCGAGCCTGTCGCGCAGGATTGGCATGATCCGGGCTTTTGCTGCCTGTGCGTGGAATTGCGCATGGCGGCCGAAGCGGAAGACGCCAGCCGCGATGCGGTCTTTGCCGTCTTCAACTGTGGTGAGGATGTCAGCCTGATCCTGCCTGAAACCGCGCCCGGCTGGCGGCTGATCCTTGACACCAGCCGCCCCGACGTGACCGATGATGCAGCCCCTGCAACCGCGCCCGCCGGGGCGGTGCTGCTGTTGCGCGCCACCCATGCCTGTGAACCCGGAGACCGCTGATGACCACCATCACCACCCAACCGATTGCCGGACAACAGCCCGGAACCAGCGGTTTGCGCAAGAAAACGCGCGTGTTCATGGGCGCGCATTATCTGGAGAATTTTTTGCAGGCCACCTTTGACGTGGTTGGCTGTGCGGGCAAAACCTTTGTTCTGGGTGGCGACGGGCGCTATTTCAATGACCGTGCCGCACAGGTGATCTTGCGGATGGCGGCGGCCAATGGCGCGGCGCGGGTGATCGTGGGGCAGGGTGCGATCCTGTCAACGCCTGCGGCCAGCCACCTGATCCGGTTGAACAAAACCGATGGCGGCATCATCCTGTCGGCCAGCCACAACCCCGGCGGCCCGGATGAGGATTTCGGGATCAAGTTCAACATGCCAAACGGCGGCCCCGCACCCGAAGCGGTGACCGAGGCGATCTATCAACGCACCACGGAAATCACCCAATACCGGCTGGTTGAGGCGCAGGATGTGGAGCTGGGCCGGATCGGGCAGCATCATCTGGCCGGGATGGTGGTCGATGTGGTGGATCCGGTGGCGGATTATGCGACGCTGATGGAGGGTCTGTTTGATTTCCCCGCGATCCGGGCGATGTTTGCGGGCGGGTTCGGCATGCGGATGGACAGCATGTGCGCCGTGACCGGCCCCTATGCGGTGGAAATTCTGGAGAACCGGCTGGGCGCCGCCCGCGGCACGGTGGTGAACGCAGCACCCTTGCCCGATTTCGGCGGCCTGCATCCCGATCCGAACCCCACCTGGGCCAAACCCCTGATGGATGAGATGTTCGGCCCCGATGCCCCAGATTTCGGCGCTGCCTCGGACGGCGATGGCGACCGAAACATGGTGGTGGGGCGCGGGATCTATGTCAGCCCGTCGGATTCTCTGGCGGTGCTGGCGGCCAATGCGCATCTGGTTCCCGCCTATGCCAAGGGGCTGGCTGGCGTTGCGCGGTCAATGCCCACCAGCGCTGCGGTGGACCGGGTGGCGGCAGACTTGGGCATTGCCAGCTATGAGACGCCGACGGGCTGGAAATTCTTTGGCAATCTGATGGATGCCGGGCGCGCCACGCTGTGCGGCGAGGAAAGCTTTGGCACCGGATCAGACCATATACGCGAAAAGGACGGGCTTTGGGCCATTTTGCTGTGGCTGAACATTCTGGCGGTGCGGGGCGGTTCGGTCGGCGACATCATGGCCGCGCATTGGGCGCGGTTTGGCCGCAACTACTATAGCCGCCATGATTTTGAGGGCATTGCGTCGGACAAGGCCGAGGCGATGATGGCCGCCCTGCGCGCGCGCTTGCCCAGCCTGCCGGGGACAGAGGTTGCGGGGCTGCAGATCGAGGCGGCAGATGATTTCGCCTATACCGATCCGGTCGATGGATCGGTCTCACGCGGGCAGGGCGTGCGGGTGCTGTTTCAGGGCGGCGCGCGGGCGGTGTTCCGACTGTCGGGCACCGGCACCGACGGCGCGACGCTGCGGCTGTATCTGGAGCATTATGTGCCGGGCCCCAAAGGCCTGGGCGAAGAGCCGCAGGCGGCGCTGGCCCCGGTGATCCAGGCCGCGCATGAGATTGCCGGGATCGCGGCCCATACCGGGCGCGATACCCCCGATGTGGTCACCTGACGGGGACAGGCAGGCGGATGACGGCGCCTTAGGGGAATCTGGCCTTCAATTGTCGCATCCGAACGGGCTTTTCTGCTGCAATTGGAGTTTTATCGGGTAAACCAATGGGGACCCCGTGATGAACGAACAGCGCAGAAGTGGCCGTCAGGCGCGGCAGGTGGAACGGTCGAAAAAGGGCGGCGGCCTGGGGCGGCCCTATATCACCCGCAACATCCCGACCTATGACGTGCTGTCCGAAGAGAACCTGCTGCGGATCGAGGCGGCGGCGGATCGGGTGCTGGCCGAAACCGGGATTGAGTTTCGCGATGATCCGGTGGTGCTGGAGTATTGGAAAAAGGCCGGCGCGAAGGTTGACGGACTGTTGGTCAAGTTTGAGCCGGGGATGCTGCGCGAGATTCTGAAATCCGCGCCGCGCACCTTTACCCAGCACGCCCGCAACCCGTTGAATTCGGTTGAGATTGGCGGAAAAAACGTGGTCTTTGCCCCCGCTTATGGCAGCCCCTTTGTGATGGATATGGACAAGGGCCGCCGTTTTGGCACGCTGGAGGATTTCCAGAATTTCATAAAACTGGCGCAGTCGAGCCCGAACTTTCACCACTCGGGCGGCACGATCTGTGAGCCGACCGATATTCCGGTGAACAAGCGCCATCTTGACATGGTACTGGCACATATGGAGCTGTCGGACCGCTGCTATATGGGCTCGGTCACCGCCACCGAACGCAGCGAAGACAGCATCGAGATGAGCCGGATCCTGTTCGGCGAAGATTTCGTTGACCAGAATTGCGTGATCCTGGGCAACGTCAACGTGAACTCTCCGCTGGTCTGGGATGGCACGATGACGGGGTCGTTGCGCGCCTATGCACGGGCCAATCAGGCGGCGGTGATCGTGCCGTTCATTCTGGGCGGCGCCATGGGGCCGGTGACCAGCGCGGGCGGGATTGTGCAATCGCTGGCCGAGACCATGGCTGGCTGCGCCTTGACGCAGTTGGAGCGCAAGGGCGCGCCGGTGATCTTTGGCAACTTCCTGTCGTCGATGTCGCTGCGGTCAGGCAGCCCGACCTTTGGCACGCCGGAACCGGCAATCGGCAGCATGGTGATTGGTCAGCTGGCGCGGCGGCTGGGGCTGCCCCTGCGCTGCGCGGGCAACTTTACCACCTCAAAACTGCCCGATGCGCAGGCGATGAACGAAGGCACCATGAGCATGTTGTCGGCCGTGCATTGCGGGGCGAATTTCATCCTTCATTCGGCGGGGTTCCTGGATGGTCTCTTGAGCATGTCTTACGAGAAATTCATGCTGGATGCCGACTTCTGCGGGGCTTTGCATTCCTATCTGGACGGGGTGAAAATAGACGACGATCAACTGGCCGTCGATGCCTTTGCCGAGGTCGGGCCGGGCAATCACTTCTTTGGCTGCAGCCACACCATGCAGCATTATGAGACTGCGTTCTGGGACAGTGAGCTGGCCGATAATGAGCCTTATGAGAAATGGGAAGCGGCCGGATCGACCGACGCCGCCACCCGTGCCAACCGGCTGTGGAAAAAGCGCCTGGCCGAGTATGAGGCCCCGGCGCTGGACGCGGGCAAGCGCGAAGAACTGCATGACTATGTGGCGCGGAAAAAAGCCGAAGCGGCGGACGCCTGGTATTGATGCCAACGTCTCTGCCAGGATTTCCGTTTTCTGACAGGGTGTTGCAAGGAATTTCTAAGAAACTGGTTCAGGTCTGTGCAGCCTAGTTGCGCAGGCCTGTCTCGGCCAGCAGGCCCAACCGCTTGGCCTCATAATAATACCCTTTGGCATACCACATCACGGCCTTGTCTTCGCTGCCGCCTGACACCAGCCAAGCCCCGCGCAGGTATTTTCCGGCGTATTTCAGATTGGTTTCGGCATCCAGCAGCCCGGCGGGTGATCCGCGATACCCCATCGTTCCGGCGGTTTGCGGCAGGATCTGCATCAACCCGTAATAGGGGCCGTTGCGGGCGGCGGCGTTATAGCCGCTTTCGCGCTGGATGATGCGGTGCAACAGGCTTTCGGGAATCTCATGCACGGCGGCGTATTTCACGATCAGCGCCCGCATCTGCGGTGTCTCTCCGGCGTGCAGATCGCCGCGCGGGAGCGGCGCTGTGGGGCTGCGACTGGCGCAAGCGGCCAGAACGGCGGGCAGGAACAGGGCAGATCGGCGGGTCAGCTGCATCGCGGGCCTTTGGCGCTGGGGATATTGCCCGACCTTGCTTAAGCCCGCGGGACCCGTGCGACAAGGGGGGCATGCGGGGCCGCTGACGGCGGATATTCAGCCGTGTTACAGATTTTACTGGATTTGAAGGGCGACTCCGTCCCAGACTGCCACCAATGGCGCGCCTCCCGGGGGGCGTCGCCCGGTCAGGGAGGCCGTGTATGATCCTTAGCGACACTCGCGACATTCAGGCACCGCCTTCGGTGGTCTGGGCCGCGATCCTGAACCCCGATGTGCTGATGGAGTGCATTCCGGGCTGCCAGAGCATGACCGGATCGGTGGCTGATGGCTATGAGGCGGTGGTCAAGCAAAAGGTGGGGCCGGTCAGCGCCACCTTTACCGGACTGGTCCGGCTGAGCGATATTGTCGAGGGCGCGTCCTTGCGCATTACGGGCGAGGGCAAGGGCGGCGTTGCGGGCTTTGCCAAGGGCGGGGCTGCGGTGACGCTGGAGCCTGCGGGTGACGGCACCCGCCTGATCTATGAGGCCGAGGCGAAGGTGGGCGGCAAGCTGGCGCAACTGGGCAGCCGCATCATCGACAGTTTCGCCAAGAAGATGGCGGATGAGTTTTTCACCCGCTTTCAGGCCGCCGTCGAAGAGCCCGAGGTGCAGCCCGAAGCGGCCGAGGGCGAGGACGCTGCGGTCAAGCCGAAGGGATGGTTCAAACGGTTGATCAGCTGACCGGGGGCGCACCCCGGCATGCGATGAAAACGATATCCTGAGGGAGGATGGACATGGCAAAAATCTCGATGGTGGTGAATGGCAAGGCCGTTGCAGCCGAGTCTGAGGGGCGCACGCTGTTGTCGGCCTATCTGCGCGAGGGGCTGGGGCTGACCGGCACGCATATCGGCTGCGACACCAGCCAATGTGGCGCCTGCGTGGTGCATGTGGATGGCGTGGCGGTGAAATCATGCACGATCTTTGCCGCCGAAGTGGCGGGCGCCGATGTGCGCACGATTGAGGGCATGGGAAACGCCGATGGCTCGCTCAGCGTGCTGCAGCAGGCGTTTCAGGACCACCACGGGCTGCAATGCGGTTTTTGCACGCCGGGCATGGTGATGACGGCGGCAGCCCTCCTGGCCGAGACGCCGCAGCCGACCGAAGCGCAGGTGCGCCACGGGCTGGAGGGCAATATCTGCCGCTGCACCGGCTATCACAACATCGTCAAGGCCGTGCTGGCGGCGTCCGGTCAGGACGTGCCGGCTGTGGCTGCGGAATAGGAGGGGAAGATGGCGAAAGATCATGGAATTGGTGCGCCGGTAAAGCGGCGTGAGGATGTGCGCTTTCTGACCGGCAGGGGGGGGTATACCGACGATCTGGCCCTGCACGCGCAGGCGCATGCGGTGATGGTGCGGTCTACCGTGGCGCATGGCCGGATCGTGTCGATTGATACCGCGTCGGTCGCCGATATGCCCGGCGTGCTGGCGGTTTTCACCGGTGAGGACTTCAAGGATGTCGGCGGCAACCCGGCGGGCTGGCTGATCAACAGCCGTGACGGCACGCCGATGCGCGAACCCAAGCGCTCGGTTCTGGCGCATGGCAAGGTGCGCCATGTCGGCGACGCCTATGCTGCCGTGGTGGCCGAAACCTACGCCCAAGCCAAGGACGCGGCCGAGGCGCTGGCCGACGCGACCGAGATCGAGGAACTGCCCGCCATCGTCGATATGAAGGCGGCCTTGGCTGACCCGTCCAACCGCGTGCATGATGAGATCCCCGACAACCAGTGCTTTGACTGGGGCTGGATCGAGGACAACCGCGCTGCCGTCGATGCGGCGATGAAAGCCGCCCCGCATGTGGTGACGCTGGATCTGGTCAACAACCGGATGATCCCCAACGCGATGGAGCCACGCGCCAGTATTGGCGAGTATTTCCCCGGCACCGGGGACTATAAACTGACCACGACCAGCCAGAACCCGCATCTGACGCGGCTGTTGATCGCGGCCTTTGTGATGGGCATTCCCGAGAATAAACTGACCGTGGTGGCCCCCGATGTGGGCGGCGGCTTTGGCTCAAAGATCTTTCACTATGGCGAAGAGGCGCTGGTGCTGGCGGCCTCACGCCGGTTGGGCCGTCCGGTGCGCTGGACGGCGGAACGGTCGGAATCCTTCCTGTCGGATGCGCATGGCCGAGACCATGTGACGAAGATTGAGCTGGGCTGCACCAAGGATGGTGAAATCCTGGCGATCCGCACCGAGACGCTGGCCAATGTGGGTGCGTATCTGTCGAACTTTTCCACCGCGACGCCGACGTTTCTGCACGGCACGCTGATGTCGGGGCCCTATAAGGTGCCGCATGTCTATGTGAATGTGAAAACGGTTTTCACCAACACCGCGCCGGTTGATGCCTATCGCGGTGCTGGCCGCCCCGAGGCGACCTATTCCTTGGAGCGGGTGATCGACAAGATGTGCCGCGAGCTGGCTCTGGACCCGTTTGAGGTGCGCCGAAAGAACCTGCTGACGCCGGATCAGTTTCCCTATCAGTCGCCGGTCGGGCTGCTCTATGACACCGGCAATTATCAAGCCACCCTGGACAAGGCGATTGAGCTGGGCGATGTGGCCGGGTTTGAAAAACGCGCGGCTGACTCCAAGGCCCGCGGCAAGCTGCGCGGCATGGGGCTGTCGACGTGGATTGAGGCCTGCGGCATAGCGCCGTCAAACCTGGTAGGGGTGCTGGGCGCGCGGGTCGGCCTCTATGATGCGGCCACGGTGCGGGTGAACGCGACCGGCAATATCTCGGTAATGACCGGCGCACACAGCCACGGTCAGGGGCATGAGACGGTGTTTGCCCAGATCGTCGCGGCTAAACTGGGGATCGCGGAATCCGCGGTGGAAATCGTGCATGGCGATACCTCAAAGATCCCCTTCGGCATGGGGACTTATGGCTCACGCAGTTTGGCGGTAGCGGGGTCTGCCATGGACCGCGCGATGGACAAGATCATCGCCAAGGGCCGCAAGATTGCCGCCCATATGCTGGAGGCGGCTGAGGGCGACATCAGCTTTGCCGATGGCAAATTCAGCGTGGCGGGGACCGATAAGGCCAAGACCTTTGGCGAGATCGCGTTTTCCGCCTATGTGCCGCATAATTACCCATTGGAAACGCTGGAGCCGGGGTTGGAGGAAACCGCGTTCTATGACCCCGCCAACTTCACCTATCCCGCAGGCGCCTATATATGTGAGGTTGAGGTGGATGAAGACACCGGCAAGGTCGATGTGGTCAGGTTCACCGCTGCCGATGACTTTGGAAATGTGATCAACCCGATGGTGGTTGACGGGCAGGTGCATGGCGGCGTGGGGCAGGGCATCGGTCAGGCCCTGCTGGAGCGCACCTATTATGACGAAAACGGTCAGCTGTTGACTGGATCCTATATGGATTACGCCATGCCGCGCGCTGATGATGTGCCGTTCTATACGGTCGATCACAGTTGCAACACGCCCTGCACGCATAACCCGTTGGGGGTAAAGGGCTGTGGTGAGGCGGGGGCGATCGGCTCTCCGCCTGCCGTCGTCAATGCGGTGATTGATGCGCTGCAGCGCGGCGGTCATCGTCACGTCACGCATATCGACATGCCGGTCTCACCCGCAAGGGTGTGGACGGCGATGCAAGGGTAGGGGGCGCAGATGCATAACTTCGACTTTGTGAAACCGACGACCATAGCCGATGCAGCCAAGGCATTGGGGGCTGAGGGCGCGCAGGCGCTGTCCGGCGGCCAGACGCTGATCCCGACGATGAAGCAACGGCTGGCAGCACCCGGCGTGCTGGTCAGCCTGACCGGTATCGCCGAGATGCAGGGCGTCTGCATGGGGGATGGCGGCCTGCATATCGGCGCTGCCACGCCGCATGCGGTGGTGGCGCGCCAGGCGGCCAAATCCTATCCCGCACTGGCGGCGTTGGCGGGCGGCATCGGCGATCCGGCGGTGCGCAACAGGGGCACCATTGGCGGCAGTGTCGCCAACAATGACCCTTCGGCCTGCTATCCGGCCGCGGTTCTGGCCAGCGGCGCCACAGTGGTGACCAACCGGCGCAAGATCGCGGCGGACGACTATTTCCAGGGCCTGTTCACCACGGCGCTGGAGGAGGGTGAGTTCATCACCAGCGTGATCTTTCCGATCCCGCAACAGGCGACCTATCTAAAGTTCAACCAGCCTGCCAGCCGTTTTGCCCTGACCGCGGTCTTTGTGGCCAAGCATGAGGGTGGTGTGCGGGTGGCGGTGACAGGGGCTGGCGGGGACGGGGTCTTTCGCTGGACCGAGGCTGAGACGGCGCTGGCCGCATCTTTTACCCCCGCCGCCGTGCAGGGCCTGACGGTCAATGCCGATGGCATGATCAATGACCTGCATGGCACCGCCGCCTACCGCGCCAATCTGGTGCGGGTGCTGACCGCACGCGCCGTCGCCGCGGCCTGATGCGGATCGCCCGGGCAGCCCCGCTGCCCGGGAATTTCGGCCCGTCTGTCGTGCCAACCGGTCCGGTCAAAAACATAGACATCGGGGGTTGTCAGCCGAAAATCGCCAGATATAGTTTGCGCCAACCGGAGCGGGCCCCTGCGCTGATGTGGTGCCCATCCTGTTGTGTTGGCAAAAGCAGAAGACGGGGTCTTCTTTGATGGATGGCGACTTCAGAACCCATTTCGTGCGCGATCCGGCGGGGCTGCGGCAGTTTCCGGCGCTGGTTCTGAATGCCGATTTTCGCCCGCTCAGCTATTACCCCCTGTCGCTGTGGCCCTGGCAAGAGGCGATCAAGGCCGCGGTGCTAGAGCGGGTGCAGGTGCTGGCCGAATACGATCAGGTGGTGCGCAGCCAGCGGCAAGAGTTCAGGATACCGTCGGTCGTGGTGCTGAAGGACTATGTCAAACCCCAAAAGCGCGTGGCCTTCACGCGCTTTAATCTTTTCCTGCGGGATGAGTTTTGTTGCCAGTATTGCAGTGCAAAGGGCGATCTGACCTTTGACCATGTGGTGCCCCGGTCGCGCGGCGGGATTACCAGTTGGGAAAACGTGGTGGCGGCCTGTTCGCCCTGCAATCTACGCAAGGGCAGCCGGACGCTGCGCCAGTCAGGCCTGTCGCTGCGCCGCCCCCCCCGCACTCCGACGGCTGAGGAAATGCAAGGACACGGCCGCCGTTTTCCGCCGAATTTCATGCATCAAAGCTGGATGGACTATCTGTATTGGGATGCCGAACTGGAGGCGTGACCGGCCGCCGGTGCTTTCCTTCTGTCGCGCGGCGTGATGGGATGTGCGGCGGTCAATCAGGAGAGTCGCGCGATGTCCATTACCTTGCAGGCCGCGGCCCTGAACCTGTCGGTCGCGGTGGCCTGTGGTGCCCTGATCGGGTCTGAGCGGCAGGTGCGCCAACGGATGGCGGGGTTGCGCACCAATGCGCTGGTGGCGCTGGGGGCGGCCAGTTTCGTCACCTTTTCAGCGCTTTACCCCAATGAGGTCAGCCCGACGCGGGTGGCGGCGCAGGTGGTGTCGGGTATTGGCTTTCTGGGCGCTGGCATCATCTTTCGCGACGGCTTTAACGTGCATGGGCTGAACACCGCCGCCACGCTGTGGTGTGCGGCGGGTGTCGGCATGATGGCGGGATCGGGGTTCTGGGACTTTGCGCTGCTGCTGACCGGGCTGGTGGTTTTTGTGAACCTGGGCCTGCGCCCCTTGGTCAAATGGCTAAAGCGCAAGACCCGCGCCGGGGTGCCGATCACGCGGTCCTTCCGGGTGCAGGTGACCGCCCGCACGGAGGTCGAGGCCGAGACCCGCAGCCTGATGCTGATGGCGCTGGGACTGGGCGGGCTGCATCTCAGTGAGATCGGCATGCAGCGCAGCGAAGACGGGCTGGGGCTGGATCTGGTGGCCACCGTCACACCCGAAGGAGTGCCGGATTCGGTGCTGGAACAGGCCGTGCAGCGGCTGGCGCTGGAACCGGGTCTGATGCGCGTGCGCTGGCATCCGCTGGATGAAGTTTGATCGCTGCGCCGATGTTTCACCCTGCGCCTCAAGGTGCTAGACTTTACTGCTGTCCGGCGCTAAAAGGCGGATCGTTAGCGCTAACAATTTCGCGGCAATGAGGGCTTTATGGTATCGCGCGTTATCCCGGTTGATCCGTTCGACCTTGTGATCTTTGGCGGCACCGGCGATCTGGCGCGCCGCAAGATCCTGCCGGGTCTGTACCGGCGGTTTCAGGCCGGGCAGATG
Source organism: Paracoccaceae bacterium (assembly GCA_049291415.1). Classification (GTDB taxonomy): domain Bacteria; phylum Pseudomonadota; class Alphaproteobacteria; order Rhodobacterales; family Rhodobacteraceae; genus Pseudogemmobacter. Next base: position 19,400 of record JBATPI010000123.1, on the reverse strand, counting down.
ACCGAAGACAGCCGTATCATCGGGGCTGCGCGGGGCGATCTGTCAGATGCCGATTTTCGCGCGATGGTGGCTGAGGCGATTGGCGAATTCGTGCCCGCGGCCAAGCAGGATCCAGAGGCGATTGCCACATTCCTGACCCGGTTGAGCTATATCCCCATTGATGCCAAGGGCGATGGCGGCTGGCCGCAACTAAAGGCACTGGCACGCCCGGATGTGGTGCAGGCGTTCTACTTTTCGGTGGCACCAGGGCTGTTTGGCGACATTGCCGAGCGTCTGAAATCGCATGGCATTGCCGGGCCCGAGGCGCGGATCGTCGTCGAAAAGCCGTTCGGCCGCGATCTGGCCACCGCAAAGACGCTGAACGCCACCCTTGCGAAGCATTTCGATGAAAGCCAGATTTACCGGATTGACCATTATCTGGGCAAGGAAACCGTGCAGAACCTGATGGCAGTGCGGTTCGCCAATATATTGTTCGAGCCGCTGTGGAAGGCCGAATACATCGACCATGTGCAGATCACCGTGGCGGAAACGGTGGGGGTTGACGGGCGCGGCGCCTATTACGACACCTCGGGCGCGATGCGCGATATGGTGCAAAACCACCTGATGCAGCTGTTGTGCCTGATCGCGATGGAGCCGCCCTATCACTTTGACCCCCAGGCCGTGCGCGATGAAAAGCTGAAGGTGATCCGTGCGCTGGACCCTGTGCGCGCCGAAGACATCGTGCGCGGGCAGTATCTGGCGGCAGCCGGCCAGAGCGGCTATCTTGAGGATAGCGAAAACCCCAGTTCTAAAACCGAAAGCTATATCGCGCTGAAGGCCCATATCTCGAACTGGCGCTGGAAGGGCACGCCGTTCTATCTGCGCACCGGCAAACGGCTGCGCGCCCGCACGTCCGAGATTGCGATCACCTTTCGTGAGCCGCCGCACTCGATCTTTGACGATGCCGAGGGCTGGCGGGAAAACGTACTGGTGATCCGGTTGCAGCCGAATGAGGGCATGGATCTGATGATGATGATCAAAGAGCCCGGACCGGGCGGCATGCGCCTGATGCAGGTGCCGCTGGACATGTCCTTTGCCGATGCCTTGGGGGCCGATCACGAAGAGGTGCCCGACGCCTATGAGCGGCTGATCATGGATGTTATCCGCGGCAATCAGACCCTGTTCATGCGCGGCGATGAGGTTGAGGCCGCCTGGGCCTGGGCCGATCCGATCATCGCCGGTTGGGAAGAGCGCGCCGATCGCCCGCAGCCCTATGATGCGGGGTCTTCCGGGCCGGAAGACGCGCTGATGCTGATGCACCGTGATGGCCGCCGCTGGAGGGAGATCCGCTGATGCAATTCGAAGCCTACCCTGACCGCGAGATGATGTTTCTGCAATTGGCCAATGTGATCGCCAGCGATCTGGCCGAATTCCTGCGCCGTGACGGGCGCGCAACGCTGTCGGTGCCTGGTGGCACCACGCCCGGACCGGTATTTGACACGCTGTCGGGGGTGGATCTGGGTTGGGCCAATGTCTCGGTCATCCTGAATGACGAACGCTGGGTGCCCGAGGACAGCCCGCGCTCAAACACCCGGCTGCTGCGCGAACGGTTGTTGCGCGGCCATGCGGCGGCGGCGCAATTGTTGCCGCTGTATCTGCCCGGTTATGAGATGCCCGAAGAGGTGGTGCCCGCGCTGGAAGAGCGGTTGCGGCCGCATCTGCCGATCTCGGTTCTTCTGCTGGGGATGGGGGCAGACATGCACACCGCCAGCCTGTTCCCCGGGGCCGACCGGTTGGAAGAGGCGCTGTCGTCCACCCACCGCCTGATCCTGCCGATGCGGGCCGAGGGCGCGGATGAGCCGCGGGTGACGCTGACCGTGCCGGTCTTGCGGGCCGCGATCAAGGTGCATGTGCTGATCACCGGGGCCGAGAAACGCGCGGCCATCGAACGCGCGGCTGTGCTGCCGGTGGCAGAGGCGCCGATCCGGGCGGTGCTGGATCAGGCAGTGGTGCATTGGGCGGAGTAGTCTGGGATGACTGACAAATGGGCAGGCCTGCGGGCGCATCATGCAGCCGATGCAGGCACGATTGCGGCCCTGTTCGCGGCCGATCCGCACCGGGCGGAAAAGTTTTCGCTGCGGGCTGATGGGCTGTTGTTTGACTGGTCAAAGACCGGCATAGACGCCACCGCCCGCGTGTTGCTGCTGGATCTGGCAGAGGCGTCCGATGTGGTGGGCCGCCGTGCCGCGATGTTCGCAGGCGACAAGATCAATGACACCGAAGGCCGCGCGGTGCTGCATGTGGCCTTGCGTGCTGGCGCCGATGCGGTGATTTGCGTGGACGGCGCTGATGTGATGCCGGGGGTGCGGGCGGGCCGGGCGGCGACCGCGGCCTTTGCCCGTGACGTGCGGTCCGGCGCCTTTGCCGGGCAGGGCGGGCGCATCACCGATGTGGTGAATATCGGCATTGGCGGCTCTGACCTGGGCCCTGCGATGGCCACGCTGGCGCTGGCACCCTATCATGACGGGCCGCGGGTGCATTTCGTCTCAAACGTCGATGGGGCGCATATCCATGACACGCTGGCCGGGCTGACCCCCGAGACCACGCTGGTGATCGTGGCGTCAAAAACCTTTACCACCATTGAGACGATGACGAATGCCGATACCGCCCGGCGCTGGATGGCGGCGCGGATCGCCAACCCGGTCGCGCAATTCGCTGCGGTGTCGACCGCGGGGGATAAGACTGCGGCCTATGGCATTGATCCCGAACGGGTTTTCGGATTTGAAGATTGGGTGGGCGGGCGCTATTCGATGTGGGGGCCGATTGGACTGGCGCTGATGATCGCCGTCGGGCCAGAGGCATTTCAGCAGATGCTGGACGGCGCGCAGGCGATGGACAACCATTTCCAGACCGCCCCCTTGGCGCAAAACATGCCGGTTCTGCTGGCCCTGGTCGGCATCTGGCACAACCAGATCTGCGGTCATGCCACCCGCGCCGTGCTGCCCTATGAGCAGCGTCTGTCGCGTCTGCCCGCCTATTTGCAGCAGTTGGAGATGGAGAGCAACGGCAAGCGCGTCGCCCGCGACGGCAGCGACCTGACGGTAGACTCTGGCCCCGTGGTCTGGGGCGAGCCGGGCACCAACGGGCAGCATGCGTTCTACCAGCTGATCCATCAGGGCACCCGGATCGTGCCCTGCGAATTTCTGGTGGCGCGGCATGGGCATGAGGCGGATCTGGCGCATCAGCACCTGTTGCTGGTGGCCAATTGTCTGGCGCAGGCCGAGGCGCTGATGAAGGGCCGCACATTGGACGCCGCCCGCGGCTTGATGGCCGCCAAAGGGCTGACGGGCGATGAGTTGGAACGGCAGGCTCGCCATCGGGTCTTCCCTGGCAACCGGCCGTCAACCGTGCTGGCCTATGACCGGCTGACGCCCTTTGTTCTGGGCCAGATCATAGCGCTTTATGAACATAGGGTGTTCGTCGAAGGCGTGATCCTGGGGATCAATTCCTTTGACCAATGGGGGGTTGAACTGGGCAAAGAGCTGGCTGTGGCGCTGCAACCGGTGCTGGAAGGCAGGGTCAGCGCGGAAGGCAAAGACGGCTCGACAGCGGCTTTGGTGGCGTTCTTGAAGGTCTGAGGCCAGCCATGGCTGGCGCGCAGTCGCTGGCACCGCCCCAGGCAAGTTGCGTTCGGTGCTTTGGTACATCAGGTTCTGGCAACACCTGCAGCACCAGATATGGTGCAGGCCAAAAGCCCTGGCGTGTCAGCCGATGGGCGTTGAACAAAATGCGAGCCAGCGAAAGCAAACAATTGTCCAGCGCTCGACAGGAACTGTGCAGGTCGGTTGGCTCTGACCTGCACAGTTCGTTTTTGGCTCCGCGTGAAGATCAGAGTGCGGCGGTGACGATCACTTCGACCAGATAGTCTTTGGTGGCCAGTTTGGCCTCGCCGGTGGCGCGGGCAGGGGTGTTGCCCTGCGGCACCCAGGCGTCCCAGACGGCGTTCATCTCGGCGAAATCGGCCATGTCGGCCATCCAGATCTGGGTTGACAGGACGCGGGTCTTGTCGGTGCCGGCGGCGGCCAGGATACGGTCAACCTCGGCCAGGCAGGTGCGGGTCTGATCTGCGACCGAATCGCCCGGTTTGCCGACCTGCCCCGCCAGCCAGGCGATTCCGTTGTAGCAGACAGCCTCGGACATGCGCGGGCCGGTGCCGATACGTTTGATGGTGTTGGTCAAGATGAATCTCCCTTTGGTGATGCCCCTGCCTAGCGGTTGGGACGGTCAAAGAAAAGCCCAAGGCAGGTGGATCTGCTGGCCGGCGCGGGTGACAAATCTCGCGGGCGGCAAATGATCCGGCGGCAAATCCGCACCGATCTCCCACACACCTCTACAGTCGGACCGCTGCGGGTCTGGAGTGGGGCAAAGATCAATCGTCGTCTTCCTGAACCATCACGATTTCGCCGGACGCCTCTAACGTGCGGATGGCGCTGATGATCTGGTTCATGGCGTCTTCGGCGTCCTTGTCCTTGACCTTTCCACGGGCGTCAATCTCTTCGCGGATGCCTTGGGCCATGCGCTGCGAGATGTTTGACAGAATGAACTCTGTTGCCGCCTCTATATCCGGTTTGCCGATGCCGGCGGTCATGGCGGTGACCAGCACGGCCTGATCGACCAGCCGGATGATCTTTGGCACGTCGCGGCCATGCACGCGGGCGGGGATGTGGACAAAGGTAAAGATCGCGCGGCGGACCTGTTCGGCAAAGCTGGCATCGTCGGCCTCCAGCCCCAAAAGCACATCTTCGCGGGTCAGTGCGGGCGAGACGTTCAGGATCGCGCCCACCCGTTCCACCGGGCCTGTGTCAAAGGCGCGGGCGGGCTGACTGTCGATCTGGTTCAGAATGGCGGTGCCGATCCGGCGCACGGTGTCGGGGTCTATGTTGCCGGTCAATGACACGGCAAAGGCGATGCGGCGGGCCTTTTCGCCGGGCAGTTTGCCCAGGATGTCGGCCGCCTTGGGCACGGGCAGTTTCGAGAGAAGAACGGCCGCCACCTCAACCGATTCCTCTTCGATCACCGGCAACAGCTGGGCCGGGGTCAGCGCCATCAAACGCTCCCACGGGTCGGTTTTCGAGTTCACACCGGCCTTGCGGCGCAACCGGCTGGCGGTGGACTGCGAGATATGGCCATCCATCACCGACAGCGCGCCCTCTATCCCGCCGGGGAAGGCCAGGCCGACCGACTCTAACTCGGACACGAATTCATTGACCACCTGATCCAGGGTCTGGCGATCAACCAGCCGCATCGCGCCCATCTGTTCGGCCAGGGCCGATTGCATGTGTTCGGGCAGCTGCGACAATGGGATTTTCGCCCCTTCGGCCAGCATGAACCGCACGATGATTGCGGCCTTTTGCCGGGTCGACAGAATGCGGCGCGACGGGGTGTCGCCCGCCAGCGTCATCATCCGCTGCGCGGGGTTGATGCGCGCCAGCGCGTGGCCATCTTCCAACACCATATCCTTTCGAATCCGCCTGTAAGGGCAGATTAGGCGGACAGGCTTAACAACCTCTTGCGGGGTTAGCCGAAAACGCGGGCAAAGATCGTGTCGACGTGTTTGGTGTGATAGCCAAGGTCGAATTTCTCTTCGATTTCCGCCGGGGTCAGGGCGGCGGTGACCTCCGGATCGGCCAAAAGCTCGGTCCTGAAGTCAGCGCCCTGTTCCCAGACCTTCATGGCGTTCCTTTGCACCAGACGGTAGGCGTCTTCGCGGCTGACCCCGGCCTGGGTCAGCGCCAGAAGGACACGCTGACTCATCACCAACCCACGAAATTTATTCATGTTTGCCAGCATGTTGTCGGGGTAGATCACCAATTTCTCAATCACCCCCGCCAGCCGGTGCAGCGCGAAATCCAGCGTGATTGTGGTATCGGGGCCGATGGCGCGCTCCACGCTTGAATGGCTGATGTCACGCTCATGCCACAGGGCGACGTTTTCCATGGCGGGAACCACGGCCATGCGGACCAGCCGGGCAAGGCCGGTCAGGTTTTCGGTCAGCACCGGGTTGCGCTTATGCGGCATGGCAGAGCTACCCTTTTGGCCGGGGCTGAAGAATTCCTCAGCCTCCAGCACCTCGGTGCGCTGCATGTGGCGGATCTCGATCGCGACGTTCTCAATGCTGCTGGCGATAACGCCGAGGGTGGCAAAGAACATGGCGTGACGGTCGCGCGGGATGACCTGGGTGCTGATCGGCTCAGGCGTCAGGCCAAGGGCGCGGCAGACGTGGTCTTCGACCGCGGGATCGATATTGGCGAAGGTGCCGACAGCGCCCGAGATGGCCCCGGTGGAGACTTCTTTGCGGGCGTTTTCAAGGCGGTCGCGGTTGCGCCGCATCTCGGCGTAAAAGCGGGCGAAGGTCAGGCCCATGGTGGTCGGCTCGGCGTGGATGCCATGGCTGCGACCGATGCGGACGTGGTCTTTATGCTCATACGCGCGGGATTTCAGCGCGGCCAGGACGCGGTCCAGGGCTGCCAGCAAGAGGTCAGCGGCGCGGGTCAGCTGGATGTTCAGCGTGGTGTCGAGGACGTCGGATGAGGTCATGCCCTGATGAACAAACCGCGCCTCATCGGCCCCGATGATCTCGGCCAGATGGGTTAGAAAGGCGATCACGTCATGCTTGGTGACGGCTTCGATCTCATCAATGCGGGCGACGTCAAAGGTGACGTCCTTGGCGCGCCAGATGGCTTCGGCGTTGGCTTTGGGGATCACGCCAAGGGCGGCTTGGGCGTCGCAGGCATGGGCCTCAATCTCGAACCAGATCTTGAAGCGGGTTTCGGGGGACCAGAGGGCGACCATTTCGGGCCGGGAATAGCGCGGGATCATGGGGCAGGCCTTGCGTGCTGGGTCAGAGGTTGGTTTCCCATAGTCGCAGACGCCCCAAAGGACAAGGTTCAGCCGCCCCCGGTCAGCCGCCCCCGTTCAGTCGCCCCCGGTCGCCTCATGCGTGTGGATCACCGCCTTTGACTCTAATGTGCGGTGAACCGGGCATTTGTCGGCAATTGCGATCAGCTTTGCGCGCTGGTCGGGATCAAGGTCGCCGGTCAGGGTGATGGCGCGGAAAAAAGTGTCAATCTTTTGACCTTTATCGCAATCTTCACAATCTTTTGCGTGCTGTTTGTCATGTGATACATCAACTGCGACCTGTATCAGCGGCCAGCCTTTGCGGCGCGCATACATCCGGATGGTCATGGCAGTACACGCCCCCAGACCCGCAGCCAGATATTGATAAGGCGAGGGGCCAAGATCGGTGCCGCCAAAGCTGGTCGGTTCATCCGCCTTCTGGTGATGGCGGCCCATTTGGACGTCTTGCAAAAAGCCGTTCGGGTCAGCCTCGGACACGCGGGTGATGCCTTCGGGGACGGCTGGCCCGACGATCGGGGCGGGCAGATCCAGATAACGCTCTGCCCATGTGGCGATGGTATCGGCAGCGTAATCGGCATCTGCAACGCGGCTGAGCAGGTGATCGGCGCCGTCCAGCGTCACAAAGCTTTTGGGGTGGCGGGCGGCAGTGAACAGGGTGGCGGCGTTCTCAATGCCCACGATTTGATCGGTGGGCGAATGCAGGATCAGAAGCGCGCGCTTCAGGTGACGCAGATGCTGGGTCAGGCTGGTGCTGCGCAAATCATCCAGAAACTGTTTTGAGATGGTGAAATTGCGCCCGGCAAGGGTGACATCGGCCTGGCCTTCGGTCTGAATCCGGTCTTCGGCATGGGCGAAAAGATGGGTGACATGGGCGGGGTCGGCGGGCGCGCCAATGACCGCAACCGCCCGGGCCGTCGCGATCTGCCCGGCCGCGGCAATCACCGCCGCACCGCCAAGGCTGTGGCCAACCAGCAGGCCCGGCGGCATGCCCGCATCGGTCAAAGCCGATGCGGCGGCCAGCAGATCATCGACATTGCCCGAAAAGCCGGAATTGGCGAATTCGCCGTCTGAATGCCCCAAGCCTGTGAAATCAAACCGCAATACGGCGATGCCCATGGTCGCCAATCGGCGTGAGATGCGGCGGGCGGCGAAAATATCCTTGCCGCAGGTAAAGCAATGCGCAAACAGCGCGGTTGCCCGCAACGGGCCGGAAGGGCGCTCTAACCGGCCGACAAGGCTTTGCCCATCCTTGCCGGCGAATTCAAATGCAGCACTGGTCATATCGGCCCCTTTCGCAGGTCTGGGGCGTGATGGTAGCCAGATCGTCGCAGGGGGCCAGCCCTTTGCGACCCAGTCTCACGGGTTTGTGTGGCGCTATTGCCCGATCAGGGCCGGATCAAAGGGGTATTTGGTCAGGTTTTCACATCCGGTTTCGGTGATAAGCACCTGATCCTCCAGTTTTATCGAGAAATCTCCACCTTCGGGGGACACCAGCGCCTCAACACACAGAACCATGCCGGGCTCCAGCGCCACGTCAAAGGCACCGTCCACCCAACCGTCGGAATAGGGCACGAAGGGCCATTCGTCGCAGAGGCCGACGCCGTGCATCTTGCAGGAATATTTCTGCTTCCAATACTGATCCTCCAGCTGATGACCACCATGGGTCAGCTCATGGATGGTGACGCCGGGTTTCAGCCGGGCCTGATGGTCGCGGATATGGTCAATCCCGTGGTTCATCGCCGAAATCATCGCATTGGTCGGGCGCTGATCGCCCACCCACCAGGTGCGGCTGATGTCGATGCAAATGCCGTAGGCGCCGATCAGATCTGTATCAAAGGCAACGATTTCATTGTGTTGCACGATGCGCGGGCCACATTCCTGAAACCAGGGGTTGGTGCGCGGGCCGGATGCCAAGAGGCGCGTCTCAATCCATTCACCGCCGCGGCGGATGTTGCCGCGGTGCAGTTCGGCCCAGATGTCGTCTTCGGAGATGCCACCCTTGGGCACGTTCGTGCGGGTATAGGCCTCCATCTCGGCAATCGCGTGCTCACAAGCGTCATGGGCGCAGCGCATCGCCAGTATCTCATCCGGGCCTTTGATGGCGCGGGTGCGCTCGGTCACCTCTTCGCCCTCAAGCACCTCAAATCCCTTGCGTTCCAGCGCGCGCAGACCCGAGACCATGATCTTGTCCACCGCCAGACGACGGTTGGTGCCGACGTGGGCGCGCATCACCTCATCAATCTGGCCGGCAAAGCTGCTGGCGGCGGCGTCGCCCTTATCGCCGGTGACGGCATAGAAGAACGACGCACCCGAGCGGATCTCGGCCACCAAGGGGTTGAAGGTGACCAGAAACGGCGCCTGTTTGTATTCCCAGATCACCATATGGCCGTCGGCGCATAAAAGCACGGCGCGGAACGGGTTGTGGCTGTTCCAAAGCTGCATGTTGGTGGTGTCAGTGGCGTAGCGGATGTTCAGGGGGTCGAACATCAAGAGGCCGCCGATGTCGCGGTCAACCAGCGCCTTGGTCAGCCGTCGCCAACGAAACTCGCGCATTGCGGCCAGATCCGGCGGCGTCAGCCCCGCCGCCTGCCATTCACCAAAGGCCAGTTGGGTGGGCCCGATCTCAACCTGGTCATTGTCATTGGGGCTGCCGTCGGCCAGCTGGCCCCCGCGGGTGGGGTCGATCTTGCGGCGGTCGGTGGCGTAATTGGTGGACATCGGAGCCTCCCTGATGGGCACAGGCTGACGGCTGCGTGCGCGGGAATCCTGCCGAAAGGCGACGGGTTGTGTCGTCTTTTGGTGTTTCGCGCGGAATGGGGGCTTTTCGCGGCCCTGTGCGCCGGTTTAGGTTGCGCGGCATGACCGATTTGACACCGCAGCCGCACCCGATCTTGCAATCTGAATTGCCGTTCCTGCCCTGGATGGACCCGCGCACATCGCGGCTGCCCGGGATATTGCCGGTAGAGGGGAACGATTGGCTGCGGGTGGATGACGCCTATGCCTCCCAGATGGCCGAGCGGGACCGGCTGTTGGCCGCGGTGCCGCAGGGGGTGCATGCGCTGCTGTCGCGGGCCCTGCCGGCGGCGCAAGAGCTGTATGATCTGGTGCTGGACCGGTTGACCCGCATGGAGGGGTTTGCGGTGGGGGCGGCATCGGTGCGTCGGCCCGATGGGGTTGAGGTGGCGTTGGACCGCGACCAGCCGCTGATGACGCTGGGCCGTCTGGTGCAGGAAGATCTGTGCGTGATGCAGGATGAGGCGGGCGAAAGCGTGCTGACGGCGGGGGTGCTGTGCTTTCCCGCCAGCTGGTCCCTGGGCCAGAAACTGGGTCGTGCGCTGGTGTCCATTCATGTGCCGGTGACGCCCTATGACGACGGCGTGGCGCGGCGGGTGCAGCGATTGTTTGATGCGATAAGGCCCGAGCAACCGCTGTGGCGGATGAACTTCCTGACCTATGACGACCATGCGCTGCACCAGCCACGGCTGGAGGGGCAGCGCCGGCCGCGGCCTGAGGGCCATGTGTTCGTGCGCTGTGAGCGGCAGTGCCTGATGCGCCTGCCGCAAACCCGGGCGGTGGTGTTCACCATTCACACCTATGTGGTCGAGTCTGATACGCTGAGCGCGGCTGAGTTGGCGGCCTTGATGGCGGCGCAGCACTGAAAGGCGGCGCTCACGCCGGGTCTTAGGGCAGGTCTGTGGGTGGCGCGACCATCTCGCGTAGGTCTTCGCCGTTCAGATGTGCCAACAGGGCGCGCGCCGCCCCGACCGGCAGGCTGAGCGCCAGAAGGCCGTAGCCCAGCCCTTGGGCTGCGGTTTGCTGTAGCAAATCGCGCCGCCAGCCGGGGTCTGATGTGCCGTGACGGTCTGGACACTCAGCGGCAGGCGGTGCGGGACGCAGGTCGGCCGATGCCGCATGGTGGGATTGCAGCGCAGGCTGAGGCTGGGCGGGGGCATCGGCCAAAAGCTGGCGGATCAACGCAAGATCGGGGTCTTCCTCGCCGGTAAAGTGCGGCGCCGCCTGCACTCGGGGTGCTGCGACCGGGCGGCGCGGCAGGACGCGGGCCGTGGGATCGGGCATGGCGGTGTGGGGCGCTGCGGGCGTGCCGGTTTTGGTTTTGGCGGGTTGCACGACCAGGCTTGCACGTTGCAACACGTCGGCCAGGCCGGAAATGGAGCCAGCGGTCTGTGCGACGGTTGGCAGATAGCGTCCGGTGCGGCCCAGGCGGTGTGGCGGCACCCGCCAGCGCCCGGTGGCGACGGTCTGGCCAAATCCGGTCGCCGAGGTGGCGCAGCGGGTCAACAGCCCCGACAGGCTGTCGCGGGCGAAGATCACCGAAGCCAGCGCAAAGGCACGCGGGTGCAGCGGCGGGTTTTGCGCGCCTTCGGCCCAGATCTTCGGGCGGGTATCTTTGGTAGATCGTGACATGCGCAACCGGGCCCCGGACCTAGGAACCATCACTGTGGCCGCGCAGTTTGGCCCTGTCGGGGCGCAAAGGTGGCCATGGCACGGCATTTGCCGAAAACCGTCGGCTGCGCGTGGAAAAAAGGCCGCCCCGGAGGGCGGCCTTTCGGTATCTGCGGCGGATCTGGTCAGCAGGAGTAATACATCAGGTATTCCACCGGATGCGGCGTGTGTTCAAAGGCGTAAACCTCTTCCCACTTCAGCGCCATATAACTGTCCAGCTGCTCACGGGTGAAGACGTCGCCCACCAAGAGAAAGTCCATGTCCTTTTCCAGCTCTTCCAGCGCCTCGCGGAGCGAGCCGCAAACGGTGGGGATCTGGGCCAGCTCTTCGGGCGGCAGATCGTAGAGATCCTTGTCGGACGCCGGGCCGGGGTCGATCTTGTTGCGGATTCCGTCCAGACCCGCCATCATCAACGCTGAAAAGCACAGATAGGGGTTGGCGGCGGGGTCGGGGAATCGGGCCTCGACCCGTTTGGCTTTGGGCGATTCGGTCCACGGAATACGGACGCAGCCCGACCGGTTGCGGGCCGAATAGGCGCGCAACACCGGCGCCTCAAACCCCGGGATCAGACGTTTGTAGCTGTTGGTTGACGGGTTGGTCAGCGCGTTCAACGCTTTGGCGTGCTTCAGGATGCCACCGATGAACCACAGCGCCTCTTGGGAGAGGTCGGCGTATTTGTCGCCCGCGAACAAGGGCTTACCGCCCTTCCAGATCGACATGTTGACGTGCATGCCCGACCCGTTGTCGCCTTTCATCGGCTTTGGCATGAAGGTCACCGTCTTGCCATAGGCGGCCGCGACGTTGTGGATGACGTATTTGTATTTCTGGATGTTGTCGGCCTGCTCAACCAGCCCGCCGAAGATCATCCCCAGCTCATGCTGGCAGGTGGCAACCTCATGGTGGTGCTTGTCGACCCTGATGCCCATGCGCTTCATGGTCGACAGCATTTCGCTGCGGATATCCTGCGCTTCGTCGATCGGGTTGACGGGGAAATAGCCGCCCTTATGCGGCGCGCGGTGGGCCAGGTTGCCGCCCTCAAACGCGGTGTCGGTGTTCCAGGCGGCGGCTTCGGCGTCGATCTGGAACGACACTTTTTGCGGCGTGACCTGATAGCGCACGTCGTCAAACAGAAAGAATTCCGCCTCGGGGCCGAAATAGGACGTATCGCCGATGCCGGTGGATTTCAGATAGGCTTCGGCTTTCAGCGCGGTCTGGCGCGGACAACGGGAGTAGGCCTCGCCGGTGTCAGGTTCGACCACGTTGCAATGCACGCAAAGGGTTTTCTCGGCGTAGAACGGGTCAATATAGACCGAGGCGGCGTCGGGCATCAGCTTCATGTCGGACTGGTCGATCGACTTCCAGCCCGCGATGGAAGAGCCATCGAACATCAGGCCATCTTCGAAGAAGTCTTCGTCAACGATGTCAACGATCAGCGTGATATGCTGAAGTTTGCCTTTGGGATCGGTGAAGCGGACGTCGACATACTCGATCTCTTCGTCCTTGATCAGTTTGAGGGCTTTTGCAACCGCACTCATCTGACAGCCTTTCGGTTGGGGGTTGATGGGATCAGGCTTTGGGGCCCGGTTCAGATGGCATCATCACCGGTCTCGCCGGTGCGGATGCGGATGACTTGTTCCACAGGGGTCACAAAGATCTTGCCGTCGCCGATCTTGTCGGTGCGCGCGGCGGTGACGATGGCCTCAACGGCGGCATCGACCATATCGTCGGTCAGCACGACCTCGATCTTCACCTTGGGCAGGAAATCGACGACATATTCGGCACCGCGATAGAGTTCGGTATGGCCCTTCTGGCGGCCAAAGCCCTTGACCTCGGTGACCGACAGGCCCTGGATGCCCGCCTCTTGCAGCGCCTCTTTCACCTCGTCCAGCTTGAACGGCTTTATGATCGCTTCGATCTTTTTCATGGCGTGGCTCCTGCGTGGTCTGCGTGTGTTGGACCACTTCCCCTGCCGGGGGGCAATGTGACAGGGTTTGGCAAATGGGCTTTGGTGCGGGATTTAGCAACTACCGCCTAATATTTGTGCAACGCGCCTGCGGATTGGGCAGTTTGTGGATGGGAATGCGATGACCGAGCTTTTGACGGCAGCCCAGATGCGCAGCGTAGAGGCGGCAGCGATTGCCAGCGGCGCGGTGACGGGCCTGGAATTGATGGAGCGCGCCGGGCGGGGCGTGGTTGAGGCGATTTTTGAGGAATGGCCGGAGTTACGCGCGACCTCTCACCGGGCGGTGGTTTTGTGCGGGCCGGGGGGCAATGGCGGCGACGGGTTTGTCGTGGCGCGGCTGTTGAAGGAGTGGGGCTGGGAGGTAGAGGTCTTCCTCTACGGCGACCCGGAGCGGATGCCGCCGGATGCGCGGGTAAATTATGAGCGGTGGGTGGGGATGGGGGAGGTGGGCAACCTGACCGCTGCCGATTTCGATCGGGCTGACGTGGTAGTGGATGCCCTCTTCGGTATCGGATTGTCGCGCGGTTTCGAAATCCCCTCGGCGCTCAACTACGAGTATCACAATTTCATGGCGGATGGTCTGTGGTGGACCGGAGTGGTGCGCGCGCCTTACATCGTCGCAATCGATGTCGTGTCCGAACTCGACGCAGATTCAGGCAAATGCCTTCAGTCGCCGCAGGAATTGGGCGGCGAGATGGGCGCGCATCTGACGGTGACGTTTCACGCGCCGAAGGTGGGGCACTATCTCGATCTTGCACCCGCTATTGGCGGCAAGCTTAGGGTAGTTGACCTTGGGATCAAGCAGACGATGACGAAGCGTGGGCAAGAACAGCGGATAGTCCAGCGGGTTGAAAGACCGGTGCCGAACATCTGGGGGCCGTCGGTCTCGAAGGGCGTCCCTTGGCCAGAAGCGGCCCAACATAAATACGCCCACGGCCACGCGCTGATCCTCTCCGGCCCTCCCGGTCATGGCGGGGCCGCGCGGCTTGCCGCCCGTGGTGCTTTGCGGATCGGGGCGGGGGTGGTGACGGTGGGGTGTCCTGAGGGTGCTGTGGCCGAGAATGCGGCGCGGTCGGAGGCTGTCATGCTGCGGGGCGTGGTGGATGGGGATGGGTTGACGGCTGTGCTTGAGGATAAGCGGATCAATGCGCTGTGTCTGGGGCCGGGGATGGGCGTGGGCGCGCGGGAGGCGGGGTTGGTGGCGGTGGCGTTGCTGAGTCGGGGTGAACCCCGACCTACGGTGCTGGACGCTGATGCGCTTACCTTGTTGGCAGGGGATGCGGGGTTGTTTGGCGCGCTGCATGCGGAATGTGTGTTGACGCCTCATGCCGGAGAGTTTGCGCGGCTGTTCCCGGATTTGGCTGAGAAGCTGGCGGCTCCGGCCACCAAAGGGCCCGCCTATTCCAAGGTGGATGCCTGCCGGGAGGCAGCCGTTCGGGCGGGCTGTGTGGTGCTGTTCAAGGGGCCGGATACGGTGATCGCAGCACCGGATGGGCGCTGTGCGATCAACTCGGCAGCTTATGAGCGGGCAGCGCCGTGGTTGGCGACGGCGGGGTCGGGCGATGTGCTGGCGGGGTTCATCACCGGCCTTCTGGCGCGGGGGTTCTCACCCTTTGATGCCGCCTGCACCGGGGCCTGGCTGCATGTGGAATGTGCGCGCAGCTTTGGGCCGGGGCTGATTTCCGAGGATCTGGCGGAAGAGTTGCCAAAGGTGTTCCGGGCGCTGGGGCTGTGAGGGGTCAAAATCCTTTGAAGGATTTTGGTCGGAGCCTTTGAAGGCTCCGGGCCGATTTCTTTGAAGAAATCGATGTCAGGCGGCAACCGTTACCGGCACACATGTCAGTTCAAGGCCGCCGGCATAGATCACTTCGTCCCGTTCGAACTGCAGGGTGAAGAGGCGCACTTCGGCGACGGTCTCAGCGCGGATATAGTCGCCGTCGCACAGACGCTGGGCTTCGACCATGGCCACGTCGGTTTTGTAAAGTGCCTTCGCGCGCCAGTCGCGGACCAGGATGGGCTGCATCGGGGCGACGAACAGGTCTTCCTCGGGGCGGTCATGGCCCAGGGCCGAGGCCGAGATGCGGATCATCTTTGCGTCGCGCAGCAAGGTCACCTGAATGTCTTTCAGAACCTTGGCACCGGTGCGGGTGATGATGCGGTCGCCGGGGGCGAGGAATTGGACCGGCAGCGCGCCATCCAGCGTCAGAACCTGCGTTCCGGCGGTAATGCCAGTGGCCGGGGCCGTCTGTGCGAGACCATCGTTGGTGACGAAGGTCAGGGTCATATCGCCCATGGGTGGTATCCTCGCTGCATTTTCTAACGTCTGCCTCAGTCTTTTTGCGCCAGACTGTGGCAGGAATTGGTCCGGGATGCGCAATCTTTCGGGCAAGGTGGCATGTGACGCTACGTCGATGTGGCGGAAATGCGGCAAACTTTTCCTCTCGCATCCTGCGAAGGGCTTTGTTAGAAGGGCGCGGAATTTCCGGTGCGGATGGGGGCCGATCCTTGGCTAAGGTTGGTCCTTTCTTACGTAACGGTCAGGCATATGCGGGTGTGGCGGAATTGGCAGACGCACTGGATTTAGGTTCCAGCGCCGCAAGGCGTGGGGGTTCAAGTCCCTCCACCCGCACCAGGTTTGGATGAAAAGGACGGAACGAATGCAGGTCACCGAGACCCTGAACGAAGGCCTCAAGCGCGGCTACACCATCACGGTGACCGCGGCTGAACTGGACACTAAAATCCAGCAAAAGCTGCTGGAAGCCCAGCCCGACGTGGAAATCAAGGGCTTTCGCAAGGGCAAGGTGCCGCTGGCGATCCTGAAAAAGCAGTTCGGCCCGCGTATTTTGGGCGATGCGATGCAGGACGCTGTCGATGGCGCGATGAAAGACCATTTCGACAAGTCCGGCGACCGCCCGGCGCTGCAGCCCGACGTCAAGATGGTGGGCGGTGACGACTGGAAAGAGGGCCAGGATGTTGTCGTCGAGATGTCCTATGAGAATCTGCCGCCGATTCCGGCCTTTGATGCTGGTAAGATCAAATTGGACAAGCTGGTCGTGAAGGCCGACGACGCCGCTGTCGATGAGGCGCTGAAGAATCTGGCTGATGGCGTGAAATCCTATGACGACCGCAAGAAGGGCGCCAAGGCCAAAGACGGCGACCAGATCGTGATCGACTTCAAGGGTTCGGTCGATGGGGAGTTCTTTGAGGGCGGCACGGCGGAAGACTATCCGCTGGTTCTGGGCTCTGGTTCGTTCATTCCGGGTTTTGAAGAGCAGTTGGTGGGCGCCAAGGTTGACGATCAGATGGACGTCAACGTGTCGTTCCCGGCCGAGTATGGTGCCAAGCATCTGGCCGGCAAAGCTGCGATTTTTGCCTGCACCGTCAAGGCGGTGAAAGAGGCGAAAGCGGCCGAGATCGACGACGAGATGGCCAAGAAATACGGGGCTGAGGATCTGGCGGGCCTGAGGGCGCAGGTCGCCGAGCGTCTGGAGGCCGAGTATTCGGGCGCCAGCCGTGCGGTGATGAAGCGTGCGCTGCTGGATCAGCTGGACACGATGGTCAAGTTCGACCTGCCGTCGAAGCTGGTCGAGGCCGAAGCCGGGCAGATCGCGCACCAGCTGTGGCACGAAGAGCATCCGGAGGTGCATGACCACAACCACGGCAACGTGGAGACCACCGAAGAGCACAAGACGCTGGCCGAGCGCCGGGTGCGTCTGGGCCTGTTGCTGGCCGAAGTGGGCAAGACTGCCGAAGTCACTGTGACCGATGCTGAAATGACCCAGGCCGTGCTGGCCGCTGCCCGTCAGTATCCGGGGCAGGAACGTCAGTATTTTGAATTCGTGCAGAAGAACCAACAGGTTCAGCAACAGCTGCGCGCGCCGATCTTTGAAGACAAGGTGATCGACCACATCGTCGCGCAGGCCAAGGTGACCGAGAAAGAGATCTCGAAGGACGATCTGCAAAAGGCCGTTGAGGCGCTGGACGAGATGTAATCATCCGCGGTTGCGGGACAATCAGGCCGCGCCTTCGGGTGCGGCCTGTTGCATTTCCGCGGGCTGCGCGGCGGTCTGGTCGCGCTCGGCCTCGGCGCTGACCAGGGTGGCGGCAGAGGCCGGGGCGGGGGTTGCGGGTTGGCTGCCCTCGGCCCGGATGACGTAGAGCCCGGCGCTGATGATGACGGTGATGCCCAGCCAGCCAAAGCCGTCAGGCAGCTCATCCAGGAACATCCAGCCCCAGAGAACGCCCCAGAACATGAAGCTGTATTCGAACGGTGCCACGCTGGACGATGGGGCGATGCGGTAGGCATAGGTCAACAGCGTCAGCCCGATGGCGGCGATCACGCCACATGCGCCCATCAGCGCCGCGTCGCCGATCGATGGTGTGACCCAACCACGGGTCAGAAAGGCCAAAGCAGGGTCCGAAGTGCCTTGCCAGGCGCCACTGCCAAAAATGGCTGCCAGCGCAAGGGCGCAAAGCAAAAAGCAGATGTTGCTCCAAAATGCCATGGCGGCGGCAGATTCGGTGCGGCCCATCGGGCGGGCCACGATCATAGAGATGGCATAGCCCGCTGCCCCGGCGATGGGCAACAGGGCGGCCCAGCCCAGACTGCCCGAGCCGGGCTGAACCATCAGCAATACCCCGGCAAAGCCGCCCACAACCGCCGCAGCAGCGGGGCCGGAGACCCGTTCGCGCAGCAAAAGGGCGGCGGCAAGGGTGATGAACAGGGGGGCGGTGAAGAATAAGGCCACGGTGGTGGCCATCGGCAGTGCGGCAAGGCCCAGATAATAGGCGGTATAGGCGAAAAAGTTCAGCACGCCGCGCGCCAGCATCTTCCACCAGCCGGGGCTGATGATGGTGGAAAGCCGGCCGTCAAACACCCGGACAATGGCAATATGAAAGGGCAGGGCCGTCAGACTGCGCAGCACCATGGCCTGATGCAGCGGGTAGTCGCCCGACAGCTTTTTCAAGATCAGATCCTGCACGGAAAAGACCGCAATGCCTGCGACAAGACAAAGGATTCCCGAGGAGGTGGCCGAGCGTGTGCGCATGGCCGGATGCTTGGCCAAGGCGGTGGGGATTTCGCCGCTGATCGCGACCTGCGGGCGTCGTAATTTCACGCCATCTGCGCAAAGAAAAACCGCGCCGGGTTGCCCTGGCGCGGTTTGATTGCGGGATGGCGCAGGTCAGTCGCGCGTCAGGTTTTCGCCTTCTTGCGCTGCGCCGATTTCGTCAAACAGCTCGGCGATCTCAAAATCGGCGGCGGCTTCCGCTTCGGCTGCCAGTTCCTTGATCGACTTGCCCGAGGCCTGCAGTTCGGCCTCTTGGGGCGAACGCGCGACGTTCAGGTTGATCGTGGCGATCACTTCGGGGTGCAGCACGACCGAGACGGCGTGAATGCCCAGATCCTTGATCGGCTTTTGCAGCACGACCTGACCCTTGCCGACGGTGAAGCCGGCTTCGGTTGCAGCGTCAGCTGCGTCACGGGTGGTGACCGAGCCGTAAAGGGCACCGGCGTCCGAGGCAGAGCGAATCACCACGAAGGTCTGACCGTCAATTTTGGCTGAAACGACTTCGGCCTCTTTCTTGGTCTCAAGGTTCTGCGCCTGCAGATGCACCTTCTTGGCCTCAAAGGATTTGACGTTGGCGGCATTCGCGCGCAGCGCCTTGCCCTGAGGCAGAAGGTAGTTGCGGGCGTAACCGTCCTTGACGTTCACGACTTCGCCCATCTGGCCCAGTTTGGCCACGCGCTCTAGAAGGATGACTTGCATGATGCTTGCTCCTTATTTCACGGCATAGGGCAGCAGGGCCAGGAAGCGGGCGCGCTTGATGGCCGTGGCCAGTTCGCGTTGCTTCTTGGCCGAGACCGCGGTGATACGGGACGGGACGATCTTGCCACGCTCAGAGATGTAGCGCTGCAAAAGACGCGTGTCTTTGTAGTCGATGGCCGGTGCATTGTCGCCCGAGAAGGGGCAAACCTTGCGGCGGCGGAAAAACGGTTTGTTCGCCATTTTGAGGGTTCCTTTTCTTCAGGCCAAGATCAAAAGCGCGGGGCGCGGTCGGGGCGCGGGCCACGATC
>JBATPI010000122.1:0-2307 GCA_049291415.1 Paracoccaceae bacterium | reverse complement strand
TTTGCGGCAGGTTGCCCCGCCTGTCTGTTATAGCCCCCCGAAGGTGGCCGTCGTCGTGAACCCGTCGGGTCCGATCTTCAAAGAACCAGCGGCCCCGGATGCACCGGAGCCGCTGAGTCGCGTCTCTCTATCAAAGGCCGGTGGTCACGTCGATAGCGTTTCCGTCTTCCAGCGAGACGTAGGCTTTCTTGACATCCTTGCGGGTGCCCAGCATGCCGCGGAACCGCTTGACCTTGCCTTTGGTGATGGTGGTGTTCACCGCCTTGACCTTGACTCCGAACAGGGCCTCGACGGCTTCCTTGATCTTCGGTTTGGTCGCGTCGATCGCCACCTCAAAGACAACCGCGTTGGCCTCCGAGGCCATGGTCGCCTTTTCCGTGATGATCGGCTTGCGGATCACGTCGTAATGTTCAGCTTTCGCGCTCATGCCAGCCGGGCCTCCAGAGCTTCGATACCCGCGCGCGTGATCACCAGGGTGTCGCGCTTGAGGATGTCATAGACGTTGGCACCCATCGACGGCAGGATATCCACGCCTTCGAGGTTGCGGGCGGCGGCGGCGAAGTTCTCGTTGACCGAGACGCCGTCGATGATCAGGACCTTTTTCCAGCCCAGATCGTTGATCGCCTTGGCCAGCAGCGCGGTCTTGGCTTCGGCCATGTCGGCCGCATCCAGGATCACCAGTTTGCCCGCCTGGGCCTTGGCCGACAACGCGTGCTTCAGACCCAGCGCGCGAACCTGCTTGGGCAGGTCATGCGCGTGGCTGCGCGGGGTCGGGCCCTTGTAGATGCCGCCCTTGCGGAAGATCGGCGCCTTGCGGGACCCGTGGCGTGCGCCGCCGGTGCCCTTCTGACGATAGATCTTCTTGGTCGAATACGACACGTCCGACCGGCCCAGCGTCGAGTGGGTGCCGGCCTGCGCCTTGGCGCGCTGCCAGCGCACCACACGGTGCAGGATGTCGACGCGCGGTTCGAGCCCGAAGATCGCGTCGTTCAGCTCGACTTCTCCGGCAGCGCCGGCGTCGAGTTTGATCACGTCGAGTTTCATTCGTCGGCTCCTTCAGCGGCAGGCGCTGCCACAGCGGCATTGACCTTCAGGCCAGCCGGATGTGGAACGTCGGCGAACGCAGGCTTCTTCACCGCGTCCTTGATCGTGACCCAGCCACCCTTCGATCCCGGAACAGCGCCCTTGACCATGATCAGGCCACGGTCGGCGTCGGTGCGCACGATCTGCAGGTTCTGCGTGGTGACGCGAACGGCACCCATGTGACCCGCCATCTTCTTGCCCTTGAACACCTTGCCGGGGTCCTGGCACTGGCCGATCGAACCATGCGAACGATGGCTGACCGACACGCCGTGCGAGGCGCGCAGACCACCAAAGTTGTGGCGCTTCATCACGCCGGCAAAGCCCTTGCCGATCGAGGTGCCGGCGATGTCGACGAACTGCCCCGGAAGATAATGGTCGGCCGAAATCTCGGCGCCCACCTCGATCAGGTTGTCCGGCGACACGCGGAACTCGGCCAGCTTGCGCTTGGGAGCCACATTCGCCTTGGCGAAGTGACCGCGCATGCCCGCGGTGGTCCGTTTGGCCTTGGCCGTGCCGGCGCCAAGCTGAACCGCGGTGTAACCGTCGGTTTCAGCAGTGCGCTGCGCGACGACCTGAAGGGCGTCGAGTTGCAGAACGGTGACAGGAACCTGCCGACCGTCCTCCATGAACAGCCGGGTCATGCCCAGCTTTTTTGCGATAACTCCAGAGCGCATCGTGTCGGCTCCTTATACCTTGATTTCGACGTCAACGCCGGCAGCGAGGTCGAGCTTCATCAGCGCGTCCACGGTCTGCGGCGTCGGATCGACGATGTCGAGAAGACGCTTGTGCGTGCGGATTTCCCACTGGTCGCGCGACTTCTTGTCGATGTGCGGACCACGCAGCACGGTGAACTTCTCGATCTTGTTCGGCAGCGGGATCGGCCCGCGGACCTGTGCGCCCGTGCGCTTGGCCGTATTCACGATTTCCGCGGTGCTGGCATCCAGAACGCGGTAGTCGAAGGCCTTGAGCCGGATGCGGATGGTTTGACCTGGCATCTTCTTCCCCTCGGATAGATGGCGGGGCACGAGGCCCCGCCCTTCCGCATTACTTCAGGATCTTCGCCACGACGCCGGCGCCGACGGTGCGGCCGCCTTCGCGGATGGCGAAGCGGAGTTTCTCTTCCATCGCGATCGGCACGATGAGCGAGACTTCGAACTTCAGGTTGTCGCCCGGCATCACCATTTCGGTGCCTTCGGGCAGCTTCACCGTGCCGGTCACGTCCGT
>JBATPI010000121.1:0-16387 GCA_049291415.1 Paracoccaceae bacterium | reverse complement strand
CGTGGCAGCGGCGAAATGCGCATCATGACAGGTCTGGCCGAAAGAATCAGTGTGACGGATTTTCGAGCCGAGGTCGAATGCGAGACCCGGGCACAGGACTATCCGGGTGCAACAACGATCCAGAAGGCCGTTCCGATTTATGATGCGGCCAACGTCACCGATGCCATCGCACCGGAATGCCGGCTATATCGCGGCGACGCGGCCAGAGTTTCACGAGTATTTCGCAAAACATCACCAACGCGCAGATGGGCGTGAATACCGAATACCGCAATCCGCCGAACGGCGATCTGGCAGATATCGCGCGGCTGGTGCAGCAGGCGTCAGTCGCCGGGGTTGACGGCATCATCGTGACAATTGCCGATTAAAACGTGCTGGAAGGCCCGATCAGGGATGCCATCGACAAGGGGATTCCGGTGATCACCGTCAACTCGGGCACCGTTGAGGAAAGCCAGAAGCTGGGCGCGTTGATGCATGTGGGCCAGCCGGAATATGAGGCCGGTCTGGGCGCTGGCAAGCGGGCAAAAGACGCGGGCGTTACCTCGTTTCTATGTGTGAACCACTATATCACCAACCCGCAGTCGACAGAGCGGTGCCGCGGCTTTGCCGACGGGATGGGGGTAGAGCTGGGCAGCCAGATGAGCGACTTGGGCATCGACCCGTCCGAAGTGCAAAACAAGATGCAGGCCTATCTGACCGCAAACCCCGATACCGGCGCGATCCTGACGTTGGGCCCGAATTCGGCCGAACCGTCAATCCGTGCGGTGAAGGAGTTGGGGGTTGGACGGCGACATCTACTTTGGCACCTTCGATCTGTCCGCCGAAATTATGGCCGGGATCAAGGATGGCACCGTGAACTTTGCGATCGACCAGCAACCCTTCTTGCAAGGCTCGATCCCGATCCAGGTACTGACGGCTTATGTGCGTTACGGCGTTGCGCCCAGCAACTCGATCTTCACCGGTCCCGGCTTTGTGACCAAAGACAACATCGAGAGGGTCAAAGCGCTTGCAGGCGAGTTCCGCAGAGCCAGCGCACGTCAGGGGGCGGGGTGGGGCACCAGCCTTTCCCCGCCGTCACGAAATGGATTGCATAGGGGAATGCAATCCATGACCGACACCACAACCGCGCCGCGCCCGGACGAACGCATCAAGAAGGTCTCGCGCTGGCGTCGCGCCATGATCCACCCCGAGTTGGGGGGCATCTGCGGCACGGTTCTGACGGGCTGTTCTTTGCCAATGCCGAAAGCTCACTCTTTCGGGTGTTCCTGGGCATGATCTTGCTGATTGCGGTGATCATGAACACCTACATCCGCCGCATCACTACCGGAGAACGCTGATGACCGCCCCCATCGTCGAGATGAAGAACATCACCAAGCATTTTGGTCCGGTCATCGCCCTGAACGGGGTGTCCTTTGATGTGCGGGCGGGCGAGTGCCACTGCCTGCTGGGCGGCAATGGTGCCGGAAAATCCACGTTTATCACGACGATGTCGGGGGTTTACCGCCCGACACAGGGGCAGATGCTGGTTGAGGGCAAAACTGTCTCTTTCCACAGCCCGCGCGATGAGATGGCCGCAGGGATTGCCACCCTCTATCAGGATCTGGCGATGATCCCCTTGATGAGCGTCAGCCGAAATTTCCGGATGGGACGAGAGCCGGAAAAGGGCATCTGGCCGTTTCGCACGCTGAATTCAAAATTCGCCGATGACATCGCGGTGGCTGAGATGCGCAAGATGGGAATCAACATGCGCGGCGCCGATCAGGCCGTCGGCACCCTTTCGGGCGGAGAGCGGCAGACCGTCTCCATCGCCCGCGCGGTCTATTTCGGGGCCAAGGTGCTGATCCCGGATGAGCCGGCCTCAGCCTTGGGTGTGCGGCAAACGGCCAATGTTCTCAGCACCGTTGACCGGGTGCGCAAGCAGGGGATTGGCGTGGTGTTCATTACCCACAACGTCCGGCACGCGCTGGCGGTGGGGGATCGCTTGAACGTTCTGAACCGCCGGCAGACGCTGGGCACGGCCTAGCGTGGCGCCGTCGATGCCAGCGCCTTGCAGGATCTGATGGCCGGCGGGCAAGAACTGGCCGCGCTGGAATCTTCGCTGGGCGGCACGGTCTGATACTGCCACCTTCGGGCGGCCAACCCTTCAAAACAGGAATTGACAGATGACAACCAAACCGAAACTGCGTCTGGGGCTGATCGGCTCGGGGTTCATGGGCAAGGCGCATGTGTTCGGCTTTGCCACGGCGGCGCGTGTGTTTGACCTGCCGTATCAGGTGGAACTGGTCTGTCTGGCGGATGCCACCATGGCCCAGGCCGAAGCGGCCCGGGCAGCGCTGGGTTTTCAGCGCGCAACCGATGACTGGCGCACGCTGGTGGCCGATCCGGGCATTGATCTGATCGATATCACCGCGCCGAACGCCTTGCATAAAGAGATGGCGCTGGCGGCGATTGCGGCGGGCAAGCACGTCTATTGCGAAAAGCCGTTGGCCCCGCTGGCCAGTGATGCGCGTGCCATGGCAGAGGCGGCCGAGGCTTCGGGAATCCGCACGCAGGTGGCGTTCAACTATCTGTGCAACCCGATGCTGGGCACGGCCAAGGCGATGATTGCGGCAGGAGAGTTGGGCGAGATCATCAGCTATCGTGGCGTTCACGCCGAGGATTACATGGCCGACCCGCAAGGCCCCTTTACCTTTCGCCACAATGTTGCGGGCGGGGGCGCATTGGCCGATATCGGATCACATGCGCTGGCCACAGCGGAATACCTGCTGGGGCCGATCGCCCGCGTGATGGGCGATTGCGTGACCATGGTGGCGGAACGCCCCGACGGCAGGGGCGGCCGCCGTCAGGTCGAGGTGGACGACATCGGCCGCGCCTTCTTGCGGTTTGAACGGGGGTGTTCGGGCCAGATTGAGGCGAATTGGTGCGCCATGGGCCGCAAGATGCAGCATGATTTTGAGGTTTATGGCACCAAGGGCGCGCTGGCCTTTACCCAGGAACGTCTGAATGAGCTGCACTTCTACGCCGCCTCTGATGCGCCCGGCCGACGTGGTTTTCGCCGGATAGAGGCCGCACCCGACCATGCGCCCTATGGCCGCTTTTGCGTGGCGGCGGGCCATCAGCTGGGCTTCAACGATTTGAAGGCGATCGAGGTTGCGGGCTATCTGGATGCCATCGCTGGCAAGACGGCCGAGCCGTTTGGCTTTCGCAAGGGGCTGGGCATCCAGACACTGGTCGAGACGATCCACGCCTCATCCCGTCAGGGATGCTGGTTGGAGGTGCTGCAAGGCTGACCCATAGTTTTCATTGCAAACGCCCGGGCGTCAGCCGCGCAGGCGTTTGCCCTCTGCATCAAACGGCGGTTTACCCAAAAGATGCGCCGGGTGGGGGTGCCCAAGGATGGCGACATCAACCGCCAGACCCGGCTGGTAGAACGCGGCCTTGACGTAGCCGATGGCCAGCGACTTGCCGACCGAATAGCCATAGGCGCCGGATGACACCTGACCGATCGGGGTGCCGTCGGGCAGAAAGATCGGCTCTCCTCCGGTGGCATCGGCGGTGGTGGCGTCAATCTCCAGCATCACCATGCGGTCGCGTGGGGGCTGGTCCGCGATGGCCGACCAGGCGGATTTGTTCAGGAAGTCCTTGTCGGGCTTGATAAGGCCGTCCAGCCCGCTTTCCTGCGGCCAGTATTCGGGACTGTATTCGCGCCCCCAGGATCCGTAGCCCTTTTCGATGCGCAAGGATCCCAGCGCTCGGCTGCCCACGGGGCCTGCGCCAAGCGGGCGACCGGCGTCCAGAAGCGCAGTATAAAGCGCGATCTGATCGGCCGCATCGCAGTGCAATTCCCAGCCCAGATCGCCGGTAAAACTGACGCGGATGGCTGTTACATCAACCCCCGCAAGCGTCATCCGTGCGGCGCGCATAAAGCGGAAATCATCGGGTGCCAGCGAGGTGTTGGTCAGGCCCTGCAACAGTTGCCGCGACAGAGGGCCTGCAACGTTAAAGCCGCACATCGCCTCGGTCAGGCTGTGAAAACGGGTACCTTGGGGCAGGGGGAAAGCGCGGAAAAACCGCTGGTGATAGCGTTCAGCGATGCCAGAGCCGACGATCATGTAATCGTCGGTGGCCAGGCAGATCACGGTGAAATCGCCTGCCACGCCGCCGCGTTTGCCGATCAGCGGCGTCAGGCAAGACCGGCCAGGGACATCGGGGATGCGGTTGGCAAACAGCGCCTCCAGCCACCCATGCGCGCCCGGCCCCTGCACCTGATATTTGGCGAAGTTCGAGATGTCGATGATGCCCGCCCGGTCACGCAAGCTGCGCACTTCGCGCCCCACCGGCTCCCACCAGTTCTGCCGGGTGAAGCCTGCTGTTTCTTCTTTTGGATCGCCGTCTTGGGCGAACCAGAGCGGGTGTTCCCAACCGACGTTCAGGCCAAAGATCGCACCCATCCGCTGCTGCATCTGGTAGGCCGGGCGCAGCCGTGCGGGGCGGCCCGCTTCGCGTTCCTCATTCGGGAAGTGGATCTTGAAGCGGTGCGAATACTGGTCGCGCACGCGGGCGCGTGTGAACGCCTTATCCGCCCAAGGGCCAAAGCGCGCCACGTCCCAGGCGAACATGTCCAGCGAAGGCTCGCCCTCAATCATCCATTCGGCGGCCAGTTTGCCCATGCCGCCATTCTGGCTGAACCCCGGAATGATGCCGCAGCAGGCGAAATAGCCGGTCAGTTCCGGCACCGGGCCGAACAGCACGTTTGCATCCGGTGACCAGATCATCGGGCCATTGATCACGCGCTTGATTCCTGCCGTGCCGACGACGGGCACCCGGTCAATGGCGCGCAGCATGTTCTCTTCGATCCGGTCCAGATCATCCGGGAACAGCTCATGGCCGAACCCTTGGGGCGTGCCGTCTTCGGCCCAGAATTTCATCGCCTTTTCATAGGCGCCGATCAGCAGGCCCTGACCTTCTTGACGCAGGTAGTATTCGCCGTCACGGTCGGAAACCGAGGGCAGTCGGCGGCCCATCGCGGCGATTTCGGGGATGGCTTCGGTGACGAAATACTGATGCTCGGTCGGCATCAGGGGCAGGGTGACGCCCGCCATGGCGGCGACTTCGCGCGCCCAAAGACCGGCGGCATTGACCACCCAGGGCGTGCGGATATCACCCTTATCCGTGCGCACGATCCAGCTGCCGTCGGGCTGCTGTTCGGTGCCGGTGACGGGGGTAAAGCGGTGGATCTCGGCGCCCCGTTGCCGCGCGCCGACGGCATAGGCGTTGGTCACGCCCGAGGGGTCAACATTGCCGCCATCGGGCTCATACATGATGCAGCGGATGCCGTCAAAGTTGACCAGGGGGTGCAGACGCTCAGCCTCAACCCGGCTGACTTCGTAAAAGTTCATGCCATAGCGGCGGGCCTTGGCCTCCTGCAGGCGCAGCTGGTGTTCGCGTGCTTCGGTCTGCGCCAGATACAGGCTGCCGGGCTGGAAGATGCCGCAGGACTGACCGGTCTCGGCCTCAAGTTCCTTATACAGCGACATGGTGTAATGCTGGAGGCGGCTGATATTGGTGCTGTCATGCAGCCCGTGGATATTGGCCGCGGCATGCCAGGTGCTGCCGCTGGTTAATTCCGACCGCTCCAGCAGCACAACGTCGGTCCAGCCCAGCTTGGTCAGGTGATACAGGATCGAGCAGCCGATGACGCCACCGCCGATGACGACTGCCTGGGCATGGGAACGCATGAAAAAGCCTTTCAGGAATGCCAGAGCGGTAAGTTATAGAAGGATCAGGCGTCAATCCAGATGTCAGTGATATGCACATCAAACGTCGGGTGCATTTCCGCGCCCTTGATCGAGGCCTTGTAGTGGCGATACAGCGAACGCCAATAGGGCTGCACCATCACGCCTTCGTCTTGCAGGATCTGTTCAATCCGGACCATCACCTCACGCCGCTTGTCGGCATCGGCAATCGCCATGGCCTTGCCCAACAACTCATCAAACTCGGCATTGGAAAAGGCGCTTTCATTCCACGCCTCGCCCGTCCGGTAGGCCAGCGCGAGAATTTGCACACCCAAGGGGCGCATGTTCCATTCGGTGGCCGAGAACGGATACTTTGTCCAATCGTTCCAGAAGGTTGATCCAGGCAGGACGATGCGTTTGACGTTGACGCCCGCATCGCGCATCTGTGCCGCTACGGCGTCGCACGTGCCTGCCTGCCAGGTATCTTCGATCGAGATCAGCTCTAGTTCGGTATCGCCCATGCCCACCGCATCAAGGGCGACTTTGGCAGCCGCTTTATCGACAACCAGCGGGGCCAGTTGGGCATATTCGGGGTGGATGGGGCAGACGTGGTGGTTTTCGGCCACGGTGCCCAACCCGGCATACCCCAGTTCCAGCACCACCGAATTGTCCACCGACTTGATCAGCGCGCGCCGCACCTCGGCAGATTTGTAGAGGTCTGACAATTGGTTGAACCGCACGCAGATGGTGGCAGAGGTGACCGCCTCGGATTTGATCATGCCAAGGTCATCAAAGATCGCAACGAATTCGCCATCGGTGCGATAGGTCATGTCGATCTCATCGCTGGCAGCCGCGGCGGCAAAGGCGGCCGGATCGGTGCCCAGATCAATGAATTCATAGCTGTCCAGCCATGCGCCATTGCCCTGATTCCACCAGGTATGGTTCGGGTTGCGCCTAAAGCTCTGGCGGATGCCGACTTCGTTCACATCGGGCAGATAGGGCCCGGTGCCGATGGGGTTTGCCGACGGATCGCCGCCGTCATAGCTGGAATGCACCACGGCCGCCGGGTAGTCGGCCATGCCCGGAACAATGGTGATGTCGGGCGCTGACAGTGACAGTTTGACCGTATGGGCATCGACCACGGTGATCGCGCCGTCGCGGGCCGTTTTGGTCTCGGCATCGGCCAGACTGGACATGCGCGAAGCCATTGAGTTGCCTTCGACATTGCCATCGCACCAGCGGGTGATGTTGCGCGCCACATCCTCGGCGGTAAAGTCGTCGCCATTGTTCCACTTGACGCCCTTGCGCACATTCAGCGTGTATTCCGTGGCGTCGTCATTGGCGCTCCAGCTTTCCAGCAATTTGCCTTCAAAGGTGCCGTCGCGGTTATACTGGACCAGATATTCCAGATAGCCGCGGGTTGCGTGGCTCATCTCGGACCAGTCGAACAGGCGCGGGTCTTTCAGCCCCTTGGTTTCCATGTTCATCCGCAGATGGCCGCCCATTTTCGGCGTCTCGGCCCGTGCGGGCGGGGCGGCAAGGCCCAAAAGGCCATAGGCCGCAGCTGAGGTCACCCCAAGGGCGGAAACGCGGCTGAAAAACTCACGCCGGCTCAGCTGCCCTGCGGCGACTTCGGCGGCAAACATCGACGCTGCGATGTGCAGCTTTTGATCAGACATTTCGCTCTCCATTGTTTGTTTTCAAGTCTTTTTCGTTGGCGACAGGCACAGGTCTAAAAGGTCGGCCAAACCTGCGCTGTCCAGCGTGTCGAAGGTGCTGCTGAGGGTTTCAATCCTGGCAGCGCGCGCCTCGCCGAGGATCGGGTCTGAAAGGATATGGAACTTTTCGCTGATTTCGGCATCATCCAGCGGTTGATCGGTATCGCCGCGCGGGGTGCGGGGCGGCGCGGCGAAGCGGCGGCCGTCGGTGGTGATCAGCGTGACAGCGGCCCAACGCTGGGCCACCGAACGGGCGGTCAGCGCTGCGTCGTCAATCAGTTGGATGTTGCGGCTGATGCGCAGGATGGCCGGGTCGTGCAGCGACTGGGGGGTCAGCTCATCCGGGCCGATGCGGCCGCGCACGATCATGGTGGCGACGGGGTAGGCGATGCCATAGCTGAACTCATCCAAGGTGGCGGGTTCATGCCCGGCCAGCCGGGTCGCCATGTGAAAGGTGCGGATTTCCACGCCTGCAATCTGTTCGTGGTGCAGGGCGTGGTCCCGCATCAGATCGCGCGCGGCATCGACCGAGGGGTGCGACCAGCGACAGCAGGGATAGGGTTTGTAATGGGTGTGATCCACGGTCAGCCAGCGGTTGCCCAGATCGGCCCAGAAAGGCGCGGCGTCGTCCCCTTCGCAGGTCAGGGCGGGCGCGCCGGTAAAGCCTTCGCGCGCCAGATAGGCGGCGGTCACGCCGGATGGAGAGCCCCAGCCGACCCCATCTCGCAGCATGGTGGGGTGGTCGATGCAGCGCATCATCTGGCTGCGGGGCCCGTGGTATTCGCCGATGCCTGCGGCGTGGCGGATGCCCTGCCGGTCCAGCCCCAGCATCCGCGCCAGACCGACCGCGACGCCCACTGCCGTCCATGCGCCAGAGGTGTGGTAATCGGGGCAGGTCGCGTGCTGCACCTGACCCGCGCGATAGCTGACCTCATAGGTTACGGCCAGCCATTCGGCGAATTGCCGCCCGGTGATCTGCGCGCCGCTCTGCATCATCACATCGGCCACCGCCATCAGGGCAGGGAACATTGCCGATCCGGCATGGCCCTTGTTCGGGGTGGTGCCGTCATGCGCATCGACCGCGTCGATGGTGAAGGCCCCGGCCATCGCGGCCCCTGCCGGGCTGACGCGCCCGCCGTCCATCAGGATCCGCGCCGCGCCTGCCGACCCTGCGCCCCAGATCGCGGTTGCGCCGCGCCTGGCGATGGCCGACATCTCTGTGGTCGAGGCAATCGCAGCCACCCCCATCGTGTCGGTAAAGCTGCGCCGCAGGGTCCAGAGCAGCGGCTCTGGCAGATCGCCGTAGCGCAGATTTGCCGCGAAATCGGCCATGTCAGGGGTCATGCCTGTTCCCTTTCCATCAAGGTGGTGCAAACGGTGACGATGCGGGCAATGCCCACTTTCAATGCGGCGTCCGAGGTGGCAATGGACAGGCGCAGGCAGGGGTCGTGATAGAACGCAGCCCCCGGCACCGTGACGACGCCCGCCTCCAACAACACCTCCGCCAGGTCGGTGGAACTGGTGATGTGCCGCCCATCAGTCCAGCGCCGCCCGATCAGATCACCGCAGCCGAGGTACAGGAAGAACGCGCCTTCTGGCGGGCTCACACTCAGCCCCGGCACGTTGGACAGTGCAGCGACGGCCCGATCACGACGGCGGCGATAGGTAGCCAACCAATCGGCCATGAAATCCTGCGGCCCATCCAGCGCGGCAATCCCCGCCGCCTGGCTGATTGAACAGGGCCCCCCGTTGGTTTGCGAAAACAGCACGCGAAGGCCCAGGGTCCACCAGTCCGGCCCGCCCGCATAGCCGATGCGCCAGCCGGTCATCGCATAGGCCTTGGACAGGCCGTTCACCGTCAGGATGCGGTCCGACAGATCTGAGGCCACCTGCGCCAGGGTTGCAAACCGCGCTGGTGCAAAGACGACATGCTCATACAGATCATCCGAGATTATGCAGACCTGTGGATGCCGCCGCAGCACATTGGCCAGGGCGGTCAGTTCGGCCAAGCTTAGCACCGCGCCAGACGGATTGCCGGGGGAACACAGCAATAAAAGCCGCGTGGCCGGGGTGATTGCGGACTCAACCGCGGCCGCATCCAGCCGCCAGCCGTTGGTGGAATCAGTCGGCACAAAGACCGGCTGCGCGTCGCAGACCTGCACCATGCCGACATGGCTGGTCCAGACCGGGGTGAGCAGAATCACCTGATCGCCCGGGTTCAGAATGGCCTGCATGGCGGCGGCGATCAGCGGCTTGGCCCCCGAGGCGATAACGATCTGCGAAGGCGCAAATTGCAGCCCGTTGTCGCGGGCAAACTTGCGCACCACCGCCTCTTTCAAAGCCAGCGCCCCATCGGCGGCGGTATAGCGGGTTTGGCCTGCGTTTATCGCGGCAATGCCGGCAGCGCGGATGTGGTCTGGCGTGTCGAAATCGGGCTCTCCCAACGACAAGTCGATCAGATCGGCCCCTGCCGCCCGCAAGGCGGCGGCGCGGTTGAATATCGCCCCGATGGGCGAGGCGGGAACCGTTTGCAAAACATCCGACAGCTTCATGCCACACCTCCGAGTCGATGATCCGGTCCCAGGCTGTCTGGCCCGACCAACACATGGATCACCGCCGCGCGGCCTGCGGTCAACGCCCGGTCCAGTGCGGGGGCGAAATCGGCCGTCGCCACAACCCGTTCGCCAAGCGCGCCATAACTGGTGGCCATTGCGGCGAAATCCGGATTTCTCAGCGCGGTGCCAGAGACCCGGCCGGGGTAGCGCGCCTCTTGATTGCCGCGAATAGTGCCGTATTTGCCGTTGTCGATGATGATGAAAATCGGATCCAATCCGTATTGCAAGGCGGTGGCCAGTTCCTGCCCGTTCATCATGAAATCGCCGTCGCCACCGATATAGATGGCGGGCGCGCGGGGTCGCACAATCTTGGCCGCCACTGCCGCCGGAACCCCCATGCCCATCGCGCCCGAGACCGGAGCCGCGGCGCCCAGAAACTGGCGATAGCGATAGTGGATATTCGGCCAATCGCTGGCATTGCCCGCGCCCGTGGTCATGGTGGTGTCGCGCGGCAGCCGCGCGTTCAACACGCGCATGACTTCGGCCATATCCAAGGGACCGGGTTGCGGGCCAAGCGTGACATGCGCGGTCCATCCCACCACGGCCTGCGCTCGGGCGGTGCCGTGGCGACGGCGCGGGGGCAGGGCGGCCAGGGCTACGGCGGCAAGGTTGGGGTCGGCCAGAATGGGCAGATCGGCCTGATGCAGCCGGCCCAGTTCCTCGGCTCCGGGGTGGATATGCACCAGCTTTGCGCCCCCGGCGGGCGGGATCAACCGGTGTTTCATTGTGGTCGGATCATTCAGCCGCGATCCGAGCGCTATGATCAGATCGGACCCTTTCGCATAGTCATTGGGTTCGGGAATGCCGCCAAATCCCAAAGACCCGGCAAAGTTCGGATGATCATGCGGGAACAACCCCTGACGGCGAAAGCCCACAGTCACAGGCAGATCATGTGCCTCGGCGAAACGCTTTACCGCCGCATGGCCCTGGGCGGTCCACATCACGCCGCCCAACAGCAACAACGGGCGCTGTGCTGCCGCCAGCATATCGGCCAGAACCGCCATATCCTGCGGCATCGGCGCGGCGGGGGTCGGGCGCATTGGCGGCAGGTCGGGGGTGTCGGTCAAGGACAACAACATGTCTTCGGGCAGGGCCAGCGCCACCGGGCCGGGGCGGCCCGACACCGCCACCTTGAACGCGCGGTTTATGTACTCGGGCAGGCGTGCGGCGTCATCCACCTCGGCCACCCATTTGGTGACCTGACTCAGAAAACGGCGATAATCCAACTCTTGAAACGCCTCGCGGTCGCGGTAGGGGCGGGCAATCTGACCGATCAGCAGGACCATCGGGGTAGAGCCCTGCATCGCCGTATGCAGGCCGATGGTGGCCGAGGTTACCCCCGGCCCGCGCGTTACGAAACACACGCCCGGCGTGCCCGTGAGATCGGCATGGGCGGCGGCGGCAAAGGCGGCCCCACCTTCCTGCCGCATGGTGATATAGCGCAGCGCATTGCCCTGATCGTGGATCGCGTCCAGCGCGGCCAGATAGCTTTCCCCCGGCACTCCGTAGATCACGCGGCACCCGTTGATCTTCAGCGCATCAATCAGAACCTGCCCGCCGGTTCGCATCCCTTGCCCCCTCATGCTGCGCGTCCCGGCAAGATCTGATGCTTGCGGCGGGCGACGTAGTCCTCCAGCGCCTCACGCCTGCCCTCCAGCCCGCCCGCGCCATGGTTGAACACGCCCGCCTGACCCGTCATCGCCCCCCACAGCGACCTCATCGATTTATAAGCCGCCTGCGCATCCGGCGCGTTGGAGGCGTTCACGTTCGACGACCGCCACGGCAGCTCGTAAAACCGCTCCATCTGACCCGAGGCTTGGGCGCCAAAGGTGTATTCCGGCGTGCCAAAGGCCGGCGACCCCGTGCGCATGTCGGCGTTGCAGATAAATGCGGCATAGATATAGGGCGCGCCGGGCCGCACGGCCTGAACCAAGGCACCGGCGGCCAGCGTCTCGGCCGTCTGCATCACCAGTGCCCCCGCTACAGTTGCCGGGGCCATCGCCGCCGCAAGGGCAAAGGGGGTAACGGTGATCGGCTGGCCAAGACGCGCATAATCGATGACGCCCTGGGCAATCTCGGCGTCCAGCACCAGGGGCGTGTTGGTGTTCAGGGAAAACACCGGGTCGGCAGCCAGTTCATCCTCAGTCTCGTCCAGCCACAGCCTGGCCATCTCGATCGCATCGCGGGCACGATACAGGCCAATGGTCAGCGGTTTCCACGGCTTGTCCGACAGGGTGCAGCAGGCCAGATAGTAGTCCAGATAGCGGGGCGCGGGCGGCAGATCGGCGGCCTCGACACAAGTGCCGCCCATGATCTGCAACAGATCCGACCCAGCGGTCAGCTTCAGGAAATTGACCTGATCGGTAAAGGTGCCGTATCGCCGCCCGCGTACCATGTCGGACACAAAGGGCGGGCCACCCACTGCCGTCAGCGCAAAATGGCCGCCGCCCATGGTAACCCGTTTGGCCGGATCGCGACCGCGCACAGAGCAGGTGGCCGGGGCCAGCGCCACCAACTTCATCAACCGTGCCTCGTCAAAGCGGACGATCTCGGACGCCTCATCCACAGTAAAACCAGCGGCGCGCACCAGTCTGCGGGCCTGCCCGTCCTGAATGCGCATGCCGACATCTTGCAAAACGCTCATGGACGAGCGGTGAATCAGGGCGATCTCATCGGGCGACAGCGGCGCAATCGGCGCATAGGGATAGCGCAGATCGCGCCAACTGGCCCCGACGGCAGCCAGATCTTCGCTGTGAGGCTTGCGACGGCGACGGGGTTCGGACATGGGCACCTCTTTGCGCCGATCAAACCCCAAGCCGGCCTGTTGGCAGCAGTGAATTTGATTCATGTCCCTGATGTTTCGTTTCACCCAGGTCGGGATATCTGCTATCCATCCGGCCATGCCACGCATCATCCCCCCGCTGCATGCCCTGCGCGCGTTCGAGGCGACCTGCCGCCTTGGTCTGCAAAGCGCGGCGGCGGCTGAACTGAGTGTTTCCGCCTCAGCCATCAGTCACCAGATCCGGGTGCTAGAGCGTTTTCTGGGTGCCGCGCTGTTTCACCGAACGCCCTCTGGCCCGGTTCTGACCCGCGATGGAGACGCCTATTTCCGCAGAATATCCGGCGCGCTGGATATCCTTTCGGATGCCACGGCAGAGCGGTTGGCCACATCAGATGACACGCCGCTGACTATCCACATGTTCCAATCCTTGGCAAATCTGTGGTTCGTGCCGCAATTGGAACGGTTTCTGGACCGAAACCCGGATCTGCGGGTGATCGTGCAAACGATGCCAGAACACCTGACACTGTCAGGCAGCGGGATTGACGCGATGATCGTATATGCGCGTGACAGGCCCGCCGGCCCTTCGGTGGATCACATGTTTGAAGAGACGGTGGTTCCGGTCTGCTCGCCCGCCTATCTGGCCAGGCGCGGGCCGATCCGGGACGTCGAGGATATTCTGGGGCATAAGCTGATCGCCTCGGCGATTCATGCCGATGAATGGCGGGTCTGGTCCGATGCGATGGGGGCGGCAATCCCGGCCCCTCGGCCGCATCTGTTTTTCGACAATCGCGCCAACGTGCTGGAGGCCGCGCGCGAAGGGCTGGGAATTGCTCTGGATCGACGGCCCTTTGGCACCTTGCAACGCACCCGCGGTGCGCTGGTCTGTCCTTTGGATGATGCCCGCCCGACAGGCTGGTCTTATTGGCTGATGTGCAGCGACGGCAGCCCGCATATGCAAAGCGTGCGAAAACTGCGAAAATGGGTGTTGTCGCTGTGTCAGGGCTTTGATTGACCAAAGGCGCGGGATCGGTTTGGCCCCGGCCTGAGCGCTGGCCGGGATTGGGCCGCGTGGCCCGGCCCGGTTTGGCAAAGCTGCGTCAGCGCAGCGCAGGCCTTGCAACCTTTTTGCAGGTGGAAGGTCGTTAAGGCCGCGATTTTGCAACAAAACGCCGCCGCGGTATCCTTTGACGCTTGACCTAAATCAATAACCCGGGCCCATGTTGTTGATAGGAGGGGGCATGTCCAACGCTCTACATATGGTTGCAGTGATTCTGCTGGCCTTGGCACTTGCCCTGGCGGGTGGCTCGCGTGCCATGCTGTTGGCGCATGGCAACAGTGTTGAGTCTGTTGAGATTTGTGCCGATGCCGGGATTGAGGTGGTCTTTCTGGACGCCGATGGCAATCGGACAAAATCGCCCATGGATTGCAGCCATTGCCCGGACTGCCTGGACAATTCCGCCCCGGTTCTGCTGACCCTGATGGCCGCAAAACCGTTTCGCGCGGCCCGACGTGCCCAGCGGCAAACCCGCGCCCGCAACGCTGCTCACCCGACCCGCAAACTGCGCCCCGAAGCCCGGGGACCCCCGCCCACAACCCCTGAAATGCATGAAACGGCACCTGCCGTTGCGCTGCCATATGCTGCGCTCCGGTCGTCATCCGGGCAGTGCCACCGGGACGGGCAACCCAAATCGGAAGCCCGCATATGACCCAGATCCGCCTCCTCCTGTCATTTTTGGTGTTCTGCCTGACCGCCGTGCCCGCACTGGCGGATACGGTGCTGTCCAAGTTCCTGACCGAGGTGCCCGCCGCTGAGCTGGTCACCGGTGCCGAGGCCTATGGGCCCGAGCGCACCGATGTCGCCGCCGCCCCTGTGTTAAAGGGCGGCCAGACCATCGGTTGGGCCTTTGTCACCTCTGATTTCGTCGGCACGACCGGCTATTCTGGCAAACCCATCCACACCATGGTTGCGATGGATCTGGACGCCAAGGTGATCGGCGTCAAATTGGTCAAGCATTCCGAACCGATCGTGCTGATCGGCATTCCCGAAGCCAAAATGACGGCCGTGGTCACCGGCTATATCGGGCTGGATCTGGTGGCCGAGGCGGAATCTGGCGGCGATTCCCATGACGTCAACATTATCTCGGGCGCCACGGTCACGGTGATGGTGATTGACGATTCCATCGTGCGCTCGGGGCTGAAAGTGGCGCGGGCGCTGGGGTTGGGCGGGCTGAAGCCGCAGGAAAAATCCAGCGGCCCGGTGTTTGAGATCAACCCTGATGCAACAGCCCCCAAGGATTGGATGACGATGGAGGGTGACGGCACCCTGCGTCGGCTGTCGTTGGACGTGGGGCAGGTCAATGCCGCCTTTGCCGCACTGGAAGATCAGCGCGCCGCCGCACGCGCCCTGACCGAAGCGCCCGAGACCACCTTTATCGAGATGCAGACCGCCATGGTCTCGGTGCCTGCCATCGGCAAAGCCCTGTTGGGAGACGCTGAAAACGCCAACCTGCAGGCTTGGTTGAAGCCGGGCGAGAATGCCATCGTGATCGTCGGGCGGGGCCTTTATTCGTTCAAGGGCTCGGGCTATGTGCGCGGCGGCATCTTTGACCGGATCGTGCTGATTCAGGACGATGTGTCCGTCCGGTTCAATGACAAGCAGCACAAGCGGCTGATGGCGGTGCAGGCCCCGGGCGCGCCGGAGTTTTCGGAAGCTGATCTGTTCAAGATTCCTGCCGATGTAGGGTTTGACCCGTCGAAGCCGTTCCGCATCCAGCTGCTGGTTCATCGTGAGGTGGGGGCGATCGAAAAGCTGTTTACCACCTTTGATCTGGGCTATCAGCTGCCGCAAACCTATCTGCGGGCAGTTGAAGTGGCCGCGGCACCTGACGTGACAGTGGCCGAAGCCGCCGCCACGCAGGATGAAGACGCCGCTCAGGCGCAGTTGTGGAAGCGGATCTGGAACGACAAAAAGCCGCAGATCGTGATCGTGGCGGTGATGCTGTTCATCCTGACGGGGGTGTTCTTCTTCCAAACCCTGGCGACGCGGAATGAGCGGGTCTTCTTCTGGTTCCGCATTGGGTATCTGACGTTTACGTTGGTCTTTCTGGGCTGGTATGCCAATGCGCAGCTGTCGGTTGTGAACCTGATGGCGCTGTTTGGCGCGCTGACCAACGGGTTCAGCTGGCAGGCGTTCCTGCTGGATCCGCTGACCTTCATCCTGTGGTTCTCGGTCGCGGCGTCGCTGTTGTTCTGGGGGCGGGGCGCCTATTGCGGTTGGCTGTGTCCCTTTGGCGCCTTGCAAGAATTGACCAACCGCATCGCCCGGGCGCTGCGCATTCCGCAATGGACGCTGCCCTGGGGCCTGCACGAACGGCTGTGGCCGCTGAAATACATGATCTTCCTGGGCCTGTTCGGCGTCAGCCTGATGAGCATTGAACAGGCCGAGCATCTGGCCGAGGTAGAGCCCTTCAAGACCGCGATCATCCTGAAGTTCGTCCGCGCCTGGCCGTTCGTGGCCTATGCCGCAGCGCTGCTGATCGC
>JBATPI010000120.1:0-13332 GCA_049291415.1 Paracoccaceae bacterium | reverse complement strand
GATGAAGGACTGGCACAAACTCAGACCAGAGCTGTTCAAGAAACAGCCATACTTCCTGCCGGGATGTGACACATAATCGCCTGTGCTGACTTGGGTGTCCTTTTTACGGATTATGCGACCCGCTGCCAATACCCTTTCCACGCGCGGCTGACAGGGCAACCCATCGCATTAGCCACTAAACCGAAGGCCAGAACGCCGTTGCTCTTGCGGCGGTTGTCCTCCAGCCATGCGGCTTGCGTTGCGTATTGGTGCAAGTAGCGCGGGCTGACATGGTGGTGCTGGCCAACGACCATGCGACGCAGACGCGAGAAGTAGCTTTCGGCCCAATTGGTGTGCTTGCCGTGGTCGCTGTAGACTTCACTGTGGTTCACGCGATCCACCGACCAGCCCGCATGCAGCATATCCCAGTGCGATGCTTCGTCAGCCGACAGGGTTGCCATGCGGTCTACGTTCTCATTGACCAGCGCCACGCCGTCAGCTTCGGCCATGGTGACGATAGGCAGGGTGCGGCCCAGACGCTCACGCATCACGACAACCACGCGGCGGCGTCCGTTCTGGTGTTCACGGCGGCGGCGGTCAACGCGATCAGCCTTGAGGTTCGCAGGGCGGATTGTGCCGCCAAAATATGCGCCGTCGATTTCAACGTGACCCGTCAGGATTTCGCCCGTGTGAACTTCCAGCGCCATCGCTTCGCGCAACTTATGCGCCAGCACGAAGGCAGTCTTGTATTGGCAGTCCAGATCGCGGGAAAGCTGAACCATGGAAACGCCCTTGGAAGCGTTCACAGTGATGCAGATCGCAGCCAACAGGTCAACGAAGGCCAACTTGCGCGATGCAAAGATCGTGCCAGAAGTCACCGAGAACTGACGCAGGCAAGCCTTGCACTTGAACTTGCGGCGGGTGGTGATCTTGTAGGTTTCCACGCAGCCGCAATCCGGGCAAATGGCTTCGCCGTCTGTCTCCGGCCAGCGCATTTTGCAGAACGTTTCATGCGCCGCAGCTTCACCAGCTTTGTAGATCGCCTTGAGGCTCAGGGTGCGAGCCACTGCGGAAAGGAGGAAGTGCTGTGCCATTTGTCATCGCCTGCGTTACGTATGTAACGTATATAGTTCGTTGACGTATCGTGCGCAAGGGCATAAGTAATGCATACGATACTTTTCTTATCGCAGGTGACGCATGATCGAAAAGACATACTGGGAAGTGTTCGCGGCAAACATGCTCAAAGCCGAACTAAAGCGCAAAGGCGTGACCTATGCACAGTTGGCAGAGATGATCGGGGATAAAGAAGTGAATATCCGCAACAAGTTAGCGCGAGGGAAGTTCCCTGCTGCGTTCCTGCTGCAAAGCCTATCGGCTATCGGGACGCATGAGATCAGGTTCTAGGTTTTGAGTGCCGTCAGGTGAATCTCGTTCGGGACGAATCCGTCCGCAGTAAGTTTTGAGATAACGACAATGTCCCCAACAACCGAAGACTGACCAAATAGGTCAGAAGGGGACAATGGGTCTACTACCTTCATTTTAAGTCTACGATCTGAGACACTTGGCACGACAGCGGCCCATCCCGTCGCGGATTTATCCTTGTCCATAGCGTGGATTTCAATCTCCACGCCTGACATGGCCTGGTATCTGTCATAGTCGGCTACCCTCTCAGCCGGAACTGGTGACGGCACGTCTCGAACTAAGTCTCGGCTAAGTTCATCACGATCAACCATAACCGGCGCGTTCTCGGCCTTTTTGCTCGGGACAAAGAACGTGAGGGCGTTTGACACCCATTTTTTCACAGAAGAGTGTTTGCCAAACTTGCTATCCAGTATCGCCCGTATTTCTGCATCAGCTTTGCCTGTCTGCTGCGATACAATCCAGACCATCTCATCCAGCTTCTGGCCAACCTTGTGGTCACTGACCATCTTCAACGCGGCGTCTTTTGCAAAGCTTGCCCCGTAAAAAACAACCATGAGGAAAACCACAGTTACGATAGTATCGTATCTGTCGCTTATGCTGATGTTGAGAATGTCCTCAAGCAAGGGTGGGACTTCCGCTTCCAGATCGTCTTGGAACGCCAAGAACAGTGCAACGCCGAAGATCTCCTTTAGGGGGCTTTCTTGAGAAATGCGGCGAACATTTAGAGAACTTCCTTCGACCCGTAAACCATGGATCAGGCTGGGAAGCAAGCTTACAGCTTCCTGCATGAGGGCATCTGTTGCCTTGAGCGCATCTATCACGTCCGAAATAGGCGTCAGGCCTACGGTTTGATATGACACAGAAAACGGGACGTTCACTTCCACCATTAGGAAATGAAATCAGAGATTTCCCATTAATGGGAGTCATTTCTTCACCGCCTTCCGCTTGGTGCGTTTGCTACATAAGGCCGCGGAAGAACAGCGTGGTGCCGCCCAGCGGGATCGCCAGACCCAGCCGCGCCGTGCCGGGCAGAATCAGCCGGAACCAAGTGGCGTATTCAATGGTGAAACAGCGCGACAACCAGTTGGTGTGCGGATTGTAATAATCCAGCATGCCCTGCAGACAGGCTACTTCGGGGCCGCGGCGGTGAAACCGGTCGACAACCTTGCGGATCTGGTCCGGCTCGGGCGCGTCTTCAGCGTCATAGACCCCGATGATGGACCCCCGGCAATGATCCAGCGCCAGGTTCAGCGCGCGCGGCTTGGTCTTGATCTTGCCATCCGGCACCACCACGACGCGCATCCAGGGTGGCAGGCTGCTGGCCGCCAAGGCGGCGCGGGTGGTGGTATCTTCGGCCTCGACCGCCAGGATCACGTCCAGAAGGTCGCGCGGATAATCCAGCCGCGACAGCCGACGCACCAGACGCGGGGCGATGTCGCTTTCGCGGTAGAGCGCCACGATGATCGAGACCTGAGGCAGCCGGGCAACCGTGGGGGCGGGCGGCTCTGGCGGGGGCAGGCGCAGGGCGGCGATGGCGGCCGCCAGCTTCAGCCCCATAGAGGCAGTCAGCGAGAGCAGCGCCAGCGTCAGCAGGGCACCGCCCAGGATCAGCGGCGCGATCCAAGCCAGTGTGGCCACCAGAAGGCCGATGAAAATCAGTCGTGTCAGCCCCTCAGGCTGGCCCCAGTTGCGGCAGCTGAGCGATTCCTCAACCCGGCTTTCGGCCATGATTGCCAGCCGGGCGCCACGACGGGCATGCACCGCCTCTTCCACCTGCCCGGCGGACGCAATGGCCATCAGAACCGGCCCCAGCGCCTGTTCCAGCCGGGGGCGCAGGCGGGCGAAATCTTCAGGGCGTGAGGTGACGACAATGGTGGCAGCCCCGGCCCGGCGCCAGGGCACCAGCCCCAGCCGCAGGCAATCCTGCGCGCCGATGGCATCCACCAGGGCCGGTTCTGGCAAGGGCGACATCGGATTGACCAGCGCCACGCCGAAATGCCGGGCGGCGGCTTGCAGCACCTGGGTCTGATCGGCACTGCCGCGCGCCAAAAGGGCGTCGATCAGTCGGCCCGAGCGGCGTGCCTTGGCCGATAGCGATTGCACCAGGTCCTCAGGCCGGACCAAGCCTTCGCGCAGCAGGGCCACGCCCAGCGTTTCCTCGGCGCGGCTGCGACCGGGTCCGCCAGGCAGGGCGATGGGTAGCTGGATGATTCGTGCCGTGCTGGCCATGAGTGCCCCGATATGACACGGGCAGCATCGCAACGGGTAGTTAACAGGTGGTTAACTTTACCGAGTCCGGGAGCAGATCCGGGTGTGGGGGTGTGTGCCGGGCCGCGATCAGGTGGGGCGGCGTTGCGCCATGGCCGCAGCAAAACGCTCAAACAGATAAAAGCTGTCTTGCGGGCCGGGGCTGGCTTCGGGGTGGTATTGCACCGAAAAGACCGGACGGCCATCCAGCGCAATGCCGCAATTCGTGCCATCAAACAGGCTGACATGGGTTTGCGAAACGCCCGGCGGCAGGGTGTCGGCATCAACGGTAAAGCCATGGTTCATCGAGGTGATTTCCACCTTGCCGGTGGTCAGATCCTTGACCGGATGGTTGGCACCGTGATGGCCGTGGTTCATCTTGCGGGTCTGCGCGCCCAAGGCCAGCGCCAGCATCTGATGGCCCAGACAGATGCCGAACAGCGGCAGATCAGCGGCCAGAACGCCTTGGATCATCGGCACGGCATAGGCGCCGGTTGCCGCCGGATCACCGGGGCCGTTCGACAGGAATACCCCGTCGGGGCGATGTGCCAGCACCTCATCCGCGGTGGCGGTGGCGGGCAGCACCGTGACGTCGCAACCAACCGAGGCCAGGCAGCGCAGGATATTGCGCTTGGCGCCGTAATCCACCGCGACCACCTTGAAGCCGGGGCCGCTGCGCTGGGTATAGCCCTGCGGCCAGGCCCAACGCTGCTCATTCCAGGTGTAGGATTGCGGGCAGGTGACGTCCTTGGCCAGAT
Organism: Paracoccaceae bacterium; assembly: GCA_049291415.1. Classification (GTDB taxonomy): domain Bacteria; phylum Pseudomonadota; class Alphaproteobacteria; order Rhodobacterales; family Rhodobacteraceae; genus Pseudogemmobacter. The sequence goes on along the minus strand of JBATPI010000120.1, from coordinate 8,926 downwards.
CCAGCCCAACCAGCCCGGCCCAGGCGCGGGCCTTTGCCACCAGCTTCTCGATATCAAAGCGCCCCTCGGGGTCATGCGCCAAGGCGACATGAGGCGCACCCTGCTGGCGGATGGCGCGGGTCAGGCGGCGGGTGTCGATGCCACCGATGCCGATGCGGCCGATCTTGGTCAACCAGACCTGCAGATCACCGGCGGCGCGCCAGTTTGACGGCTGCGTCGGATCCCATTTCACCACCATACCGGCGGCGGCGGGGGTGACGGCTTCGTCATCCTCGGGCGTGACACCGGTGTTGCCAATATGCGGAAAGGTGAAGGTGACGACCTGGCCCGCATAGGACGGATCGGTCATGATTTCCTGATAGCCGGTCATCGCGGTGTTGAACACCAATTCAGCCACGGTCTCGCCCGTGGCACCAAAGCCGTGCCCGTAAAAGACGGTTCCATCGGCCAGAGCAAGGCAGGCAGTCGCAGTCTGCGGCGCAGGCATGGGCGAGTCTCCGGATCGGCTGAATTGGCGCGAACCTAAAGACCGCGGGCAGCGCGGTCAAGGGCCTGGCGCCAAAAGGATTTTGTAATTAAAACAGCAGGTTGGCATAATTGTGCCCGGTTGCACCCTCCGGCCCGTTCGGTTATGGTGCGCGCTTGCAAACCGAGGGGGATGGCCACCGATGTTACTGCGCGATCGTCTGCAGACGGCCTTGAAAGAGGCGATGAAAGCCCGGGAGGCCGCGCGCCTGTCGACGCTGCGCCTGATCAATGCTGCAATAAAGGACCGCGATATCGCCAGCCGGGGCGATGGCGGGGCCGAGATGGTGTCAGACGCCGAGATCACCGCCATCATGGGTAAAATGGTCAAGCAGCGCCAGGAATCGGCGCGCGCCTATGAAGAGGGCGGGCGGCTGGAGCTGGCCGAAAAGGAACTGGCCGAAATCGTCGTGATCCAGGAATACCTGCCACGCCAGATGACGGCCGATGAAGTGTCGGCCGCGGTTGAGGCGGCGGTGGCTGCAACCGAGGCCGCGTCGATCCGCGATGTCGGCAAGGTGATGGGTGTTCTGAAGGCGAAATACGCCGGCCAGATGGATTTTGGCGCGGTCGGCGCGCTGGTCAAGGCGCGGTTCGGCTAAGCAGCCGGTCGCCGGGCCACTATTCGGGATATTTCCGCTTTGCACTGGCCTGTCCCAGCAGGCCACCGTTCTTTTTGGACTGGGCGCTGGCAGTCCATTCATAGGTATGAACGCCATTCGGCGGGCAGGGCGCTTTGTATTTGAATGCGCCCGCCGGAATCTTGGCCTCGCCCGCCCATTTCACAACGCCGCCGCCATGGTTGTAATCGGGAACATCGCGATCCACCATTTTGAAACGGATGTACTGGGTGCCCTTGGGCACATCCTTCAGGTCGAATGCCGGGCTTGCGACGGTGGGGGCTTTGCCGGTGGCGCAGGATTTCAGACCTGCCCAGTCAAAGCCGATGTCGAAAGCCAAGGCAGGACCAGCCAGCAGGGCCGCGGTGGCCAGGACGGTCGCACAGGCCGCAACAGGCCGCAGGTAGGTTCGGATCGACATCGGGAAAGCCTTCTCATCGGATGGTCGTGCCAGGTTCGGCGCGTTACAATTACTTGAAATCGCTACGATAGTGACGCCAGCCGCGTTGCCAACTCTCGCTGCAGGGTCACGCGTTCATCTTCGGACAGAAAAGCGCCGATTTCCACCTGACGCCCCCCCCCTGTCAACGTCAGATACTGCGGAACGGGGCCGCCCGTGGCATGGCAGTCCACCCGGACCCAATGCGGGTTGGCCTGCCAGTCCTGGCGCGGCCGCCTTGGCGCATGGCGGGTCAGGGTGATAAGTGTGGGCGTCAGGGTCAGATCCTCGACGATGTCTCGGTCGCGGCCATTCTTGCGCAGCGCGAACCAGATTGCCCAGATGGTGCCCAAAAGGAATGGCAAGAGACCCCAGAGAACCGGCTCTCCCAGCAGGGTCAGCAGCGGCACGGCGATCAACAGCGCGGTGCCGCCGACAAACCAGACAAAGCCGGTCTGGTTCAGCGAGCGGTGCGGCCAGAGGTGCAGCCGCTGGGTGTCGCCGGTGCGGGGAAGCCATTCATAGGGCATCGTGGTCTCCGTAGGATAGGCAATATTGCCCATCCTACCAATAGAAAAAAGGCCCCGGATCGCTCCGGGGCCTTTGATCGTTCGGCCCGATTTCAGTGGGCGTGGCCTTTGTCCCAGTCGGACTGCTTGGGCAGCTGCTCGAACGTATGTTCGGGCGGCGGGCAGGGCAGGGTCCATTCCAGGGTGTCGGCGTATTCGTTCCAGTAGTTGTTCTGAGTGACCTTGCGGCCAAAGAACAGGGTGTAGAACACGATACCAATGAAGAACAGGAACGAGCCGAAGGAGATGAACGCCCCCAACGATGACCACCAGTTCCAGTAGGCAAAGGCCTCATTATAGTCGATGTAGCGGCGCGGCATGCCTTCACGGCCCAGGAAGTGCTGGGGGAAGAAGGTCAGGTTGGTGCCGATGAACATGGTCCAGAAGTGCAGTTTGCCCGCCCATTCCGGATACTGCCGGCCCGACATCTTGCCGATCCAGAAGTAGATGCCCGCGAAGATGCCGAACAGGGCGCCCAGACTCATCACATAGTGAAAGTGGGCCACGACATAATAGCCGTCATGATAAACCCGGTCCAACGGTGCCTGCGCCACAACCACGCCGGTCACGCCGCCGACCGTGAACAGGAACAGAAAGCCGAACGCCCAGAGCATCGGCGTCTTGAACTCGATCGAGCCGCCCCACATCGTGGCAATCCAGGAGAACACCTTGATGCCGGTGGGCACCGCGATGACCATGGTGGCCAGCATGAAGTAGCTTTGCTGGTTCAGTGACATGCCGACGGTGTACATGTGGTGGGCCCAGACGATAAAGCCCAAGACCCCGATGCCCACCATGGCATAGACCATCGGCAGATAGCCGAAGATCGGTTTTTTCGAGAAGGTCGCGATCACCTGGCTGATGATGCCAAAGGCCGGCAGCACGATGATATAGACCTCTGGGTGGCCAAAGAACCACAGGATGTGCTGATACAGGATCGGGTCGCCGCCACCTTCGGGCCGGAAGAAGGTAGTGCCAAAGTTGCGGTCGGTGATCAGCATGGTGATGGCGCCAGCCAGCACCGGCAGCGCCAGCAGGATCATCCAGGCGGTGACGAAGATCGACCAGGCGAACAACGGCACCTTGTGCATCGTCATGCCGGGGGTGCGCATGTTCAGGAAGGTGGTGATCATGTTGATCGCGCCCAGGATCGACGAGGCGCCTGACAGGTGGACGGCGAACAGCGCCAGGTCCATCGAAAAGCCGCTTTCGTTAATCGACAGGGGCGGGTAAAGAACCCAGCCCACGCCAGACCCCAGATGCCCGTCGCCACCCGGCGTGAACAGCGATGCAATCGCCAGCGAGGTGCCCGCGACATACAGCCAATACGACAGATTGTTCATCCGCGGGAACGCCATGTCCGGCGCGCCGATCTGCAGCGGCATGAAATAGTTTCCAAAACCGCCGAACAGCGCCGGAATCACTACGAAGAACATCATCAGGATGCCGTGCGCAGTGATCGTCACGTTCCACAGATGCCCGTTCGGCGTGCAGACGTCACCTGCCGCGGCTGCGGTCAGGCGCATGCCCTCTTCGCACATGTACTGCACCCCGGGGTGCATCAGTTCCATCCGCATGTAGACGGTGAAAATGACCGAGATCAGGCCGACAAAGCCGCCGGTGAACAGGTACAGGATACCGATGTCTTTGTGATTGGTGGACATGAACCAGCGGGCGAAGAACCCGGGTTTCTTGTGGTCATGGCCGTGGATGGCTGCGTCCGCCATTGGCTTCTCCCGCTATGTATTCAGTACTCTGTCCGGGCAATGGGCCTTCGGGCAGCTCTTATTCTGCCTGAAGGTTTAGCCGCGCCAACGGGCCTTCGCAACGTCTGACTTTGATCCAGATCAAGAAATGATGAGACCGCTTACGCAAATTGTCGCACGGACGGGGCGATCTGGCGGGCGTCAAAGGCCAGATGCCGGATGAGAGCCGCGGGCCGCAAAAGGAAACGGCGCCGGAGTGATCCGGCGCCGCATTGCGATGTCAGCGGTGTCGCGGCTTATTGCGCGACGGAGGCCAGGTAGGCGGCGATGTCATCGCCCCCCTTGGCCAGCTTGAAGGTCATCTTCGACTTCAGCGAGGTGTCTCCGGTCTCTTCGTCAATCCACTTGGTGGGATCGACGACATATTCCGCAAGTTTCTCTTCGTCCCAGATTTCGCCCTTGGCACCGACGGCCAGGATACCTTCGCCATACTTGAAGTCGGGATCAGAGGCGACGGCACGGCCGATCACGCCATACAGGTTCGGGCCGGTCTTGCCGCCCTTCTGGATCTCGGTTCCGTCGGTGGCGGTGATCGAATGGCAAGCCTTGCACTTTTTGAAATTGGACTCGCCTTTGGCGGCGTCGCCATCGGCATGGGCCGGGGCCGCAAGGGCCAGAGCGGATAGTGCAGCCAGCAGGAAGGTCTTGGTCATGATGTCCTCTTCGGTGTCCGACGCGAGTCGCGCCTTGCCCTGTAGATGTGCGCCGATGGCGTTGTTATGCAATAGCAGACCGCTGCTATGTGCTACTTTTTGACCACGGTCAGGCGCAGTGCGGGCCTGTGGCAAAGGCCGTATCAAAGCTGCGCATCAGGGCTGCATCCAGATCGGCCATGCTGACCGGCAGGCCCAGATCGACCAGACTGGTCACGCCATGATCGCTGATCCCGCAGGGCACGATCCCGTCGAAATGCGACAGATCGGGGTCCACGTTGATCGAGATGCCGTGAAAGCTGACCCAGCGGCGGATCTTGATGCCGATGGCGGCGATCTTGGCCTCAGCAGGGGTGCCGTCGGGGGCGGGGGGCTTGTCAGGGCGCACCACCCAGACGCCGACGCGGCCGGGACGGATCTCGCCCTTCACGTTGAATTCGGCCAAAGCGGCGATCACCCAGGCCTCCAGCGCGCGGACAAAGCAGCGCACATCGCCACCCTTCGGGCCGCCGCGTTTTGCGACATCCAGCATGCAATAGACCACCCGCTGGCCCGGCCCGTGATAGGTGTATTGGCCGCCGCGACGGGTCTGATGGACCGGAAATCGGTCGGGCTGGGTCAGATCCTGGATCCGGGCCGAGGTGCCTGCGGTGTATAAGGGCGGATGCTCCAACAGCCAGATCGCCTCATCGGCCGTGCCCGCGGCGATGGCCTCTGCCCGGGCCTCCATTGCGGCCAAGGTCTCTTGATAGGGGGCCAGCCCCGGGATCAGCGTCCATTCCACCATTGCCAGCGTCCTTTGTGGTCCGTACCGCGGGGTTGCCGTTCGGATGTGGCATTCCTGCCCGCAATGTCCAGTGCTGTTCGCAGTCTGGCGCGGGACCGATGCTGCGGACAGGAGAAAAATGCACGCTCCCGGCGGTGTGGCGCGCGGTGGCGGAACAGCCTTTGCAATTCCCGGCTGGCTGCAAAAAATTCCCTTTTATTCCGTGCCAAGTGCCGCTAAAACCCGCGCACCCTGGTGCCGGTAAATGCGGATGTGGCGGAATTGGTAGACGCGCAGCGTTGAGGTCGCTGTTCTTTAATCGGAGTGAAAGTTCGAGTCTTTTCATCCGCACCACCGGCCCGGGCCTTCGCAGGCACCGGGCCTTTTCTTTGGCCCATCATTTGGATCGCACACTGCGCCCGCAGCTTCGAAAACTCCGATAATTTTGTGCAAATGCCCGCTTTAACCGGGATTTAGCGCGCAGCCCCTAAGCCTGTGCCATGGCGTGCCCCTTTGTGGGCGCGCTGCAACGGTTTCGCCGGGCGCTACGCCTGCCGGTTCCGGCCCCGCCGTAGCGCGCGTTTGTGTCCGGTCGGTCCGCACTGGTTAGCCGTTCCCGGCCCGCGGCACGGCATGGGGCGAGGGGACGGATGACCAAATATTACGGCGGCAGCGGCAACGATACGATCAGCAGCGACAAGAACGCCGCCTATGTCGAGGCCTATGGTGGCAACGATTCCATAACGACCGACAGGTCGAACGACACCATCTATGCCGGTGACGGTAACGACACGATCAATAGCAGCGACGGGAATGACCTTGACTATGCCGGTGCGGGCGACGACTCGATCCTTGCCGGCAATGGCGATGACACCGCCTATGGCGGCGATGGGCGTGACACCATTGATGGCAGCGATGGAGACGACTCGCTTTATGGCGATGCTGGCAACGATTCCGTGCTGGGCGGCAAGGGGTCAGACAGGATCTACGGCGGCACTGGCGATGACACGCTTGCCGGTGGTGAAGGCAGCGATTTCCTTTTCGGCGATGCTGGCAATGACCTGCTGACCGGCGGCAATGACGCCTGGGACGAGCTTTACGGCGGCGACGGCAATGACACGATCATTTCCGGCAATGCCAATGACAACTGGGCCTATGGCGGCACCGGGGATGACAGCATCACCATGGGCACGGGCTGGGATCTGGCCTATGGCGGTGCCGGGAACGACAGTCTTTTTGGCGGCTCTGGCAATGACACCTTGCATGGCGGCGCTGACAACGATTCGGTCATCGGGGGGACCGGCAGTGATACGGTGACCGGCGGGTCGGGCAATGACACGCTGGATGGCGGGGCCGATGCCGATGGGATTCACGGCGGATCGGGCAATGATCTGATTTATGGCGGGGCTGGCAACGACATCCTGGCGGGCGACACCCACACGATGTCGGTTTCCGATTGCTACTCGACCGGCAGCGCCACCGGCACCCAGACCTTTGTCAACTCTGCCCCCGTCTCGGCCAACCTTTACTGGATCAACACCAATGGCAACGCGGTCTTCGTGGCCACTCTTGCCCCCGGCGCATCCATCTCTCAGGCGGGCGGCGCCGGTTACAACTGGATGCTGACGGAAACCTCATCCGGCGCCACGCTGGATCACATCGAAGGGTCGGCCGGCAACGCCACCTACAGTTATGGTCCGAACTTTGATGACACGATCTATGGCGGAGACGGGTCTGACCAGATCAGCGGAAATTTCGGCAATGACCGCCTGTTTGGGGACGGCGGCAACGACACGATCTTTGGCGGCGAAGGTAATGACACCGTCGCGGGCGGCATCGGCGATGATTCCATCACGCTGGGCGACGGCGATGACGTCATGGACGATTGGTCCAACAATGGCGGCAACGACACCGTTTATGGCGGGGCCGGAAATGACCTGATCTATGGCGGCGGTGAGAATGACCTGATCTATGGCGGCGATGGCAATGACACGCTGTCGGGTGCGGCAGGGATCGACAGCATCTATGGCGGCGCAGGCAATGACGTCGCTATCATCAGCAATGATCATGGCAGTGATTTCTATGACATGGGCGAGACGGCGGGCGACTTTGACCTGTTGGACTTTGGCAATTACCTGGACGTTTCGGGCGTGTCGGTCACCTTTTCCGGGTCGGATCAGGGCAGCTATGTCTATCAAGGTGGTCAGGCCACAGGCCAATTTCTGGGGGTCGAAGGCGTTCTCGGTACCAATAATAACGACACGGTAGACGCCAGTGCCGATACCGATGGAGTGACCGTCTACGGCCACGACGGCAATGATCTGGTGTTGGGGGGCACCGGAGGTGACCAACTTGACGGCGGATCGGGCAGCGACACCCTTTCTGGCGGGGCGGGACATGACACCCTGTTCGGCGGATCGGGCAATGACACTCTCTATGGCGGCACCGGCGATGACCGGCTGGAAGGTGGCGACGGTGCGGATACCCTTATGGGCGGCGCGGGCGCGGACATGCTCTTTGGCGGTGCTGGCAATGATACGCTGCGCGGAGAAGCCGGCAGCGACACGATGGAGGGTGGTCAGGGCGACGATTATCTGGACGGCGGCGCTGACTCTGATGTGTTCGCGGTTGGTCAGTCTCAGGGTAACGATACCGTCCTGGGCGGTGAAAGCGATGCCGATTCTGACCGCATCGATTTTTCCGGGGCGGGGGTAACGGTTCATTTTACCACTGCCGAAAGCGGAAGCTATGGTTTTCTATCCGGTGGGTCGGGCACGTTTTCCGAAATAGAAGAGGTCAATGGAACCGCCGGGGACGACACCTTTGATGCCTCCGGTGTGATCGACGGTGTCACTGTCAACGCGGGCGATGGATCTGACATCATGCTGGGCGGCGCGGGCGGCGACCAGCTGGATGGCGGAGCCGGCAATGATTGGATCGAGGGCAATGATGGCGATGACTTTCTGCGCGGCGACGAGGGAGCGGACGATCTCTTTGGCGGTGCGGGCAATGACACCTTGCAAGGCGGGGCAGGCGGGGACCGGCTGGTTGGCGGCACCGGGGATGACGGCCTGTATGGTGGTGAGGGCGACGACGTATTTCACGGAGGCTCGGGGAATGATGCGATCGACACCGGGCTTGGTCATGATCTGGTGGTGCTGGAGGTCGGCGGCGGCACCGACACCGTGCATGATTTTGACATGCAGGTTGAGAATGGCCAAACGATTGACCAGCTGGATGTCAGCGACCTGCAAAATGGCACGGGCGGCCCGATCACCTGGCGCGATGTCAGTATAAGGGACGACGGCAACGGCTCTGCGATCCTGACCTTTCCCGAAGGTGAGGCCGTCGTTCTGGAAGGCGTGGATGCAGATCTGATCACCAAGCAGATGGCGCATCAGATGGGAATTCCGTGCTTTGCTGCCGGAACGCTGATTGACACTCCGAGGGGGCGTCGGGCGGTGCAGGATCTGCGGGTAGGTGATCTGGTGCTGACCGAGCGCGGGCCGCAGCCGGTGATCTGGGCCGGTGGCCGGCAGATCGGTGCGGTGGACCTGGCCGCAACGCCGGCCTTGCAGCCGGTGATCC
>JBATPI010000119.1:0-5629 GCA_049291415.1 Paracoccaceae bacterium | reverse complement strand
CAACGCCTCGGGCGAGGTGTTGGCATCAAGGGCGGCACTTTCCATCGTCACCCGGCCTTTGAAATAGCCGTCTATCCGGCCCTCGGCCAGAACCTGCAATGTCACACTGCCGCCCACCAGATCGGGGTTGGCCAGCACATGGGCCCGCAAGGTCGCAGCAGCCTCTTTGCTGATCATCCCGCCGATGTCTTTTGCGGGCAGATCGGTGGCGATCTGCAACTGAGCCATTCGCGCCAAAAGTGCATCCCGCAGCAGCGGCGCATAGCCAAACGTCGTGACCTTTGACATCTGGGCCGGGTCACGCTGGCCGGATTTGTCCAGCGTGGCTTCGGGCAAGGCGATGTCTAGCGTAATGTAAGTCTGGCGAAACCCGCTAAGTCCGCTTGACAGAACCGATGCCATCAGGATCACGATGGCCAGCGCGGCAACGCCAATGGCCCCAAGGCCATAGGCGCGAAATCGGGCTTCGGCGGCGTTACGCCGTCTGGTGCGTTTATCGCTTTGCAACAGGGACAAGGTCATTCGTACTGCTCCCGATATTTCCGCACGATCATCAGGGCCAGCACGTTCAGCCCCAGCGTAAAGGTGAACAGCGTCAGCCCAAGGGCAAAAGCCACCAGCGTCTCTGGGCTGGCAAAGTCGGTGTCGCCGGTCAGCTGGCTGACAATCTTGACGGTGATTGTGGTCATCGCCTCGAACGGGTTCAGCGACAGGCGGGCGGCAGCCCCAGCGCCAAGGACGACGATCATCGTCTCGCCAATGGCACGACTGGCGGCCAGCAGAACCGCGCCCACGATGCCGGGCAAAGCGGCGGGGATGACGACCTGACGGATCGTTTCGGACCGCGTGGCCCCCAAGGCATAAGACCCGTCGCGCATCGTCTGCGGCACCGCGTTGATCGTGTCATCCGACAGGGACGAAACAAAGGGGATCAGCATAATGCCCATCACCAGCCCCGCCGTCATGACCGAAGATGCGCTGTCGCCAAGGCCAAGCGGCTGGGCAAAGTAATCCCGCAGCATCGGGCCGACAGTCGTCAGCGCGAACAGCCCGTAAACGATGGTCGGGATTCCGGCCAGCACCTCGATCATCGGTTTGGCAATGCCACGCATGCGTGCCCCGGCATATTCCGACAGATAGATCGCAGCAAACAGGCCCACCGGCACCGCAAAGGCCAGGGCGATGGCACTGACATACAAGGTGCCCCACAACAGCGGCAGGATCCCTAGCGCAGAATTGCCGCGAAAGTTCGGCGACCATTCGGCAGACAGGAAAAAATCCCGCCAGCCATATTGGTGAAAGAACTGCGCCGCCTCGAACAGCATCGACAAGACGATGCCGGCCGTGGTCAGGATGGCAACGGTGGACGCCGCCGCGAGCAGCGATTTGATCCAGGCTTCGGCCGCGACGCGGGCGCGGAACTTTGCCGAAGATCGCAGGATTGCGCCGATGCAGCCGATCCCGGCAACGATCAGAACCGCCCAGAACACCACTGCGACGGGCAGGGTTTCATTGCCCGGTTGATGTCCGATCAGCCGGATCAGCGACAGCCCCAGAAAGCAGGCGCCCGCCGGGACCAGAACGCTGAAAAAAGCATTCAACCCATGCGCTTGCGGCAGGGCCGCCAGCGTGCGGACATCGCCGCCCGACGCAAGGGTGGCCCGTGCCCAAGCCCCAATCAACCCCAACACAGACAGGCCGATCACCAGCACCGGCAATGAAGAAAGGATATTCAAAATCCACATCCAGTCAGCTTTCCAAGAAATGGAGGCGGGACGCAGCCCTGCGCCGCGTCCCGCCTGTTGGTTTACATGCCGCCGATCAGCGCGCGCGCCTGCACCGCCGCCTGGGTCGCCGCCAGCTCTGGGTCAGAGACCAGCCCATAGGCGGCCAAAGGCCCATCGGGGCCGGCGATCTCGTCGCTGACGAAAAAGGCGACATAGTCCGGCAGGCCCGGAATCACGTCCAGATGCGCGGCCTTGACGTAGAAATAAAGCGGGCGCGACACCGGATAATCGCCGGCGGCAATGCTTTCGGTCGTGGGCACAACGCCGGACATGGTGGCCACCTGCAACTTGTCGGTGTTGTTCTCATAGAACGACAGGCCGAACACGCCGATGCCGTTGGTATCGGCCGCAATCCGGGCCAGCGTTTCGGTGTAATCGCCATCCACATCGACCGACCGGCCATCGCTGCGCACCGCCATGCAGGCCGCTTTGGCAGCATCTTCGTCGCCGCCGTTGATCTGCGCGATTGCCTCCAGCGCGCCACTGTCCTTGCAGCCCTGCAACAACACCTTTTCCTCGAACACCTCACGGGTGCCGTGCTTGGTGCCGGGGATGAAGGCTTGGATCGGCTGATCAGGCAGCGCAGCGCTCACTGTCGCCCAAGTGGCGTTGGAATTGGCGACCATCGCGCCATCCTTGGGCAGGTCTGCCGCCAGTGCCAGATACCAATCGCTGGGCGTGAAGGCGAATGTCTTGCCCTTGATATCGCTGGCAAAGACGATCCCGTCATACCCGATGCGCACTTCGATGATCTCGGTCACACCGTTGGCGGTGCAGGCTGCAATCTCGGCCGGTTTGATGGCGCGGCTGGAATTCGCGATGTCGATCGTGTTCGCGCCAACCCCTTCGCAAAACCGCTTCAGCCCGGCGGACGAGCCACCCGATTCAACCACCGGCGTCGGAAAGTCGGAATTCTCGCCAAAGGCTTCGGCAACGATGGCCGCATAGGGCAGCACGGTGGATGATCCGGCGATCTGCACATTGTCGCGCGCAGCCGCGCCGGTGGCCGAGAGCGTCGCAATGGCCAGTGTAAAGATCGTCAGCGTTGAAAGTGACATGAAGGCTCCTGTCGATTCCGGTTTCAAGACCGCGACCTTTGCGATCCTGACCCGCTTATCGACGCCGCCTGCTGCGGTTTCGCAACAGTTCTGTTACAGTTTCATGACACCCAAGACGAAGGCCGTCAGCCGCCACCGTCAATGCAGGGCAGAATGACGGTGAATTGCGATCCCTGCCCGGGCTGACTGGTGATTTTCAACCGCCCCCGGTGCCGGTTCAGAATGTGCTTCACAATCGCCAGACCCAACCCGGTGCCACCCAACGCACGGTTTCGGTGCGTGTCGACACGGTAAAAACGTTCAGTCAGACGCGGCAGATGAATGGGGTCTATGCCGGGCCCATGATCAGCAACCTCGATGGCAATTGCTGGCCCACGCAGCACCGGATCATGCGCGATCCGGGCGGGTGTGATGGCAACAGTCTGTTCCGGATCACCATATTTGATCGCGTTCTCGACCAGATTGGTGAACACCTGCAACAGTTGATCGGCATCGCCCATGACAGACAGCGGCTCTTGTCCGACGTCGGCATGAAGGGCCACATTCCTTTGCAGCGCCAGCGGGGTCAGAGTGCCGGTCATGCTCACCAGCACATCGCGCAGGTCGATGCGTGTGGTGGGGCGCAGGCGTTCGCCAGTCTCTACCTGGCTCAACGACAGTAAACCGCCCACAAGCCGGTTCATCCGTTCAGCCTCGCCCGCCATGATGCCCAGAAAGCGGTCCCGCGCTTCGGTATCATCGCGTGCAGGCCCGCGCAGGGTTTCGATAAACCCCATCATTGCTGTCAGCGGAGTGCGCAACTCATGGCTGACATTGGAGACGAAATCGCGCCGCATCTGTTCGGCGCGTTCTACATCTGTTGCGTTCTGAAAGCACAGCAATAACAGACCGGTGCCCGCAATAGGCCGCAGGTGAACATCATAGGACACATCACTGCCGAATTCGATAACCTGATAGGATACGCTGCGCGAAACGTTATCCAGCAGGCTGCGCTCCACCGCCTCTACCAGTAAAGGATGGCGCAGGGTGGTCGTAAAATGACGGTCAACACCGGACTTCCCAAGCAGCGTTTCAGCCTTTTCATTCGCAGATACAATTTGCTCACACCGCCCTATAACCAGCGATGGAAGTGGAAATGCTGCAATCATGGTCTGGACCGTCGGGATCCCGGCATCGGTATCTTTCGTCATGATGGTTTACCAAGATTGCCTGCGCTTCGTATCATCTAGCCTCTTTCGCGCCAGAGCAACAATGGTGCCTTCCTGACCTCCGACCCGTTCCAGAACCCTGCGAGGGTGGCAGAGATCGGAAGGTTTGTGTCTAGTTCCGCCGGGTCAGTTTGAGGTAAGAGAATCGGCAGCGAATGACCGCTTTCTGCGCTGCTGCCGGTTTCGTGGACAGCGGGTTAAGCTCGCATAGGGCGGGCCTCGAGTTCCATGGGGCTGAGGTGGCCCAGTTACGAATGCCGGAGCGGCGGGTTGTAGAAGCGCTCGATGTAATCGAAGGCATCGGCACGGGCTTCGTCGCGGGTGCGGTAGACCTTTCGGGCGGCCCGTTCGGTTTTCAGCGACAAGAAGACGCTCTCCATCCATTGCCCGGCAGGCGTTTGCGCCGCACTTGCAATACATTCAGCCGCATGAGGCGTTCGATCCGGTGAAGCTCTCAGGTAAGCCCTTCCTCAAGAACATCCCGCCACACGCGGCGCGCGCCATAGGTCCTGTCGCTGGCCGTGAAGCGCGTGTCGATCGCGGTGACGAGCTTCACGTCATGGATCTCGCGGGCGCCGGTGGGGCGATTGAGCCCGGCATAAAGCCCGAACGCGACACCTCCAGCACCTCGCAAAGCCAGCAGCTTATGCCGCGTCGCCCGATCAGGAGCATACCCCCAAAGAGGCTCCATTGACTCACAGCCTGGCGGGGCCAAACAGTTCACGAACGGCGATCATAAAATCCGGATTTTTTGGTCCTCTGAGATGACCGGACGGCGGTCGAACCGGTCAGATGATCCGACTGAAGCTTTAGAACGTGGAAATGCCATCCAGATAAGAGAGGTTTTCCACAGGTTCCAGCCTTTCGATGTGGGTTTTCCGCAGTCCAGGCCGATCAGCTTTCCCTTGCTGCACTTGACAGCTAGAGCCGTCAAGGTTGCCAGCTGGCGAGTGGAAAGGTGAGTAGATGCGTGGGGTTGGTAGGTCTGCAAGCAGGAAGGGCGCGCTCAAGAAGGTTGCGGCATTGATCTTTGAAAACCCGGCTTTCGAACCTATCTTCCTTCGTGTTGAGCTTGAGTATAAGCGTGCAAGGACGGCGAGCGTGACCAATATCTACAGTCGAGCAGCGGCGCTTCTCAATGACGACCCGACGCCCTGATCACGTATTGCAGGCCAAGTGATCGACCCGGTTCTCAACGATGCGGAAAGGGTGATCGACCTCGGCCCGAACCAAGCCGATCAGCCATCTTGCTCCTTCACTGAGAGATTGCGCCCCACCACCTTTTGGCGCCTTGCATGACCCAGCAGACCTCGGGTAGCCCGGCGAAGGCGGCATTAGGCCTGGCGCTGACTGAACCTGTCGCAGTTCACTTCCACAACCGTGAGCCCAACCAGAAAGTCTGCGCAACCATTCAAATCAGCGCAGAGCATTCAAAAAACCCGGGAACAGCGCAAGACCGAACAACAGCACGGCGCATGCCTGCATGGTGCGGCGATACAGGGCCAGTCCGGCAGCCAGCGCGGTTGCGTCGGGATCGGGGGCGCCTGCGTTCACCCAAGGCTCTTGCGATATCCGC
>JBATPI010000118.1:0-2649 GCA_049291415.1 Paracoccaceae bacterium | reverse complement strand
CTTTGATGAGTCAACGCGCCGATCCCGTTGACTCATGTCAAGTTGCCCGCGTAGGTGGTGTCGTTGACTCATCTGATTTTGCCCGGGTGGTGGGTGGGTGGATTTTGCGGCGGCTGAGGTAGGTGGCGGTCGTTCTCGCTCGGGGTTGGACGGTGCCGCGTCGTCGGGCTAGTTCGATCAGGTTGGCTTGGATGTCAATGATGTGGTGGCGCACGGCCAGGATGTCGGTGTCGTGGAGCAGGGCGGTGAGTCGTCGTGTGTCGTGGGGGTCGAGTAGGTCGGCGTGGTGGGTCAGAAGGCGGTGCAGGGGAGTGGTGGGGTGGTCGTGCTTCTTGCGGACGGTGGCGCCGGTGCGGGTCTTGGAGATCAGTTTCTGTTGGGGCAGAAAGAGGTTGACCTGGAGTGAGGTCAGCTCCCAGAGCTGGTTGAGCAGGTCTAGTTCGCGGGGGGTGTCGTAGCGGAAGTAGCCGACGCTGCGGCGGACCACGCTCCAGTTCTTCTGTTCGATGTGGGCTTGGTCGTTCTTGTGGCTGGAGCGGCCGCGAGTGAAGGTGATGTGCCGGGCCTGGCACCAGCGGGCGAAGTGGTGATTGATGAACTCGCCGCCGTTGTCGAAGTGAATCCCGGCGATGTGGAACGGGAACCTCAGGTGTAGTTCGCTCAGGCCGGCGGCCACGATCC
Organism: Paracoccaceae bacterium; assembly: GCA_049291415.1. GTDB lineage: Bacteria > Pseudomonadota > Alphaproteobacteria > Rhodobacterales > Rhodobacteraceae > Pseudogemmobacter. The sequence continues at coordinate 1,968 of JBATPI010000118.1, read as the reverse complement.
GTTCGCCTTTGGACCGCACGGTGATGGTCTCGGTCCAGCCGGTGGCGATGTCGGTGGCGTCCAGGGAGTAGAGGAACGACCGTTGTTGTCTCCGCCTTCGTGGCCGACCAGGTCGATTTGCAGGAACCCGGGCTGGGTGTCGTTCCATTCGTGCCAGGTCTTCATCGGGATGGAGGACTTGAGCATCGACCCGGGACGGGTGTGGCTGATCCCGCGGGCGACCAGCCCGGTACGGGCCGGTGCCAGGCGGCGGTCGATCGTGGCTGGTGACATGCTCTTGACCTGCTCGATCACGGACTCGGGGAACGCGTCCAGGTGGCCGTGACGGGCCATGTTGGCCAGGAGCAGCGGCAGTCCAGCAGCCAGCCGCTTTCCCGCGGGACCATCCAGCGCCGCCCAACACTGGGCCAGCAACGTGACTACCTCAGGGCCGTACACGCACACCGGGTCCCGCTGTCGACGCGGCGGCGGGCCGCCGCGGGCTTGATCGGCCAGTGCCTGGCGGATCGCCTTGCGGGCATGATCGCGATGCCATCCAGTGACCTGGCACACCGTGTCCAGAATCGCTGACTTCTCCGCCCGTGTCGCCTTCATCCACCGCCCCAGCTGGGCCCTCGTGATCGCCTTGCGCGCCGCCATCGTCAGCTCCATCCTCGATGCTGGGCCCACGCGGGCATCTTCGGATGAGTCAACGACTCCGGTTACGCGGGCATCTTTGATGAGTCAACGCGCCGATTTGGCCGGGTCACCCAGGGGCGGTAGATTTGAGCGCTGTGTCTGGGCTGGCCCGGACATATGAGTGTGGGCAGGCCCAGCAGGTGGCGACCGGAGACGGAACGCGACCGCACGGCATACCCTCCTCAACCGCTCTCGCCGGGCAGTCCGGCGCGACTCACCACCTCGTTCAGCGAAGGTGGGTCGTGCTCGGAAAGTGCAGGGGAGGGCACCCCGATCGGGCTCGACGCGATCGGCTCACGGGGTGACTCGCGGGCCGTCACGTCATCAGGGACCGGTGGGGAAACAACCAAGGAGTTCGCCCACCGGCGGACTGACGACATCGACACCGTTCGGAGTGAAGGTTGCCAACGATCAACCAACTGGTGCGCAAGGGCCGCCAGGACAAGGTCGGTAAGACCAAGACGCCCGCGCTCAAGGGTTCGCCCCAGCGCCGCGGCGTGTGCACCCGCGTCTACACGACCACCCCTAAGAAGCCGAACTCGGCGCTGCGCAAGGTGGCGCGTGTCAAGCTCACCTCGCAGATCGAGGTCACGGCCTACATCCCGGGCGTCGGCCACAACCTGCAGGAGCACTCCATCGTGCTCGTGCGCGGTGGCCGCGTGAAGGACCTCCCGGGTGTGCGCTACAAGATCATCCGCGGCACCCTGGACACCCAGGGCGTCAAGAACCGCAAGCAGGCTCGCTCTCGCTACGGCGCGAAGAAGGTGAAGTAATGCCTCGTAAAGGTCCCGCGCCTAAGCGTCCGCTCGTCGTCGACCCGGTCTACGGCAGCCCTCTGGTGACCCAGCTGGTCAACAAGATCCTCCTGGATGGCAAGAAGTCCATCGCCGAGACGATCGTCTATGGCGCCTTGGAAGGCTGCCGCGCCAAGACGGGCACCGACCCGGTCGTCACCCTCAAGCGCGCCCTGGACAACATCAAGCCCGCTGTCGAGGTCAAGTCCCGCCGCGTCGGTGGCGCCACCTACCAGGTGCCGATCGAGGTCAAGCCGGGCCGCTCGACGACCCTGGCGCTGCGCTGGCTAGTCGGCTACTCGCGCCAGCGTCGCGAGAAGACGATGACCGAGCGCCTCATGAACGAACTGCTCGACGCTTCCAACGGCCTCGGCGCCGCGGTCAAGCGTCGCGAGGACACCCACAAGATGGCCGAGTCCAACCGCGCCTTCGCGCACTACCGCTGGTAAGAACCACGCGAGGTATGCCGTGCAGCTCACCTGCCGCACGGCATACC
>JBATPI010000117.1:0-45743 GCA_049291415.1 Paracoccaceae bacterium | reverse complement strand
GTCCGGGGGCGGCGCCCCCGGCGGTTGGCAAACCTCAATCCGGCGCCAGCATATAACCTTCGCCCCGCACCGTCTGCAGATAGCGTGGGCTCTTCGGGTCTTCCTCGATCTTGCGCCGCAACCGGGTGATCTGCACATCCACCGCGCGCTCTTGCGCCACATCCTCGCGGCCCAGATCGCCCACCAACCGTTCGCGGCTGACCGGCACGCCCGGCACTTGCGCGAACAACCGCATCAAGGCGGCCTCGGTTGCCGTCAGCCGCACCAAGGCCTCGCCGCGCCACATCTCACCCCGGTCCATGTCATAGCGCACCGCACCCAGATGCAGCACCTGCCGCACCGGATCTGCCGGCTTGACCACCGGGGCCCGGCGCAGGATCGCGTTGATCCGCAGCAGCAATTCCTTGGGCTCAAACGGCTTGACCAGATAATCATCCGCCCCGGCCTCAAACCCCTCAATCCGGTTTGCCGTCTCGCCCTTGGCGGTCAACAGCAGGATCGGAGTCAGCATACGCGGCCGCAGATACCGCGTCAGACTGATGCCATCTTCCCCCGGCATCATCACATCCAACACGATCAGATCAAACTCCAAGCCCGCCAGCAATTTGCGCGCCTGCGCCGCGTCCCGCGCCACAGATACCAAAAAACCGCTGCGGATCAAGAACTTCTGCAACAGCCCCCGGATCCGTTCATCATCATCCACCACCAGCAGATGCGCCTCATGTGCTGTCATGCCCCGCCCTCTTTCAGACGGTTGTAGGCGCTGCGCATCTCGGGGTCCATCATCGCCTCCAGCACCTGTCGAAACCCGGCAACAGCCGTTGGCCCGGCCGCACGATAGGCCGCTCGCATCCGCGCCCGCTGCGCATCGGATAAAGACCGCTCCAGCTCGGCCCCGGTGTCGGTCAGATACAGATGCCGCTCGCGCGCATCGACGCGGCCCTTTTCGCTGCGCACCAACCCGTCGTCGATCAAGGTGCGCAGGATTCGGTTCAGGCTTTGCTTGGTCACCCCCAGAATCGCCAACAGGTTCGACACCGTCGTGCCGGGGCTACGATGAACGAAATGGATCGCCCGGTGATGCGCCCGGCCATAGTCCAGCCCCTGCAGGATCCGGTCCGGGTCGGCGGTAAACCCGCGATAGGCAAAGAACATCGCTTCGATGCCCTTGCGCAACTGCTCATCTGTCAGAAACAGCAGGCTCTCGCCCCCCGCACGGTCCACCATGGCACCCTCCATCTTCACCCCGAATTTACGTCAGCCTTGTTGACATTCCAAGTCACAAGACATAGCAATTCTCCGATTTGGCGCAAGATTATGTCCGATACGGACCTATTCCACGCAACATTCGCAAAACTGGCAGGAGGCTGCGATGACAGGCTATGACGATCGTGACGGGTTCATCTGGATGGATGGCAAGCTGGTGGATTGGCGTTCGGCCAATGTCCATATCCTGACCCACGCCCTGCACTATGCGTCATCCGTGTTTGAAGGAGAGCGGTGCTACAATGGCCGCATCTTCAAATCGACCCAGCATTCTGAACGCCTGCGCAATTCAGGCTATCTTCTGGACATGCCGCTGCCCTTCAGTGTCGAAGAGATCAACGCCGCCAAAGAGGCGACGCTAAAAGCCAACAACCTGACCGACGCCTACGTCCGCGCCATCGCCTGGCGTGGCGCTGGCCCCGATATGGGCGTGGCGTCGAAAAACAACCCGATCCATCTGGCCGTCGCCTGCTGGACCTGGGGCAACTACTACGGCGACGCCAAGATGAAGGGCGCGAAACTGGATATCGCCAAGTGGAAACGCCCCAGCCCGGAAACCATCCCCCACGCCGCCAAGGCCGCCGGTCTCTACATGATCTGCACCATGTCGAAACACGCGGCCGAGGCCAAAGGCTGCTCTGACGCCATGATGTTCGACTATCGCGGCTATGTCGCCGAAGCCACCGGCGCCAACATCTTCTTCGTCAAGGATGGCGAAGTGCATACCCCGAAACCCGACGCCTTCCTGAACGGCATCACCCGGCAAACCGTGATCGGCATGCTGAAAGACATGGGCATCACAGTGCATGAGCGTCACATCACGCCAGATGAGCTGGAAGGCTTTCAGCAATGCTGGCTGACCGGCACCGCGGCCGAGGTCACCCCGGTGGGCCAGATCGGCACCTATAACTTTGAGGTCGGCGATCTGACCAAGCGCATCGCCAGCGACTACGAACAGCTGGTCCGCGCCTAGGCGATCAGCTGCCCGGACCAAAGCGGCGGGGCATGGTTGGCTTCGCCGCTGCTCTACTCTCGGCCGCGCCGGAAGACCCCGTAAAGGCACGGGAAAGGTCCGGCAGTCTGACATGGGTCAGCGCACCCGAATAGATCACAACCGCCACCAGTCCGAACAGCAAAAGCGGGCCCATCGCCGCCATGTTCAACTCGCTGCGGAAATCCGCCGCATGCCCAGAAGCGCGCGGCGTTTGTCGCGGGCAAACATCTCAAACGCCACGATGCTGCAAGCCCCAGTCCATAGGGCTGCCGCAAGCACTGCAAACATTAGATCTGACAACTGCATACCCGCCAGATTTCACACCCTTCTGGCGAAACTGTGGCAGCTTTTCCAAATGCTTTTGCGCCCCTCAGCGGGCTGGATTTCTTCACATCCGGCCGATGCCAAAACCACCTAGCCCGGCGCAACACCTGGCGACACAGGCTCTGCCACGATCTGCCCCAATGTATCCAGATCGGCTGCTGATACCCCCAACAGCACAGCCGCCTCATCCACGCTGGCCACCACCCGCATTCGCAGTCGGGCCACCACCTCAACCACCTGCTGCACCATCCGCACCATGCCGAACGACGTGCCCTCGCCGGTCACCACCACAAACTGAGAGCCCGCATTGAACCGGCCCATTTCCGCCCGCACCGCCTGCACCGCCGAGAACACGCCCTTGAAATCGGCCGCCACCTCGGTCACCGCCCGAATATCCACAAAAAACGGGATTGCCGGATCAAATGCCGGATGCGCCACCAGATCCAGAAAGGCCTGCCGCCCGTCACTGACAGTAATGCGCCCACTCATCCGCAAAACAAACAGGCGGCGTTCCGGACAAAGCGTCACACGGTGCATATTTGATCATCACCCCACCAACTGCAGGGCTCAGACAGACCGCAGAGGGCGCGAAACGGCGCTCTGACACGGCACGGCATTTTCACTGCACAGACCCCGGTGCCAGGACCCTTTCGCCGCATTCAGACAGAACGTCCGCGCGCGATTCGCATGAATTGCACCAATCGCGATGATCCCGGCGCTGCATGAGGCCGATGCCAAGTCTCGCGCACTACGCGCGACAACCTCAGGAATTGTTGCACCTTGGCCCCTGTCGGGGCCTTGCGATGATCCGCCAAATGCTTGGACATGGGGGCCTCCTGTTGATGCGCTACATTCAACCTAGCACAGAAATCATAGCTAGGGGAAACCCCGTGCGTTGTGCAGGCACCCCAATGCCCAGACCGCCGCCTCAGCCACCACCGGGTCTTCATCCGCCAGCCGTGCCTCGGCCACCGGGATCAGCGCTGGCAGCCCTGAATTTCCCACCGCATACATCACATTGCGGACAAACCGCCCCCGCCCCATCCGCTTGACCGGGCTACCGGAAAACCGCGCCCGGAAGGCGGCGTCATCCAGTGCCGCCAATTCGGCCAGCTCTGGCAAGCCCACCCGCGGCTGATAGCCGATCTCACGCGCCGCCACGGCAAATTTGTTCCACGGGCAGGCGGCCAGACAATCGTCGCAGCCATAGATGCGGTTGCCCATCAGCGCCCGCAATTCAGGGTCGACAGGCCCCGCATGCTCAATCGTCAGATAGGATATGCAGCGCCGCGCGTCCAACTGGTAAGGTGCCGGAAAGGCCTGCGTCGGGCAGGCATCCAGACAGGCCGTGCAAGACCCGCAATGCGACACCTCAGCCGGGTCCGGTTCCATCTCCAGCGTGGTGAAGATCGCCCCCAGAAAGAACCAGCTACCCAGATCGCGGCTGAGGATATTGGTATGCTTGCCTTGCCAGCCCAATCCCGCCGCCTGCGCCAGCGGCTTTTCCATCACCGGTGCTGTATCGACAAACACCTTGATCTCGCCGCCTCCCGCATCAAGCAACCAACGCCCCAGCCGTTTCAGCCGCTTCTTGACCAGATCGTGGTAATCCTTGCCCTGAGCATAGCAGCTGACCACCCCCCGGTCGGGCTGCGCCAGCCCCGCCATCGGATCGCTCTCAGGGGTATAAACCTCGGCCAGCATCACCACGGATCGCGCCTCGGGCCACAGGGCCGCGGCCGATCCGCGCCAGCCCTCTCGCGCCTCCATCCAGCCCATCTGCCCGTGTCGTCCGTCCGCCAGATAGGCCCGCAGCCGCCCCGCCGCCTCGGGCACCGCATCGGGCCGACAAATCCCCATGCCCGAGAATCCTTCGGCCATGGCCTGTGCGCGCAACCGGTCTTTCATCTGTCCACAAATATCCCGGATGGTTCCGTCAGAAATCCAGATCGGCATAATGCGCCGGTGGCGGAAAGCCCGGCACCTGATCGGCCAACAAGGGCCGAAAGCTGGGCCGCGACTTGATCTTCACATACCAGTCCTTGACCACCGCATGGCGGTTCCAGTCCACATCACTGATATAGTCCAGGCAGGAAAGATGCGCCGCAGCGGTGAAATCGGCCAACGTCATCTCATTGCCCGCCAGCCAGCGCCGCTGGTCCAACAGCCAGGCCAGATAATCCAGATGATACTTGATCCGCGCCGACCCCAGCTTCACATTCTTGGAATCAGGATAGCCCTGCCCGGTGATCTTCTTGTTCACCCGCTCATACAGCAGCTTGGACGTCACCTCATCGTGAAACTTGTCGTCAAACCAGGCGCACAGGCGGCGCACCTCATAACGTGCATCCACGTCGCGCGGCATCAAGGCGGGGCTGGGCACCGCCTCTTCCAGAAATTCGCAGATCGCCTGGCTTTCGCTCAACGTGCGGTGATCCATCCGCAGGACGGGCACTTTGCCAGCCGGATTGCGGCGCAGGAAATCGGGGCTGGGCTGCCAATAACGCTCTTCGACCAGTTCAACCTCGATCCGTTTTTCGGCCAGCGTCAGGCGAACCTTGCGGCAGAACGGCGACAGCGGAACATGATACAGACGGTTCATCGGACGGGATCCTTGGCTACGTCCCTACCTAGCCAATGCAGTCACCGGGTTGCAATCCCTGTGGGCCGCTAACGGTCGAAACAGGCGGATCTTCCGTCGGCTTTGATGGTTTCCGCCCCTGCCAGGATCGACCGCGCGCGCTTGCGCACAAAATCAGACGGTTTGGCCGCATTGCGCCCCTTGGGGTCAGGCAGAACCGCCGCCAGCCGTGCGGCCTGCACGTCGGTCAGATCCTTTGCGTCCACCCCGAAATAATGCTGCGCCGCCGCCTGCACGCCAAAAACACCGTCGGCAAATTCGGCGACGTTCAGATAGACCTCCAGAATGCGCCGCTTTGACCAGACCAGCTCAACCCCAGGGGTTAGCGTCGCCTCCATCGCCTTGCGCAGCCAGCTGCGATCCTGCCACAGAAACACGTTTTTGGCGACCTGCTGGCTGATGGTCGACGCCCCGCGCGCCGCGCCGCCTTCGATTGCCTGCCGGATTGCCACCATGTCAAAGCCCCAATGGTTGCAGAAGTTCGCATCCTCTGCCGCCACGGCCGCACGCCCCATGATCGGCGCGATCTCCTCCCAGGAAACCCAGTCCTTTTCGATCCCGCCCAGCCGCCAGGATTCCGATAGTTGATACAGGTTGATCGGCGGCGGAACAAAGCTGAACAGCACGATCAGCAGCGCAAAGATCGCCGCAACCGCCGCCAGCGCCCGCCCGGCCCAGCGCAACAGCCGCCGCAGCCACGACCGTCGGACGGGTGCGAGCGCGGCCACCTTGCGGGTGCGGGGTTTCTTGTCAGTCGTCTCGGCCATGGCGGAACCTTAGGCCCCAGCTTCCGGCCAAGGTCAACCGCCAGTTGGCATGGCCCCCCCCCCGCAAGGGGCCGCACCTGTCACTCTGCCGGCATCCGCGCCTGCTCATCACTCAGGGGATGCGCCAGATGGGCCAGCATCTCTTTGGGGCAGACCTGCAGGAAATTCACCCGCTCTGCCGACCAATCGGCCAGGATCCGCGCCGCCAGCTTTGACCCGGTTTCCGTAGCATGCCGCTGAATCAGTCCACGCAATTGCGCCTCATACTGCGGATGGGCGACGGCGCAAGTCACCAGCGACTCCAGATTGATGAAATCCTCAGCCACCCCCTCGGGATCATAAAGATAGGCCATGCCCCCGGTCATCCCGGCACCAAAATTGGCCCCGATCCGCCCCAGAATCACTGCAACGCCGCCAGTCATGTATTCACACCCGTTCGACCCACAGCCCTCAACCACCACCGATGCACCAGAATTGCGCACCGCAAACCGCTCACCCGCCCGGCCTGATGCCAGCAACAGGCCATCGGTCGCACCATACAGCACGGTGTTGCCGATGATGGTGTTGTCCTCGGCCACCAGCGGGCTGGCCAGCTGCGGGCGCACCACGATCATGCCGCCTGACAGCCCCTTGCCGACGTAATCATTGGCATCGCCCATCACCTCGATCTTCAACCCGCGCACGGCGAACGCACCCAAGGACTGCCCACAAGACCCCGACAGCTTCACCGTCAGATGATCCGCCTGCAGGCTGTTCCGCATGCCGAACTTGCGCACGATATGGCTGCTGGCCCGCGTGCCGATGGTGCGCAGCGTATTCCGCACCGCGTAAGACAGCTGCATCTTTTCGCCATCTTCAAAGAACCGGTGACCGTCGCGAATGATCTCGGCATCCAGCGTATCGGGCACCGCATTGCGCGGCTTGGTCCGATCATAGGTGATCTTCTGCGACCCTTCGACCGTGATCAACAAGGGGTTCAGGTCCAGATCATCCAGATTGGCCGCCCCGCGCGACACCTGGGTCAAGAGATCGGCCCGCCCGATCACCTCATCCAAAGATCGCGCCCCTATCTGCGCCAGAATCTCGCGCACTTCGGTGGCGTAAAAAGTGATCAGGTTCACCACCTTATCCGCCGATCCGGTGAACTTGGCCCGCAGCGCCTCATCCTGCGTGCAAACCCCAACCGGGCAGGTGTTGGACTGGCACTGCCGCACCATGATGCAGCCCATGGCGATCAGGGCTGCGGTGCCGATGCCGAATTCCTCCGCCCCCATCATCGCTGCCATCACGATGTCGCGGCCCGTCCGCAAGCCGCCATCGGTGCGCAGGGTCACCCGTTCGCGCAGGTTGTTCATCGACAGAACCTGATGCGCCTCGGTCAGGCCCATCTCCCACGGCAGGCCTGCATATTTGATCGATGTGCCGGGCGAAGCCCCCGTGCCGCCGTTATGGCCCGAGATCAGGATCACATCGGCCTTGGCCTTGGCCACCCCCGCCGCAATGGTTCCCACACCGGATGACGATACCAGCTTGACCGTCACCTTGGCCCGCGGGTTGATCTGCTTCAGATCGTAAATCAGCTGCGCCAGATCCTCGATCGAATAGATGTCATGATGCGGCGGCGGTGAAATCAGCGTCACCCCCGGCGTCGAATGCCTTAGCCGAGCAATCAAGGCCGTGACCTTCATCCCCGGCAACTGCCCGCCTTCACCCGGCTTGGCGCCTTGGGCGACCTTGATTTCCAGCTCTTCACAGGCGTTCAGATATTCCGCCGTCACGCCAAAGCGCCCTGACGCCACCTGCTTGATCTTGGCCGATGGGTTATCGCCATTCGCCTCGGGCACGAAATGCGCCGGATCCTCGCCACCCTCGCCGGAATCAGACTTAGCCCCGATCCGGTTCATCGCCACATTCAGCGTCTTGTGCGCCTCGGGGCTAAGCGCGCCCAAACTCATCCCCGGCGTCACAAACCGCTTGCGGATGCTGGTGATGCTTTCGACCTCTTCAATCGGCACCGGCTTGGCCAGCGCCTTGATGTCCAGCAAGTCACGGATGTGGATCGGCGGATTGGCCCGCATCGCGGCTGAATACTGCTTCCACATGTCATAGCTGGCGCGGTCACAGGCCGATTGCAGCATATGCATGGTCTGCGCTTCCCAGGCGTGCTTTTCGCCCGAGCGCCGCGCCTTGTAGATGCCGCCGATCGGCAGCACCGCCGACCCACCGCGCCATCCGCGCGCATGAACCTCTTCCAGCTTTTGCTCTACCCCGGTCAGACCAATGCCCGAAATCCGGCTCTGCATCCCCGGAAAATACTCGGCCACCATCGCGCGGCTTAGCCCCACCGCCTCAAAGTTAAGCCCGCCGCGATAGGATGAGATCACAGAGATCCCCATCTTCGACATGATCTTCAACAGCCCCGCGTCAATCGCGTCGCGATAGCGCCGCATCGCGTCGGTCAAACTGCCATCCAACAGCCCCCGCCCGATCCGGTCGGCAATGGAATCCTGCGCCAGATAGGCGTTCACCGTGGTTGCGCCACAGCCGATCAGCACCGCAAAATAATGCGCGTCAATGCACTCGGCCGACCGCACGTTGATCGAACAGAACGTCCGCAACCCCTTGCGCGTCAGCCACGAATGCACCGCAGAGGTGGCCAGGATCATCGGCATTCCCACCTTTTCCGGCCCCTGATGCTCATCCGTCAGCACCAACTGCCCGGCACCCGAGCGCACCGCATCTTCGGCCTCTGAGCGGATCCGCTCCAGCGCCTGCCGCAGATCGTCCAGGCGCTCATGCACCGGGAATGTGCAGTCGATATAGGCGACCTGTTCGCCAAACCGCTCGGCCAAGGCCGCAAATTCCGCATTGCCCAGGAACGGGCTTTCCAGCACCAGAATCTCATTCTGGCTAGAGTTTTCGTCCAGCACGTTGCGCAGGTTGCCAAAACGGGTCTTCAGGCTCATCACCCGGCCTTCGCGCAACGAATCAATCGGCGGATTGGTCACCTGGCTAAAGTTCTGCCGGAAGAAATGGCTTAGCGGGCGATAGATCGCCGACAGCACCGCCGCGGGCGTATCGTCGCCCATGGATGCGATCATCTCTTTGCCATCCTCGGCCATCGGAACCAGAACCTGCTCCAACTCTTCCAGCGTAAAGCCAGCGGCAATCTGGCGCTTGCGCAGATCCGCCCCGGCGAACAGCGGCTGCTCAGGCAGATCGCGCAACAGGCTGTTCAGATCGACCACCTTCTGGGTCCACTCGCCATAAGGCTGGGCCGCGGCCAGTTTGTCTTTCAACTCTGTGTCGCGGTACAGCTTGCCATCTGTCATATCGACGGCAATCATCTGCCCCGGCCCCAATGCGCCCTTCTCGCGCACAGTGGTTTCATCCACCGGCACCATCCCGGCCTCAGAGCCTGCAATCAGCAGCCCATCCCCAGTAACGACATAGCGCATGGGGCGCAGACCGTTGCGGTCCAACCCGCCGCAGACCCAGCGGCCATCGGTCATCGCCAGCGCAGCCGGGCCGTCCCAGGGTTCAATCACCGAATTGCAATAGGAATACATATCGGCCCAGGCCTTCGGCATGTTCACCGTCTGCTTGGACCAGGCCTCAGGCACCAGCATGGTCTTGGCCATCGGCGCAGAACGCCCTGACCGCACCAGAACCTCAAACACCGCATCCAGCGCGCCACTGTCGGACGTTCCGCCCGGAATGATCGGCTTTATATCCTCGGCCGCGTCGCCAAAGTTGTTGGACGCCATGCGGATCTCATGGCTGCGCATCCAGTTTGAGTTGCCTTTCAGCGTATTGATCTCACCGTTATGGGCCAGCATGCGGAACGGCTGGGCCAACCACCATTGCGGGAAAGTGTTGGTGGAATAGCGCTGGTGATAGATCGCAAAGGCCGAGATGAAGCGTTCATCCATCAGATCGGGGTAGAACACCGCCACCTGCTCGGCCAGCATCATGCCCTTGTAGATGATGCTGCGGCAAGACAGGCTGCACAGATACATCCCCTGAATCTGGCTGGCCAGCGCCGCCTTTTCGATCCGACGGCGGATGATGTACAGCTCACGCTCAAACTGCTCATGGTCGATGTCTTTTTCACAGCGGATCAGGATTTGCTCAATCTCGGGCCGCGTTGCATTGGCCTTTTCACCCAGAACGCTGATGTCGGTCGGCACATGTCGCCAGCCATAGATGTAGTGCCCCATCCGCAGGACTTCGGTTTCCACAATCGTCCGGCACCGTTCCTGCGCGCCAAAGTCTGTGCGCGGCAAAAACACCTGCCCCACCGCGATCAGCTTTTTGCCATCGGGTTCATGACCGGTGCGGCGCACCACGTCATAAAAGAACTTGACCGGGATCTGCACATGGATACCCGCGCCATCGCCGGTCTTGCCATCGGCATCCACCGCGCCCCGGTGCCAGACCGCCTTTAGCGCCGCGATGCCGTTTTCCACCACCTTGCGGCTGGGCTTGCCGGAAATCGCCACCACCAGCCCGACGCCACAGGACGAATGCTCATCCTCATCACGATAAAGGCTGTTGGCATCCATATAGGCGCGCTTGGCCTCTTCGGCCTTTACCCAGGCGTCATCATAGGTGGTCATGAGGGGTCTCTTTCAACGAAAGGGTTTGTGGCTTCATACTCTGCGGCCGTCTTGCGCAGATGCCCGCCTGACAGGCGCACGGCCGCCAAGGCCTGATCGGTGTAGATTTCAGATTGCAACGGCCAGGTGCTGGCCGCATCAAACAGCCCCGGCATCAGATCGTAACTGTCGCCGTTCAGATCGCGCATCCACAAATGGCTACCGCAGACGGGACAAAAGGCGCGTTCGGCAAAGGACGACGACCGATAGCTGCGAACTTCGCCGGTCACGCTCACGCCCTCGGCTTGGGCGTCAAATGACATGAATACGCCGCCCGACCACCGCTGGCACATCCGGCAATGGCAGATGCCGGGGCGTGGATCATGCGCGGCTTTGACAGTGATCATCACGCTGCCACACAGGCACCGCCCCTCGATGGCGTCAGTATCGGGCATGGATCACCCCCATGGGCGCGACCTGCGACAGGATCGCGTCGCAGTCGAAAATCGGCTGTTTTGCGGCAAAACCCGGCTCTCCGGGCAGGATGAATTGCACCGGGCTGCCGTCAATCGGCCGCCACATCCCGTCGCCCAGATCGGTCTCTCCGGGGCCCGCGAAAAAGGTGCGGAACTCACGGCTGATGAATTCATTGCCCCGACCGCGGTTCAGCACGTTTCCGGCGTCATCGGTTTCGGTATAGTCGAACTCGGTCTGTTCCAGCGCCATGCCGTCGATCGTCACCGCCTTGCCTGTCAGCCGGTCAAACCCGTTGACCTTGGTATGCAACCCGTCATCGCGGCTAAGTTCGAACACGAAAGTATCCAGCCCCGACGACAGCAGCTCGGAAAAGCTGGCCGGATCTTCGGGGTTCGGGTCCAGCGATTGGCGAACGGTCGGATTACTTTGATAGCTTTCCACCCATTCCGATTCGAAATTGATCCGGCTGCGAAAGAACAGCCCCTCCTGATCGAAATCGACGCGCCACTGGTCGCCCGGATCATCGCCCTGACAGCGGTAATGGTTTGATACCCGGCACGCCTTGGCCTGCACGGTCAGAAAGATCTGGCAGCCCTCGGGCGCGGTCCAGGAACCGGCATTTGCCGGCAAGGCCATCAGCAGGCTTGCAAGCCAGATACCGCCTCGCAAACGGGTTCCTCTGGCTGGGCGCGGCAACGACAAAGGTTTGGCACGACGGCAGCGCAGTTTCATTTTCCCTCCACGAAGTCCACAAGATTACGGGCCGGCAGCTCACCAAACGACTGGATCATATACAGCGCATCCACATCGGTCGGGGCACAGGCATCCCCCGTGCAGGCATCGCCGCCGAATTCAGCCGCCAAAACCGCATGATAGGTTGAGATTTTGATGGCATCGCCGGCATCGGTCTGCAGCCCGGTGTCCACGCCATCCCACATAAAGACAACATAGGGATATTTGGTCCGGTTGTTCCAGGAGGTCGATTTCGCAAAGCCCGATTGCGGCCCGGTCACGATCACCGTCATCCCGGGGTTGGACATGTTACCTTGCGTTGTCAGCATGCCCAACGGCGTCTCTGCCGACAGGGTCCAGCTCGCTTGTAGAATGGCGATCCTGTCCACACTCAGACAGGCGACAACCTCTCCCGTCAGGTCGGCCTTTGTCGGAAACTCTGCCAGGGACAGGTTGGGCGCGGGCCTGGTGACCGCATCACTGCAGGGAACGCGAACCTTTGTGTAGTCTCCGCCACGGCGGTTCACGATTTCGCAAACCTCGGGCGGCTTCTGGTCTGCAAAACCGAACCGCGCCTTGGCATCCTTTTGGTCGAACGCCACACGAAACGGAATCTTGCCCTTGCCGGCGCAGTCCGGACGGCTGTCCAGAACCACGAACGGCACAACGGTGACCAATGGCCGCTTTTCTTGCGCCGCCGCCGGAACGGCAAGCCAGGCACTCAGGCACAGGGCAAGGATCGTCTTCACCACACTTCCACCTTTACCGTTTAGGTCAGCACTGCTGATCTGCTTTTTCGGCGCTCTGCACCCATGCGCCGTCGTTGGAAGACGCATGGAAGACGTCGGAAAGACGCTGACAAGACATCTATTCCGCCGCCAAAACCCCGGTCTGTGCCAGATACCCCAGAATGGCGTCCGCCGCCTCGCGCCCGTCGCGGATGGCCCAGACCACCAGACTGGCCCCGCGCACGATATCTCCTGCGGCATAAACCCCTGGCAGGCTGGTCTCATGGCTGCGAAAATCGGCCTTGATGGTGCCCCAGCGCGTCACCGCCAGTTCTGGCACGCCCCAAAGAGTGGGAATATCCTCAGGCTCAAACCCCAGCGCCTGAATGACCAGATCGGCGGGCTCGACATAGTCGGCGCCTTCGATGAGTTCCGGGCTTTGACGGCCCGTCACGTCCGCAGCACCCAGACGCATGCGCTGCACGATCACGCCGTCAATTTCATCACTGCCGCTGAACTCACGCGGAGCGGTCAACCAGACGAAATCAACGCCCTCTTCCTCGGCATTCTGCACTTCGCGCTGGCTGCCCGGCATATTGGTCCGGTCACGACGATAGAGACATTTGACCGATAGCGCGCCTTGCCGAATGGCGGTGCGCACGCAGTCCATCGCGGTGTCACCGCCGCCGATCACCACCACGCGCTTGCCGCTGGCATCCAGCATGCCGCTGTCAAAGGCGGGCACCTCATCGCCAAAGCTGTGGCGGTTGCTGGCGGTCAGATAGTCCAGCGCCCGTACCACGCCGCGCAATTCGGCACCGGGGCAGTCAATATCGCGCGCCTTGTAGACGCCGGTGGCGATCAGCACTGCATCATGTTGTCCGCGGATCGCGTCAAAGGTCAGATCGACGCCGACATCGCAGTTCAGCACATACTGCACGCCGCCATCGCGCAGGTGGTCATTGCGGCGCATCACTACGTCTTTCTCCAGCTTGAAACTGGGGATGCCGTAGGTCATCAGCCCGCCCGCGCGGTCATAGCGATCATAGACCGTGACCTGCACGCCCGCACGACGCAGCACATCCGCCGCCGCCAGACCGCCCGGCCCCGCGCCAATAATCCCCACCGACTCGGCGCGTTCGACATGCGGCCGGATCGGCTGAACCCAGCCCTCCTCCCACGCGGTATCGGTGATGTATTTCTCAACCGCGCCAATTGTCACCGTGCCATGCCCAGCCTGTTCAATCACACAATTGCCTTCACACAGCCGATCTTGCGGGCAGATCCGCCCGCAGATTTCGGGGAAGGTGTTGGTGGCCTGACTTAGCTCATAGGCCTCTTGCAGTCGGCCCTCGGCGGTCAGGCGCAGCCAATCGGGTATGTTGTTGTGCAAGGGGCAGTGCGACTGACAATAGGGCACGCCACATTGGCTGCACCGGCTGGCCTGCTCCGCCGCCTTGGCATCGGCGTACTCGCGGTAAATCTCATGGAAATCCTTAGAGCGGATGGTTGCATCCCGCTTTTCCGGTGTTTCCCGGCCCAGCGACACGAACTTAAGCATCTTTTGCGTGGCCACAGCTGCGCCCCCAATCAGGTTTTCCCTATATCAGGTTGCTACGCCGCTTCGATTTCGATTAAAAGTCAGCAATGCTTACCTATTTGTCGCTTTTCTGATCGAAACGACAGCAAGATTGACATTTTTTGTCTAAATTAGGTCAGCACAGCTTCCCAATCAACCTAAAACCCCGCCAATAACGCGGCCAACGCAGCAAAGCCGACGATGATTCGCCACCAGCCAAACAGCGCATATCCATTGCGGCCAATGTAATTCAGCACCCATTTCACCACGAGCACCGCCGTGACAAAGGCCACGGCAAAGCCAACGGCAATTTCCCAGACCGCGCCGAAATCCAGCACGTCGCGGTTTTTGAACAGGTCATAGGCCACCGCAGCGCCCATGGTCGGCAGGCTGAGCAGAAACGAAAACTCGGCCGCCGCGCGCTTTTCCACACCCAGCATCAGCGCGCCCACGATCGTGGCACCAGACCGCGACACACCCGGAATCATCGCCACGCATTGGCACAGGCCGATCAGGATCGACTTGCCAAACGGCAGCGTCAGCGGGTCATGATGAACGGGCGGCGGCGCAATCCGGTCAATCACCAGCAACACGAATCCGCCCAGAATCAGCATGACCGCGATCAGGATTGGCGTCTCAAACAGCACGTTCTTGACGAAATCATGCGCCAGAAGACCGACGAAAACCGCCGGCAGAAAAGCCAGGAAGACCGACATGATCGCGCGCCGCGCCGCATTGTCATGCCGCGCGCGCAGGAACAGCCGCCCCAGCATCGCCGCATAAACCGAAGCCAGCGCCAGAATGGCCCCCAACTGGATGACCACCTCGAACGCCTTGCCCGTCGAATGAAAACCCAGAAAATGCCCCGCTAACAGGATATGCCCGGTCGAAGACACCGGGATGAACTCGGTCAGCCCTTCCAGCAATCCCAGCAGGGCGGCCGTCAATGTGGTGTCCAAAGGTCAGGCCTTCTTCAGGTTCTGGGCCGAATCCTTGATGGCCGCATACTGCCCCGAGGGCCGATAACGCCACAGATATTCCGGCAGAACCGCGTCCATCGCCGTGGGCTGAATGCCCAGATCGGCCAGCCCCCTGGCGCCCGGCGCCACCACGTTATCGGTGCCCAGACTGTTCAGCTGATCGCGGGTAATGATCTTGTTCTTGATCAGCCCCCCGGTCATCGCCTCGACCATGTCAAAGCCGAAAGCCATGATTTTCATCAGGAACGTCGGCACGTTCAGCACCAGCCGCCGCCGCTGGACCACGTCCAGCATCCGCTGCATCAGGCTGCGGAAGCTGCCGACATCCGGCCCGCCCAGTTCATAAACGCCCGGCGCGGCCTGGCCCAACACGCCCTTGACGGCCGCCTGTGCCACATCATCGACAAAGACCGGTTGGAACAGTGTTTCGGCCTTGGCCACCGGCAGGATCGGCGACATCCGGGTCATCGCGCCAAAGCGGTTGAAAAAGCCATCTTCGGTGCCAAAGATCACCGAGGGTCGCAGGATCAACGCGCCCGGATAGGCCGCCGTTACCGCCGCCTCACCCGCCGCCTTGGTCCGCCCGTAGATCGACGCGGCATCCGTTGCCGCCCCGATGGCCGAGATATGGACCAATTGCCCCACGCCCAATTGCGTTGCAATGCGGGCGATCCGGCCCGGAGCCTGCGCCTGCACGGCGTCAAAGTTGTTCTTTCCGCCGCGCGAAAAGGTGCCCACGCAGTTCACCACCGCATCCGCGCCCTGCATCACCGCGCGCACCGATGCGTCATCGCGGATGTTGCAGAAAACCGGCTCTACCTGACCGGGCACGCCAAAGGTCTTTACGAACAGCGCCTCATTCGGGCGACGACAGGCGACGCGCACGCGCCAGCCGGCTTTGGCCATGCGGCGCGCGATATAGCGGCCGACAAAGCCTGAACCGCCGTAAATGGTGACAAGTTTGCTCATTCAAAGGCTCTCCCGTCAGGGCCAAAGACCTGGCGCCCAAAATCTGCCGAATGAATAGCCCCCTCGCACGATGCCAGCAAGACCAAAGGCCTGCGACGAAATTTCTTTGCCCTGTGCGCGGCCTGTGTTGACACTGCCGATTCGGCCCTTTACATCGCCCCTCAGTGCCCAGATGGCGGAATTGGTAGACGCACTGGTTTCAGGTACCAGCGCTGCAAGGCGTGGAGGTTCGAGTCCTCTTCTGGGCACCACTACCCTGCAAGGCCACCCCCCGGGGTGGCCTTTCGGTTTTCGGCGCCCCCTGCTTTGGTTGACCGCACGAGGCCTTGGGTCTACTCCGGTTCAAACCCCTTATGTGGAAGATCGCCTTGGCCATTCACCTGCACCAGACTGACCTGCCTGATGGGCTGATCCTTGGCCCCATCGTCGCGATTGATACTGAGACGATGGGCCTGGACCCGCGCCGCGACCGGCTGTGCGTGGTGCAATTGTCCGATGGCAACGGCGATGCGCATCTGGTGCAGATCGCCCGCGGCCAGACCACAGCGCCGAACCTGCAGCGTCTGCTGACAGATCCGGCCACGCTGAAACTGTTTCATTTCGGCCGCTTTGACATCGCCGCGCTGAAGCGTGCCTTTGGCGTCACCACCGCCCCGGTCTGGTGCACCAAGATCGCGGCCAAGCTGATCCGCACCTTTACTGATCGGCATGGGCTGAAATACCTGCTTTCCGATCTGGTCGGCGTTGATGTTTCCAAACAGCAGCAAACCAGCGATTGGGGCGCGGCGACCCTGACCGAGGCGCAAAAGGACTATGCCGCGTCCGATGTGCTATACCTGCACGCGATGAAAACCGCGCTGGAAGAGCGGTTGATCCGCGAAGGCCGTCTGGATCTGGCGGAAAAGTGCTTTGCCTTCCTGCCCACCCGCGCCGAAATGGATCTTTTGGGCTGGGACGACAGCAATGACATCTTCCACCACTGATCACCTGGCCGTCGCGCGCCGTGTCATTAGGCGTGAGGCGCAGGCGCTGACCATGCTGGCCGACAGCCTGGGCGACAGCTTTGACCGCGCCGTGGGGCTGATCGAGCAGGCCACCGGCCGCGTGATTGTGTCCGGCATGGGCAAATCCGGCCATATCGCCAAGAAGATTGCAGCCACCTTTGCCAGCACCGGCACCCCGGCGCAATTCGTGCACCCGGCCGAGGCTAGCCATGGCGATCTGGGCATGGTCACGCCTGCCGATGTGCTGCTGGTCCTGTCAAACTCTGGCGAGACGCCGGAACTGGCCGATATCGTTGCCCATTCACGGCGGTTTTCCATCCCGCTGATCGGCGTGGCCGGGCGTGAGGGCAGCACCCTCTTGCGAGAATCCGACGTGGCCCTGCTTCTGCCCCCCGCGCCTGAGGCCTGTGAGCAGGGCATCGTGCCCACCACATCCACCACCATGACGCTGGCCTTGGGCGATGCGCTGGCGATTGCACTGATGGAGCATCGCGCCTTCTCCCCCGCGCAGTTCCGGGTCTTTCATCCCGGCGGCAAGCTGGGGGCGAAACTCTTGCATGTGCGTGACCTGATGCACATCAACCCGCCGCTGATTGCGGCTGAAACCCCGATGGCCGAGGCCCTGCTGACCATGACCAGTGCCGGTTTTGGCGTGGTCGGCGTGACCGATACGGCGGGCGTGCTGCAGGGCATCGTTACCGACGGCGACCTGCGCCGCCACATGGACGGGCTGCTGTCGCTGACGGCCGGGCAGGTGATGACACGCGGCCCCCGCACGGCCCCCCCCGATGATCTGGCGGTAGAGGCGCTGGCCCTGATGAATGATCGAAAGATCACCTGCCTTTTGGTCACCGATCAGGAAAACCGCCCCGTCGGCGTGCTTCACATCCATGATTGCCTGCGCGCTGGCGTGGCCTGAGGCAGCCATGGCCCGCATTGATCTGCACAGCAGGATGGTCGGATGGCTGAAGGTGGCGCTGCCGCTGATCGCGCTGGCCATTCTGTCCACGTTGTTCCTGCTGGCCGACCGCATTGATCCGACCGCCGCGATTCCCTATGCCAAGGTTGATGTCAAAGATCTGGTCCGCGACCCACGGATGACCGGGCCCACTTATGCCGGCACCACGTCAGACGGCGCAGGCATCACCCTGACCGCGACCGAGGCCCGACCCGGCACGGATGACCAGAACGCTTCGGCCACCAGCCTGACCGCACTTTTGGAAACCCCCGATGGCCAGCGCATCGACATTGCCGCCAGCCAGGCGGTGTTCGACTCGTCCGGAAAAGAGCTGTCTCTGTCGGATGGCGTCAGCCTGACCACGGCTAGCGGCTACCGCGTCGATACCGACGGATTGACCGCACGGCTGGACCAGACCCGCGTGCAAAGCACCGCGCCCGTGCAGGTAACCGCCCCATTCGGAGATCTGTCGGCTGACGCCTTTACCCTGACTCAGGATGCCGCAGACCCCTCGGCCTATCTTCTGGTTTTCAACGGCGGCGTTAAGCTGATATATCAACCCCAGCGGCCAGAACCGTGATTGCAGGCAAGATGATGGCAATTTTTAAATCCGCCTTGGCACTGACCGCGCTCTGTTGCGCCCTTGGCACACCTGCCGCAGCGCAAGAGGCCAAAATCGCCTTTGGCGGTCTGGCGCAGGACACCACCCTGCCGGTTGAGGTGCAGGCTGATACCCTGTCGGTGAACAACGCCGACGGCACTGCGGTCTTTGACGGCAATGTGCTGGTCGGTCAGGGCAAGATGCGGCTGGCCGCGGGGCGCGTGACAGTGGAATACGGCAAGGATGGCAAATCCATTGCGCGCCTGCATGCCACTGGCGGCGTCACCATCGCCAATCTGGCCGATGCCGCCGAAGCGGCCGAGGCGCTGTACACCATCGACAGCGGCACCATCGTTCTGACCGGCGATGTGCTGCTGACTCAGGGCGCCAGTGCGCTGTCGGGTAAAAAACTGACGATCAACCTGAAAACCGGCACCGGGGTGATGGAAGGTCGCGTGGCCACCACCTTTGTCCCCGACGGCAACTGATGTCCAACCCGCGCCCAGAGCTGACCGTGACCGAAGGTTCGCAGGGCCTGCAGGTGCGCAACCTGCGCAAATCCTATAAAAAGCGCACCGTCATCCGCGATTTCTCGCTGGATCTGCATCGGGGCGAAGTGGTGGCGCTGCTGGGCCCCAACGGCTCTGGCAAGACCACATGCTTTTATTCCATCGCCGGACTAATCATGCCCGAGGGCGGTCAGGTGCTGATCGACGGTAAAGACGTAACCCCGTTACCGATGTATCGCCGCGCCCGGCTGGGCATCGGCTATCTGCCGCAAGAAGTGTCGATCTTTCGGGGCCTCTCGGCCGAAGACAATATCCTGGCCGTGCTGGAAATCACCCACGCAGACCGCCACAAGCGGCGCGAACGGCTGGAAGAACTGCTGAGCGAATTCTCGATCACCCATATCCGTCACGCGCCCGCACTGGCCCTGTCAGGTGGCGAGCGGCGGCGGGTCGAGATTGCCCGCTGTCTGGCGGCAGACCCGAAATACCTCTTGTTGGACGAACCCTTTGCCGGCGTTGACCCCATCGCCGTGGGCGAAATCCGCCATTTGGTGCAAAAGCTGAAAACCAGCGGTATCGGAGTATTGATCACCGATCACAACGTGCGCGAGACACTGGATATCGTCGACCGCGCCTATATCCTGCATGACGGTAAGGTATTGATGTCAGGCACAACTGACGAAGTTGTGCGCGATGAGATGGTCCGCCGTGTTTACCTGGGCGAGAACTTTCGGATCATTTGATCCGAGGCGTTGATTCGGTTGACAAAGCGGTCCCTGCTGATCCCAAATGAAGGGGATGAGCGCGAGACATGCATATCTCTTAATCTTCGCCGCGGCTGATACACCAGCCCCGCCACTTTGTGTCTGTGCCCATCACCACCCACTTCGAAAGAAGGCATTGGCGGCATGACGTGGCGTAACGCCCCCGTCGCCGTCTGATTTGAAAAGGAGACATCATGCGCTACCAGATCAGTGGAAAACAGATCGACATCGGTGAGGCTCTCCAAACCCATGTAAAGGCCGAACTGGGTGAGGTGATTGAGAAATACGCCCAACGCCCAACCGAGTGCCTGGTGGTATTTTCCAAGTCTGCGCATGAATTTGTTTGCGAAACGACGCTTCATCTGTCCACCGGACTGACCGCGCAGGCCAAGGGACACGCCCCAGAAATCTATGCTGGTTTCGAAAGCTGCCGTGAAAAGCTGGACAAGCAACTGCGCCGTTACAAGCGCCGCATCCGCAACCATCATACTGACCGCAAGGGCCCGGTTGAATTCGGTGGTGGCTCGTCGTATATCCTCGCCGCAACCGAAGAGATTGAGGAAACCGAACCCGACACGCTGCAACCTGTTGTCATCGCTGAGATGGAGACGAAGATCCCTTCGATCACCGTCGGCGAAGCCGTGATGCAGATGGAGCTGGTGGGCCAGAAAATGCTGGTCTTCCGTAACGAAGGACATGGGGGCGTGAACGTGGTGTATCGTCGTGAAGACGGCAACATCGGCTGGATCGACCCTCGCAACAGCAAGTAAAAGCGCGGCCCCAGCGGCCCGCAGGATCATCGCCCACCTATGAACCTTTCATCCCTACTTGTTCCCGGCGGCGTTCGCGTGGTCGGGCAATTCACTTCGAAAAAGCGGCTCTTCCAGGAACTGGCAGAGATCGCTTTTCAGGCGCATGGTGTCCCTGCGGCGCCAGCGATGGATGGTTTGCAAGAGCGTGAGACGCTGGGCCCGACCGGCGTGGGGCATGGCATTGCCTTGCCCCACGCCCGCCTGGAAGATCTGGACCGGATCGTCGGCATCTTCATCCGGCTGGAAAAGCCACTGGACTATGACAGCGTTGACCGCCAGCCGGTGGATCTGGTCTTTGCGCTGCTGGCCCCCAAGGATTCCGGTGTTGACCATCTGAAGGCGCTGGCGCTGGTCAGCCGCACCATGCGCGATCCGGCCGTGGTGGCCAAACTGCGCGCAAATACCGATCCGGCCAAGCTGCACGCCATTCTGACCGAAGCGCGCGCGCCAGCCGCGGCCTAGGCGGTCAACTGCGCCAGCGGGTAAAACCGAACCCCATGTAATCGCGCGCATAGGCCTCTTGCGCTGCCTCGTCCAAAGCGGGCTCCCAGATCTGCGCCAATGCCTCGGTCGCGACGTGATCCGCCAGCGCAGGCGGCGCGTCGGTCAGACCCAGCTCTGCGGCCAGATAGGCCAGGCCTTCGGCCAGCCGATCCTCACGGATCACCAGATCGGGGCCCTGAAATCCGGCAAAGCCCTGCAGGATTGCAGTCTGGCTGGCCCAATGCGGTGCCACCTTCTGCCCCGATTGCCCGGCCACCGACAGCTTGGCATAGCGCAAGAACGCGGCAAACGCCTGGCGGTGCTGGTCAATATCCAGAAACGGTTGGCCGGGCGGCGGCAGATCGGCCTGCTGGCTGCGCATCAGCGTGGCACGATGATCGGCCAACTTGCCCGTCACGATCTGGTTGAGAAATGCCTGATGCGCGCGCAACAAGGGATGCCGCAACACGGTAAAGCTGCGGTGTCCCGCGTGCTGCTTTTTCCACTGGCGCAGGCTCTTTTGCACAAAGTCGCCGATCAGCCCACCGCGCCCCAGCCGCACCATCCAGGCCTGCACATGCGCCTCAGGGCCCGACCGGATCGGCATGAACAGCAGACCCGCCCCCTCAACCGCCACAAAGGACGGGATCGCGGCCGGGCGACGCGGCTCAAAATTGGGGGTGCGCGACAGGTTGAACCGGTCCAGCCGGGCCAATGCGGCCTCCATCTCGGCCGGGTTGGTCACCTTGTCCAGAATCTCATCCGGGTTTTGCTTTTTCAGCTTGTCATCCGGGGCGTTCAGCCGACCCTCTACCCCCAGCCAGGCTGCCAGGCCGTTCAGCACGCCAAGATCCTGAATATCGTCATAGTCGATATAGAACGCGGTCTGTCCAGATGTCTGCAACCCGTGCATCAGCCGCACCTGAAAGGCCTGCAGCGAGTCCATATGCCGCTCAAAATCCACAGGATCAAAGCGGGCTTGCGCGGTCTTCAGGTTCTTGGCATTGGTCAGCTTCCACTGCCCGGTGGCCTGCGCGATCTTCCAACTGACATAGCTGTCCACTGGATTGCGCGTCAGGATGATCTTGGCGCAGGTCGGATCGTCCAGCAGATCGGTCAGGATCCGCGGATCATGGTCGTGGAAATAGCGAAACCCCACCATGCCCGGCGTCTTGTCGCGCAACCGCCGCAGCAGCAGCCGCGGATCCTGCTCGCGCAGGGCAAGATCAACGCCAAACATCTCTGTCTGGTCCTTCTTGCCAATGAAATGCGGGTTGAACACCTCTCCCAGACAGGCAACGCCGGGCAGCGTGTTCAGATTGGCTTCCAGAAAATTGGAGCCGGTGCGCATTTCCGCGAACAGTACGAAAGAGGTAAAGCTGGGGGCCAAGATCTATTTCACCAGATAGGGGCGGGCACGGCGGCCAGAGGCCGAGGGCAGGTCAGGTCCGGCCGGAAAATCACCCATCAGCACCGGCTGCATGCCCTGATTGCGCAGGTTTTGCAGGAACTGGCCAAAGCCGGTCAGATCGACCATCCGCGGAACTTCGGTCAACCGCCGCATGGCGCGGGGGCTGATCTCATCCACGATGGTCTGCAAAGGCTCCATCGGGCTTTCGATGAATTCCGCCAGCGTCCAGATCCGCACACGCGCCTTCACTGATGGCGCGCGCAGGACCGCCAGAAATTCAGACTCAACCCGCTGCAGTCGCGCCGCCTCAGCCCGGATTTCGCTGAAATTCCGGTTCGACAGAAATAACGGTACCGCAAAGGCACCCGAAATCACCTGAATCTGGGCGTTCGGATCGGCGGCGAAGAATTCGGCGATGGTCTGGTTGTCATTCGGACCGAACTGAAAGCACTGCCGCTCTCCGCGCGTGTTCCAGATCAGGTTGGTCAGGAACGACCGCGGGTTATAGTCGCGCAAGGCGGCGCTGTCGGACAGCGCACCGTTATAGACCGTGGCATTGCCGGCATATTCCACGCGATCAGACGCGAAAAGATGGCCATGCACCCGCGTGCCAGCGACCTTGCTAAGCCATGTGTCGAAATTCTCGAACACTTCGGCGAAGCCTTCAAAGATCGAATAGGGCGCAGCAGTCCGGCCATTTTCCCAATTCTTGTTGGGAAAGCGCGACTGCATATAAAGGCCAGCGCGACCCGTCGTCCGCCGCTCAACCGCTTTGGCGAACAGCCGGTCAATCTTGCCCGGGTTCGGCTCAGCCCGCGGTTCCGCCCCCGCTTCGGGCGACAGAAACGTGGTATAGAGACGCTCGGCCTGCGGCCAGATCTTACGCGCGATAAAACAGTCTGACCGCTTCAACAGCTGCAAATGGTCGTCATAAAAGATATGCGGCTTGCCCTGGAAATCAAACTTGGCCAGCGTCAGCGACCGGCTTTCGACATTGGTTGAAACCTGCCGCACCAGCGTCTGAAAATAGCTTTCATCCGGGATCCAGACCTTGCGGAAATAGCTGTCATAGTCCTCACGCTCTGGCCCATCCAGAATGGCCGACAGAGTTTGGCGGGTCAGGCACCACCACTGGCTGCCCAGATGCGGCACGATTCCCTTTGGCATCTTGCGCCGCACCCGCAGCTTGCGCTGTGCCTCGACATACAGGTCAAACAGCACCCGATGCTTGCGCCATGAAAACGGAAACCGCAGGGTAAACCGCTCAGAGTTCAGACCCCCTACTGTCCAGCCGACATCGGCTGTCGTCACGCTTTCGATGAAATCCGTGCGCGGCCGGTCGTCCAGATAATCGCGCAATTCACCCACCGGGCGCAGCGGCAGGCAAGAGCCTGAGGCCAGGCAGACATGCCGCACACCCGGAAAATCAGCCAGCATCATGCTGGCGGCGGCCTGCGTCGCGGCCACAATGCCCCAAGTGCCCCATTCACAGGCATGACGCGGCGAAAAGCGGATATTGTCCAGATCGGCCAGATCGGCGCGCAGCATCTCAACCGCCGCGGTCGGCGAGCGTTTGTCGACGTGGATCACCACGGGGCAGTCCTGCGCAGCCCAATAGCGCGCAACCTGCGCGGCACGGTCCAGCGCGGTATGGCACAGCATGATAAAGCCCAAGCTCATCCTGCGCGCCTCATGCCCAGTTCCCCTTTGACATCAGGCCCAGAATCTCCAGCTGACGCCAGTTGATGTATTTCTCACTCCATTTGCACCACAAATCGGGTTGGTCTTGCAGACCTTCCTGGTAGGCGCGGTATTCATGGCTGTCGGCGTAATGTTCGCCCCGCGCCATTTCTTCTGCCGCCTTGGTCGCAAAAGTATCTAGGAATTTGGCGTGCAACAGGCAGCCAGAGGCCTTTTCGCCGCCCCATTCATCAAACACCAGGTTCAAGCCGCGCGGCAGGATCATGTGGGTTGATGACACATAAGCATAGCTCTTGTCCCACTTGACCAGAGGGATCTTGTTCAGCGCCGGCGCCTTTTTCGGCTCATCGGCAAAATAGGTGCGGGTGCGCGGCCCGCCCTGGATCCACAGGTTGCCGTACCCCCAGTTGCGCGCGATCGTATAGTTGCCGCTGTCAAACCACTGCGCAATCTCGAACGGGTTTTGCCCTTCACGGTAGGGGTGTTCGTGCATCGCACCCTTGGGATACATGTCCAGCATCATCGAGGCGAAGGTGCGGATCTGGCTGGCATCCAGCCAGTCGGTCAGCGCGCGCAGGGGCCGCGTTTCGCAAAACGGATAGATCAGGAACTCGTCCACATCGACCGTCAGGCACCATTTGCCATGGCCATAGCGGCGCAACAGGTGGGTCAGCCAGTCCATGCCAAAGCGCGCGTTCTTATAGCTGGACCGGGTTGTCCACAGTGAGACGTCGGGCTGACGCGCCAGGAATTCACGGCTGCCATCATCACTGTCATTGTCAACGATGATAAAGTGGTCGATCCCCAACTCTCTGTAGTATTGCAGAAAATAGGGTAGACGCACCTTTTCGTTACGCAAACAGGTGAACAGCAGCATAGGGTCCGGCCGCAGCCCGGCCGTGCGGTTGGCCACGCAACGCAGGTCACGCCGATGCAGGAAGGCCCGCGCCAACAGCCGCTGCCTGCGGATCCGCAGGCGATATGACCCTATTACGCCCAAGAACGGCACCCGTAAAATTGTGACACATTACCCACCAGACTACCGGGCGATTCTTTCCAAAGCATTGCGCGCCTTGCCCACCTTTGCATCCGGCACGGGCGACGCGCCGCGATTGTTTCCTACTTAGCCATTGTTCCCCGGAAACCTAAATGTTTGGTCTATGAATGTAAACAATTTGGGGTAATTACGCCGGGTTGGGGCAGGAACGTCACATCCATCCCCCACGAGAGATCAAGCCCAGCGCCTCTAGCTGCCGCCAGCCAGTATAGCGGCGCGACATGGCGCAGTGCAGGACCGGGTCGGCGATCAGCCCGTCATAGTAGGAACCGAACCGCGACGGGTCAGCGAAATGTTGGCGACGGTCTTTCTCTTCGGCCGATTTCGGCACGATCATATGCAGGAATTTGGTGTGCAACAGCGCGCCTGAGGTCATCTCTCCGCCGGTCTCATCAAAGACGGCATTCAGCGTCGCAGGTAGGATGCTGTGGGTAGAGTTCAGATAGGCATAGCGCCAGTGCCATTTCACCAAGGGCAGCTTGTTCAGCGTCGGTGCCCGGCGCGGATCATCGGCAAAAAAGCTGCGGGCCCGCGGGCCGCCCTGAATCCACAGGCTGCGCAGGCGCGGCTGCACCTGCAGGCTGTAATTGCCGCTGTCAAACCATTGCAGACTGGCCAAAGGATTGTCTCCGGCGTGGTAGGGCTGCGCCGACAGCGGGCCTTCGGGATACATGTCCAGCATCATCGCGGCAAAGGCGTGCGCCCCGCAGCCATCCAGCCAACGGGTTAGCGCAGGCAGGGGCCGGGTCTCCCAATGCGGATAGATCAGCAACTCATCCGCATCGACGGTCAGGCACCAATGGCCATGGCAATAGCGCAACAACAGCCAGTTGGTCCAATCCAGTCCAAAGCGCGAGGCGCGATAGCTGCCCCGCGTTTGCCAGACCGAAACGTCCGGTTGGCCCTGCAGATAGGCGGCAGAGCCATCACTGCTGTCATTGTCGATCACCAAGAAATGCGCGACGCCCAGACGGCGGTGATGGTCCAAAAAGTACGGCAGGCGATCCGCCTCATTCCGTAGGCAGACCACGGCCAGAACATCACCCTTGGAAATCTGGCCGGTTCGGTCCGACAGGCGGCGCAGTTGACGCCGCTTGCGGATGGCCCGCGCCAGCAGAACCCGCCGCTGAACCCGCTGCCTCAGCTTTTGCCAAAGGCTGGCGGCGTCTTTATGCGGCGGGGGCAGGTCCCCGATCTGACTAGGTTGGGGCAGACGTGCCCCCATGGGTCTATTGCGCTGCCTTTTGGTGAACGACCATATCGTTCAGATAGGCGCTGAATTCGTCGCACAGATCCGGGCGCGACAGGCCAAAGGCCACTGTCGCCTGCAAGAACCCGGCCTTGGAGCCGCAATCATAGCGCTGACCACGAAAGCGGAAACCGTAGACGCCATCCTTGCCGCCAACCTCTTCGGCAATCGCGTCGGTCAGCTGGATTTCCCCACCCGCGCCCTGCTTCATCCGGTTCAGGTTGTTCAGCACCTGCGGCGTCAGGATATAGCGGCCAATCACCGCCAGGTTCGACGGCGCCTCATCCGCCTTGGGCTTTTCAACCATGCCCCTGACCTCAACGATAGAGCCCATGTCGTTCTTGATGTCCAAGACGCCATAACTGCTGGCCTTGGCGGGCGGCACTTCCATCGCGGCCACCATATTGCCGCCGGTCTGCGAATAGGCCTCAATCATCTGCTGCAGGCAGGGCTTATCCGACGCGATCACGTCATCGGGCAACAGCACTGCAAACGGCTCATCCCCGATCAGACGACGGGCGCACCAGACGGCGTGGCCCAGACCCATCGGGCGGTTCTGCCGGACATAGGCGATGGCGCCAGAGTCCATATTGGTGTCTTTCAGCATTTCCAGCACGTCGGTCTTGCCCTTGCGGCGCAATTCGCTTTCCAGTTCCGGTGCGTTGTCGAAATAATCCTCCAACGCGGATTTCCCGCGCGAGGTCACAAAGATGAATTCCTTGATACCGGCCGAGCGCGCCTCATCAATGGCATACTGAATCAGCGGACGGTCCACCAAGGTCATGATCTCTTTCGGAATCGACTTGGTCGCGGGAAGGAACCGCGTGCCCAAACCGGCGACCGGGAATACTGCCTTGGTGACTTTTCTCTGCTTCATGACACTACTCGACTCTATTCTCGGCCTCATATTACACGAGGCTACCTTGTGATTGTTTACTTTTCAGCACAATCTGACGGGATTGGGGCAAGCTGGCGGCATTTACGCCTAAAATGCCATGCAATCAGTAGAAATCCGCGCAACTGTTCCCATTTTTACACCAATGGACGATGGCTTATCCAGCCAGCATCCGTTCTATCACTGCAACGTCGCTGGGATTGTTCAGTTCCCAGAATTCCCGGCCCCGGGCCTGAACCTGCACACACAGAACGGGGTGGCCATTCTCCAAAAACCGCAATTGCTCAAGCCCTTCCAGCGTCTCCAAAGGGCCGATGGGCCAGGTCGGATAGGCTATCAACGCGGCAGGGCGATAGGCATAGACGCCGACATGGTGAAAAACGGGGGTAGGCTGATCCGCGACATAATCGTACCCGGTATAGGGAATGACTTCCTTTGAGAAGTACAGACCCCGTCCACCAATCCCGAACACCGCCGTAGTGCCCCCCACACGCCCTGCACGGCGGTCGGCCAGCAGGCCCGCGACCATGCGGCCATCACAGCGCAGCACCGGCGTGGCAATATCGGCGCCGGGGTCGGAGGCCAGACCTGCCACCAGATC
The DNA here is from genome assembly GCA_049291415.1 of Paracoccaceae bacterium. Taxonomy (GTDB): domain Bacteria; phylum Pseudomonadota; class Alphaproteobacteria; order Rhodobacterales; family Rhodobacteraceae; genus Pseudogemmobacter. Next base: position 17,643 of record JBATPI010000117.1, on the reverse strand, counting down.
CTCGACGAACCAGGCGGGCGTCAGGGGTGCGTCGCCCTGCAGGTTCACGATCACATCGAACCCCGGCATCTGCACCGCCACCTCGGCGCAACGCTCAGTCCCATTGCGGGCGTCAGGGCTGGTCATCACCACCTCGGCACCAAAGCCGCGAGCATGATCGGCGATCCGGTCATCATCCGTCGCCACCACAACCTTTGAGACGCCCGAAACGGCCATCGCCGCCTCCCAGCTGCGGCGAATCAGGGTCTTGGTCCCGTCCGGCCCGCGCAAGGTGACCAGCGGTTTGCCGGGGTAACGGGTGCTGGCATAGCGGGCCGGAATGGCGATCAGCGTTTTCATTTCAGCGCGACACCGGGGGCATGGGCGATGAAATGCGGGTTGTCCCAGCCAGGCTTGCCATAGGCCAGCGGGCTGTGGTCATCGGCCCGCACGCAAGCCCCACCCGCCCCACGCAACACGGCGTCACCGGCGGCGGTGTCCCATTCCATCGTGCGTCCAATGCGGGGATACAGATCGGCCTCACCCGTTGCCACCAGACAGAATTTCAGGCTGGAGCCCGCGGATTTGGAATCCTTGACCTGATAGCGGTTGATGTAATCCTCGGTCGCCTGATCGCGGTGCGATTTTGACGCCACCACCATCAAACCGGCATTGTCAGGCGTGGCCACGCGGATCGGGGTCAGCGTGCCATCGGCCATCTCTTCCACCGAAGCACCGCCCGCCTGCGTATAGAACAGCCGCCCCTTGGCGGGCGCATAGACCACGCCGCGCAGGGGCACTCCATTCTCGACATAGGCGATATTCACCGTGAAATCACCGCGCCGCTGGATGAACTCCTTGGTCCCGTCCAGGGGATCAACGATCAGAAAAGTCTGCGCAGACAGTGCATGACTGTCAGCCTGTTCTTCTGTGATCAGGACGACATCCGGGAACGCCGCCCGCAAGCCCGCAGAGATCAGCGCGTCGGCCGCCTCATCGGCTTCGGTCACCGGTGAGGCATCACTTTTCGCCTTCACCTCGAAATCGGGTCCGTTATAGACCTGCATGATCCGCTCTCCGGCCTCCAGCGCCAGTTGGCGAATCACCGGGATCAGATGGTCGAAATCCATGGTCACATCCTTGTCCATACCGCGCTGCACCGTGATTTGCGCGGCTGTTGCCATACGGTCTTTGCCCGCTTATTCTGCGCCGTCAAGGGAACAGCAAGATTTCCCAGTGTATTGAGCAGTCGTGTCAGGCAAAGGATCGGCCCATGTTCCGACCGCAGGTTAGACGATCCTCACGCGCCCAGACGGCGCTTGAGTTCTTAGAGCTGATCTATCACGCCACAATCCGCAATCTGCGAAAAAGCCACGGAAACGCGGTTTATGGTCTGGTGATGAACGTGGTTCAGGCCGCCCTGATCCTGGCCATCTTTGTGGTGATGTTCAGCGTTCTGGGCATGAAACGCGCCGCAATCCGCGGCGATTTCATCCTGTATGTGATGTCAGGCGTCTTCATGTTCCTGACCCACACAAAGGCGCTGGGCGCGGTCTCGGGTGCCGATGGTCCGACCTCGGCGATGATGATGCACGCACCGATGAATCCGATCATCTCGATTGTCTCGGCGGCGCTGGCGTCGCTGTATCAGCAGGTCTTCGCGATGGGCGTGATCTTGTTGATCTACCACACACTCTGGACCCCGATCACGATCTATGAACCCGCCGGAATGCTGGGCATGCTGATCCTGTCATGGTTTTCAGGTGCTGCCATCGGGCTGATCTTTTATGCCGCCAAGCCCTGGCAACCCGAGGTGGTGGGCATTCTGGCCATGATCTATGCCCGCGCCAACATGATCGCCAGCGGCAAGATGTTTCCTGCCAACGGCGCTTCGGCCAGTCTGCGTCATATGTTCGACTGGAACCCGCTGTATCACACCATTGACCAGGCCCGCGGGTTCATGTTCCTGAATTACAACCCGCGTTACACCTCGATTGACTACCCGTTGAAGATTGCCTTCATCTGCATTCTGGTTGGCCTGATGGCCGAGTTCTACACCCGCAAACACGTGTCTCTCAGCTGGCAGAAACGACAATGATCCGAACCGCACTTCTTATCAGCATGCTGGCCATCGGCACCGCCGCGGCCCAACAGCTTCCGGCCGCCTTTCAGGTGACCGGCGTGGCACAGGACGATGTGCTGAACATCCGGGCCGAACCCTCGGCCAGTTCCGCCATCATTGGCGAGATCTTTGCCTATGACATTGCCGTTGAAGTGCTGCGCCTGTCGGATGACGGGAAATGGGGCCTTGTTGGCGCGGGGGAGCGGAATGGCTGGGTCGCAACGCGGTTTTTGAAATTTGATCCGTCGCCAGAGCCGTATCTGGTGCCGCGCCCACTGACATGTTCGGGCACCGAGCCGTTCTGGACAATCGGCCTCTACCCGCGCGGGTCCGAATTCTCGGCCCCCGATACTCCGCGCACGGATATTGAGGTCAAGGCCGAGGGCGTGGCCGATGCTGGCTTTTACGCTGTGGCGGAAGAGGGGCCGACACGGATCTACCGGCTGAACGTCACCCGGCAGATCTGCAGCGATGGCATGTCAGACCGGGAATACGGCTGGGCCGCCAGCCTGTTCATCGAAAGTCCCGATGGCAACCGGATGCTGTCAGGCTGCTGTTCGCTGGATTCGCGGTTCTAGCGGCCCTCTTCCGGGCAGCGCAGCCCGATTTTCCCAGCATTTCTGCCCCAATGCGGAAAATTCACCAAAGACTCTGCACCGCGACCGTTGCAGGCGCAATTTCGCCTGCCTATATACGCCAAGTCAGGCTGCGGGGTCGCCCCCAAAGCTTTCATACTCCGGCCAGGGGTGCCAAAGTTTCAAGGGCCCTTGGCTGATTGATCGCCTGAATGAAAGGGATACAAACATGGCCAAAGTCATTGGTATCGACCTCGGAACCACCAACTCTTGCATTTCCATCATGGATGGATCGCAACCCCGGGTCATTGAGAACAGCGAAGGCGCGCGCACGACGCCGTCGGTTGTCGGCTTCACCGAGTCTGAGCGTCTGGTCGGCCAGCCCGCCAAGCGGCAGGCGGTGACCAACCCCACGAACACCATCTTTGCGGTCAAGCGTCTGATCGGCCGTCGTCATGATGACCCGGCGCTGTCCAAGGACCTCAAGCATCTGCCCTACTCCGTTGTGAACGGCGGCAATGGCGACGCATGGGTCGAAGCGCGGGGCGAAAAATACAGCCCCAGCCAGATCTCGGCTTTCATCCTGCAAAAGATGAAGGAAACCGCCGAAGCCTATCTGGGCGAGACGGTCACCCAGGCCGTGATCACCGTGCCCGCCTATTTCAATGACGCCCAGCGTCAGGCGACCAAGGATGCGGGCAAGATCGCCGGTCTGGAAGTGCTGCGAATCATCAACGAACCGACTGCGGCCGCGCTGGCCTATGGCTTGGACAAAAAGGAATCGAAGACGATCGCCGTCTACGACCTTGGCGGCGGCACCTTCGACATCACCATTCTGGAAATCGACGACGGCTTGTTTGAGGTCAAATCGACCAATGGCGACACCCTTTTGGGTGGCGAAGATTTCGATATGCGGATCGTCAGCTATCTGGCTGATGAGTTCAAGAAAGAACATGGCGTTGACCTGACCTTGGACAAGATGGCCCTTCAACGCCTGAAAGAGGCGGCTGAAAAGGCCAAGATCGAACTGTCCTCGGCCAGCCAGACCGAGATCAACCAGCCATTCATCAGCATGGACCGCAACACCGGGCAACCCTTGCACCTGGTGATGAAGCTGACCCGCGCCAAGCTGGAAAGTCTGGTGGATGACCTGATCAAACGCTCGATCAAGCCGTGCCAGGCTGCGTTGAAGGACGCCGGCCTGTCGAAGAACGATATCGACGAAGTGGTTCTGGTCGGCGGTATGACCCGCATGCCCAAGGTCATGGAAGAGGTGACCAAGTTCTTTGGTAAAGAGCCGCATAAGGGTGTGAACCCGGATGAGGTTGTGGCCATGGGTGCCGCCATCCAGGCCGGCGTGTTGCAAGGCGACGTCAAAGACGTGGTTTTGCTGGACGTGACGCCACTGTCCTTGGGCATTGAAACCCTCGGCGGTGTCTTCACCCGCCTGATCGACCGCAACACCACCATCCCGACCAAGAAGTCGCAGGTCTTCTCGACCGCCGAAGACAACCAGAACGCCGTGACGATCCGGTGTTTCCAGGGCGAGCGGGAAATGGCGGCCGACAACAAGATGCTGGGCCAGTTCAACCTGGAACAGATCCCGCCTGCGCCGCGCGGCGTGCCGCAGATCGAGGTCACCTTTGACATCGACGCCAACGGCATCGTCTCGGTTTCGGCCAAGGACAAGGGAACCGGCAAGACCCAGCAGATCACCATTCAGGCCTCGGGTGGCCTGTCGGATGATGAGATCGAAAAGATGGTCCGCGACGCCGAGGCGAATGCCGAAGCCGACAAGGAACGCCGTGAGCTGGTTGAGACCCGCAATCAGGGTGAAAGCCTGCTACACTCGACCAAGAAATCATTGGCCGACCATGGCGACAAGGTTGACCCGTCAACCGTTGAGGCGATTGAGCTGGCAATGGTTCCGCTGGAAGATGCACTGAAAGGCGAAGACCCCGGCAAGATCAAGAGTGCGATCCAGAACCTGACCGAAGCTGCGATGAAACTGGGCGAGGCGATCTACAAGTCCAGCCAGTCCGAAGGCGGCAGCGACGACGAACCGCGCCCGGTTGACGAAGACGACATCGTAGATGCCGACTTTGAAGATCTTGGTGAGAAAAAGCGGAAGTAACGCCGCTTGAACCGACAAGGGGCGGTCTGGAAACAGACCGCCCCGATCCGGTTCTAGGAAAGGGTTTGCCGTGTCAAAGCGCGATTTTTACGATGTCCTCGGCGTCAACAAGGGCGCCTCTGCCGATGAGTTGAAAAAGGCTTATCGGCAAAAGGCCAAAGAGCTGCACCCCGACCGCAACTCTGACAACCCCAAGGCCGAAGACCAGTTCAAGGAAGTAAACCAGGCTTATGACGTTCTGAAGGACGGTCAGAAGAAGTCAGCCTATGACCGCTTTGGCCATGCCGCCTTTGAAAATGGCATGGGCGGTGGCGGCCAGCGTGGCGGCGCAGGCCAACAGGGTGATTTCGCATCGGCCTTCTCTGACGTGTTTGAAGACCTGTTCGGCGACTTCATGGGACGTGGAGGCGGCGGTGGCGGTGGCAGATCCCGCGCCCAGCGCGGGTCAGACCTGCGCTACAACCTACGCGTCACATTGGAAGAGGCCTATGCCGGCGTCCAGAAAACCATCAACGTTCCTGCATCCTCCACCTGTGACACTTGCCGCGGCACCGGTGCCGAAGGCGGGGCCGAACCGGTAACCTGCCCGGTCTGCTCAGGTATGGGCAAGGTACGGGCACAACAGGGCTTTTTCACGGTTGAGCGTACATGCCCTCAGTGCAACGGCATGGGCCAGACGATCAAAAATCCCTGCCGCACCTGCCATGGCGCGGGCCGGGTCGAGAAGGAACGTGCACTTTCGGTGAATATCCCCGCCGGGGTGGAAACCGGCACCCGCATCCGCCTGGCCGGCGAAGGCGAAGCCGGTCTGCGTGGTGGCCCACAAGGCGATCTCTACATCTTCATCGAGGTCAAGGACCACGCGATCTTCCAACGCGACGGCGCCCATCTCTTTTGCAGAGTACCCATCTCGATGCCAGCTGCCGCACTTGGCGGCGAGGTTGAGGTGCCCACGATCGACGGTGGCAAGGCCCGGGTCAAGGTGCCGCAAGGCGCGCAATCTGGCAAACAGATGCGCCTGCGGAGCAAGGGTATGCCAGCCCTGCGCGGTGCGGGCACTGGCGATATGGTGATTGAGCTGGCGGTGGAAACCCCGGTGAACCTGACCGCGCGGCAAAAGGAATTGCTGCATGAGTTCGAAAAGCTCAGCGAAGAGAACAACCCCGAAGGTCATTCCTTCTTCGCCAAGGTCAAAGGGTTTTGGGACGGCATGAAAGGCTGACACGTAGGATGGGCAATATTGCCCATCCTACCTTAGGTATCGGTTAACCAATCCTTCACCTTCCGCATGCCATTTTATCCGGCATGACAAACGGGTTTTCAGACGCTTCGCTGCCGCTTTTCCTCCCCGACCGGGATGAGGATGAGGCGACAATCGCTAGTATTCCCGCTAAACTGCCCAGCTATATCGCCGATCATCGCAAGCGCCTCCGCAGCCGCTTTATGCAGGGCGGGGCCACCGCAATGCCGGACTATGAATTGCTGGAGCTGCTGCTTTTCCGCGCCATCCCGCGCCAGGACGTCAAACCTTTGGCCCGTCTGCTCTTGGACACATTTGGCGATTTCAACCGCGTGATCACAGCCACCCCGGCCCGCCTGGCCATGGTAAAGGGCGTCGGCGACACCGTGGTGCAAGAGCTGAAGATTGTTGAGGCCGCGGCCCAAAGGATGATGCGCGCCCGCGTCATCAACCGGCCCCTTCTGTCCAGCTGGGACGCACTGTTGGACTATTGCCACACAACCATGGCCCATCGTGAAACCGAACAATTCCGCATCCTTTTTCTGGACCGCAAGAATGTGCTGATCGCTGATGAAGAACAGGCAAAGGGCACTGTCGACCACGTGCCCGTCTATCCGCGAGAGGTGGTGAAACGCGCGCTGGAGCTGAATGCGTCGGCCCTGATTCTGGTTCATAATCACCCCTCGGGCGATCCAACCCCGTCAGAGGCCGACATCAGCATGACCGCGCAGGTGCAAGACGCCTGCCAGACGCTGGGCCTTGTGCTGCACGATCACCTGATCATCGGAAAATCGCGTGAACTCAGTTTCCGTTCGCAGGGATATCTGTAGCTTTTATACCAAAATCAGGCACCAACCATAGCTCAACCCGGCGGTTCAGATGTCGTCCGGCCGCAGTCTCATCACAGGCCATCGGCAGCGCTTCACCAAAGCCTTCGAGTCGCGGCATCTGATCGGGCCGCAGATCCGGCGCCGCCGCCTGCAACTCGGTCGCCACCCTTGCGGCCCGCTCAACCGACAGCGCCAGATTGGCCTCGGCACTGCCAGAACCGTCCGAGAATCCCGCCAGCACCAGGGCCTCCCCCGCAAACCCGCCCGACGCAATCAACCGCGCCAGATCGGTGATGTTCTCCTGGCTGGAAGGAGTAAGCGCCGTGGTGCCATCATCAAACCGAAAGGTCAGCGACATCCGGTCGGCCCCGTCCATCAGCGCCACCAACCGCTTCAGATCGGCCAGCGTAACGTCGTCCCCCGCGCCCTGAATGGCGTTGATCAGGCGCAGACCGTCCATAGTCATCGGGGCCCGTTCGGTCGAGCGGTCGATAAAGCCAGCACGCGCCACCACAGCCTCGGCGGCAGGGGTGGCCAGAAACTCCAGAAACTCGCGCGCCAACAGCGGCAGGCGACGCGGTGGGGTCAGCAGAAAGACCGGCAGGGCCAAAGGATAATCCTCGGCCTTGACTGCCATCGCGGTGGCCAACAGGGGAAAGCCGCAGCTGTCGGTCAGCGGCAGCAGCCGCGCGGGCCCCACCTCGGCCCGGCCGGTAATGGCCAGCGCCCAAGGATCCTTGGCGACCGCCGCGGCCATCGTGGCCATGTCGTCATGCAGCACATCTGCCTTGATCGCCGTGCCCAACCGATCTGCCAGCGCGCCCGCCAGATCCGTATCAGGCGCCATCGCATGCAGCACGATCGGCATGTCCGGCCCGCCCAGATCAGCCCAGTTCCGCGCCGCACCTGACAAGGCTGCCGCCAGCTGAACGGTCGATACTTCGGGCGTGGGATTGTCGGGCGCCATGATGGGCACCAGCGCATCCAGCGCCACTGTGCGTGCGCCAGAAGTCGCGTTGGCCCGCGATGACACCTCCAGTTCAGCCAGACCATCGCGCAGCGCGGCGGCGGCCTGATCCGGTGCCATAGGCTGAAAGCTGATCTCAGCCAGCTCTTTACGGCTGGTCGGATCCAGGATCTGCGCCGAATACCCCGGGCCCGGCACATAGATTAGGCCACGCCCTTCGGCAAAGGCGCGAAACAGCCCCGGAACCAGCCGCCCCCCTGCATCCGGCGCCCCCACCAAACGGATCACTGCTTTGGGCGCGGTCAGGTCCGGGCAGGCGGGGCCTTCGCAGATCACCCCCTGCCCATCGACGGTCAAAAGGCCGTATGAGGTCTGAATGCGATAAAACTCGCCGTCATACCCCTGAAGGCTGCCGTTCAGTACGATGTTGCCTTCGCGCGCAATCAGCGTCACGTCCTGCGCTACTGCAGGCAACCCCTGAAACAGCAGCGCGGCGATGATCGCCGCGCGCCTTGTCTTCACCAGCATGGATTACTCGCCTGACCCCTTAGTTCGCGGCGAGTGTCACGTCCTGACCAGGATTATTCAACACCAGAATATCGCCTACGGCATCACATTCCGGCATCGCCAGGGTCAGATCGTTGATCGTGACCTCTCCGGCCTTGGCTTGAACAACCTCACCCAGCAATTCGCGGGCACAGGTCGTCTCGGTCACTGCGGCTTCAATCACGACGTCCACGGAAACAGCAGGATCCGCCGGCCAGGTATAGACCTGCGCCAACATCGGGAAATCCAATCCCGGATTGCCCAACGTCACCATGTAACCGCCGTTGGGCGAAACCGGAGCATCGGCATTCACATCGCCCGCATCGCCATAGTCAGCGCCATTCTCAAAGGCATGCAACTGAAAGGCGTCATCGGCCATCCATTGCACGGCAAAGCGGCGTACCTTGGCGGCATCCGGCATGACGACAACATTGCGCAAGACTTCGGCATCCGGAAACAGGACCGACACATCGCCGGTGGCGTTCAGCGCCGGAAAATCCAGCATCAAAGTGCCGGTATCCGACAGCGTTTCTGCAACCGCCAGCCCGGCGTGGCGAAGAACCACGCGCTCTCCAGCACGGCATGGCGCAGTGATCGACACGGAAATCATCGACTGCGGCCCGGCAGTCAGAGCCATGTCCAGCGCACAATCCTCCGCAGAAACCGCCGGCAGATCAGGTAACGCCGGCGCAATGATCGGGTCAGACAGCGCCGCCACTTCGGGCATCGCGGCCGGATCCGTGGCCGTGGGTTGCGGCTCATCCGTTCCGGTCTCTGCCATTGAAGGCAGCGTGTCTCTGGGCTCGGGCACCGCTGAGGGAGGCAGATCGGGCAGGGCAGCCAGGATCGGCTCCTGGGGCATGTCATTGGCTGCGTCCGCCGTTTCGGGCGCGGAAATCTCTATTTGCGGCGCGGCTGCCTCAGCGACAGGCGCAGGCGCGGTAAGAGAGGCCGCCGCTGGAATGGCCGGATTGGCGGCCAGTTCTTCTGCCCCGGCTGAAACCGTCGTCACATCGGTCACCTGCGCGCTGGCGGTCTCGCCACGCTCGGCGTTCATCGTTTGCACCAGATGCCCGGCTGCCAAAGCAACCACCAACGCGGCACCGACCCGAATCACTGTTTTCTTCTTGTCCATTCTCGCCCCCGAAAAGAGGATTTCATTGCGGATATAATGGCCGCCAAAGCAGGCAATCCCGTGGCCAGATTGGGGAATGTTTCCAGCATGGAACCGAGGTGCCGGGGCACAAATGACAAAAGGGGCGGTCAAACCGCCCCTTTGCCGCCGTATTTCAACGCCCGAGACGCAGTTCGGCTCAGGCCAGCTTGCCGTGGCAGTGCTTGAACTTTTCGCCCGACCCGCAAGGGCAAATGTCATTGCGCGAAGGGTTGCCCCAGGTCGTCGGATCGGCCTCATCGAACCCATCCAGGCGCGCACCGGCCATTGCCGCCACCGGCGATGCCGCGGCACCAGCCTCGGTGGGCGTATCGGCAGGGGAATCTTGCGCCTGCTGCTGCGCCACCATCTGCGCCATCATCTGCTCTTGCTCTTCGCTCGTCAGCGGACGGATGCGGCTAAGCTGCTCTGTCACCTGCACCCGCAAAGAGTTCAGCATGGTCTCGAACAGTTGGAACCCTTCGGTCTTGTATTCGTTCAACGGGTCGCGCTGGGCATAGGAGCGGAACCCGATGACCGAGCGCAGATGCTCCAGCCGCAACAGATGCTCGCGCCATTTGGCGTCGATGGCCTGGATCAGCAGCTGCTTTTCGATGTTTTCCATCGTCGGCTTGCCAAAGGCTTCGGCCTTTTCGGCCATGACCTTGTTGCTGGCTTCGATGATCCGTTCCGACATAACGCCCTGATCGACGCCTTCTTCGGCGGCCCATTGCGCCAGCGGCAGATCCATAAACAGCTTTTCCTGCACCGCTTCGCGCAAGCCATCAATGTTCCAGGCATCGGCAAAGCTGCGCGGCGGCATGAATTCGTCGATCAGATCGTCGATCACCTGATGGCGCATGTCTGCGGCAATTTCGGTGACGTCTTCTGCGCGCATGATTTCCAGCCGCTGGCCAAAGATCGCCTTGCGCTGATCGTTCATCACATCGTCAAAGCGCAACAACTGCTTGCGGATGTCAAAGTTGCGACCCTCAACCTTGGCCTGCGCTTTTTCCAGCGATTTATTGACCCAGGGGTGAACAATCGCCTCACCCTCTTTCATGCCCAGCGACGACAGGATCTTGTCCAGCCGTTCGCTGCCGAAGATGCGCATCAGATCATCTTCCAGCGACAGGAAGAATGCTGAGCGTCCAGGGTCACCCTGCCGGCCCGAGCGGCCACGCAGCTGGTTATCAATCCGGCGTGACTCATGCCGTTCGGTGCCCAGAACGAACAGGCCCCCGGCCTTTTTGACGGCCTCTTCCTCATCCAGATGCTCAGCCTCAATCCGGGCGCGCAGCTCATCAGGGTGGGCGTCGGGATTGGCGGCGATCGCCTCCATCACCTTGAACTCGACGTTGCCGCCCAGTTTGATGTCGGTGCCACGGCCAGCCATGTTGGTGGCAATCGTTACCGCTCCCAGCTTACCGGCATCGGCCACGATCTGGGCCTCTTGCTCATGTTGGCGCGCGTTCAGAACGTTGTGCGGAACGTCGGCGGCTTTCAACAGCTCTGACAGCATTTCCGATTTCTCGATCGAGGTGGTGCCGACCAGAATCGGCTGACCCAAGGCATGCGCCTCTTTGATCGACACCAGAATGCCGTCGTATTTTTCACGCGCGTTGCGATAGACCTGATCGTGTTCATCCTTACGGTCCACCGGGCGGTTTGTCGGCACTTCGACCACGCCCAGACCATAGATCTGCATGAATTCCTCGGCCTCAGTCGCGGCAGTGCCGGTCATTCCGCCCAGCTTTTCGTAAAGCCGGAAGTAGTTCTGGAAGGTAACAGACGCCAAGGTCACGTTCTCAGCCTGGATCTTGACGCCCTCCTTGGCCTCAATCGCCTGATGCAGCCCGTCTGAAAGACGGCGACCGCGCATCATCCGGCCGGTGAATTCGTCAATCAGCATCACCTCGCCATCACGGACGATATAGTGCTGGTCTTTCATGAACATCTTATGGGCGCGCAGTGCCTGATTGATGTGGTGGACGATCGTGGTGCTTTCGGGGTCAAACATGTGCTGCCCCTCGGGCAACACGCCCGACTGACGCAGCAGATCTTCCATCGTGTCATTGCCCTGATCGGTATAGGTGACCTGGCGTTGCTTTTCATCCAGCTTGAAATCCTCATCGGTCAGATGCGGGATCAGCTTGTCGACGGCGGTGTAAAGTTCGCTGCGGTCAGATGCCGGACCGGAAATGATCAAGGGCGTCCGCGCCTCATCAATCAGGATGCTATCCACCTCATCGACGATGGCAAAGAAGTGCCCGCGCTGGCCCATCTCTGCAATCGACGACTTCATGTTGTCGCGCAAATAGTCAAAACCCAGCTCGTTGTTGGTCGCATAGGTGATGTCGGCGCGATACGCCTCACGCTTTTCAGCCTCGGCCTGATAGGGGTAGACCACGCCGGTGGTCAGGCCCAGATGTGCATAGACCTTGCCCATCCATTCCGCATCGCGGCGAGCCAGATAATCGTTCACCGTCACGACATGCACGCCCTTGCCTGTCAGCGCATTCAGATATGCCGGAAAGGTGGCGACCAGCGTTTTGCCTTCGCCCGTCCGCATCTCGGCGATGTTGCCCTGATGCAGGAAGATGCCGCCCATCAGCTGCACATCAAACGCTCGCAGACCCAAGGCGCGCTTGGCGGCCTCACGGCAGTTGGCAAAGGCTTCGGGCAGAATGGCGTCCAGCTCTTCGCCGCCCTCTTGCACGCGCTTTTGGAATTCATGCGTCTTGGCGATGATCCCCTCATCGCTTAGCGCGGAATACTCCGGCTCCAGCGCGTTGATCTTGGCCACCCAAGGGCGGGTCGATTTCACCTTGCGGTCATTGGCAGTGCCAAACACCTTCCGCGCGAGCGTTGCTAGTCCCAGCATATGTTCTCCGTGGGCGGCCTTTTGCGTGATCACGAGGTCTTGGCCTTGCCCGCCCCCGATGCGTTCCATAGAAGAACCAAGAAGGACCGGCCCGACCTCTTTCAAGCACCCGTCTCACGCGACTGTCGCGATGTAAGGGGAAGGCCCCGGATAGTCAACGTTGCGCAGGGCGCGCGCCGATCAGGAGTAAGTGAAAATGGCAAAAATAGCAGGACTCTGGGCTGGATTCGCCCTGTCCGCGGCGCTGGCGGCCCCCGTATGGGCCGAAGGTGAGACTGCTTCAACCGTCATCGCCACGGTGAACGGTGCTGAGATTACCTTGGGTCAGATGATCGCGCTGCGCGAAAACCTGCCGCCGCAGTATCAGGCCCTGCCCGATGATGTGCTGTTCAAGGGCATCCTGGACCAGTTGGTCCAGCAAGAAACCCTGACCCAATCACTGACCGCACTGACCACCCGCGACGACGCGAATGTGGTGAATGACCGCCGGTCCTATCTGTCAGGCGTGGTGATCCAGGGCGTCGTCAAGACCGCGGTGACGGATCAGGCCCTGCAGGCCGCCTATGATGAGAAATTCAAGGACGCCGCACCGCAAAAGGAATTCAACGCCGCCCATATCCTCGTCGAGACCGAGGAAAAGGCCAATGAGTTGAAGGGCCAACTGGACGGGGGTGCCGATTTTGCCGAACTGGCCAAGGCCAATTCCACCGACACCGGCTCGGGTGCCATGGGCGGTGACCTGGGCTGGTTTGGGCTGGGCATGATGGTCAAACCGTTCGAAGACGCCGTCGTCGGCGCCGAAGTGGGCAAGGTGATTGGTCCGATCAAATCCGACTTTGGTTGGCACCTGATCCTGGTCAAGGAAACCCGCATCGCCGAGAATCCGACGCTGGACGAGATGCGCGACGAACTGGCCGGTGAGATCGAATCCAAAGCGGTTGAGGCCAAGGTGGCCGAACTGTCCACCGCCGCCAAGATCGAAAAGCCGGGTGAGGCGATTGACCCCGCCTTGCTGAAAAAGACCGATCTGATCGACTGATCGAAACCAGCCAGGGGGAGATACCGCAATGGCCAAGACTGACTGGAAAGCTGAAGCCAAGGCACTGAAGAAAAAGGTCAAAAAAATGCGCGCCACCGTCACGGCCGCCGCCAGACCCATGGCCGAGGCGGCACGCGACGCGATCTCGGGCGCGGTCTCTGACGTGGTGACCGCGGCGAAAAAGGCGATGAAGCCGGTCTCCCCCCTGGCGCCCGACAGCTTTCCCGCCCTGCCCCGCATTGCAGGCGCGGAATTCGCAGCCATCGAGGCAGGCGTCAAATACCAGAACCGCCGCGACGTCATGCTGGTGCGGCTGGCCCCCGGCACCACAATCGCCGGGGTCTTCACCCGATCCTCAACCCGTTCTGGCTGCGTGCGCGATTGTCAGTCAAAACTGGCCCTCAAAGTGCCTGCGGGCGCGGGGGCTGCCATCGTGGTGAACTCAGGCAACTCGAATGCTTTCACCGGCAAGGCCGGCGATGTTGCCGTCGCCGCTGTCACCGGCAGCGTGGCCAAGGCACTGGGCCTGCCCGCGTCACGCGTGTTCTCTTCTTCCACCGGCGTGATCGGCGAGCCGTTGCCGCATGAAAAGATCACCGCCGTGGTCCCCGCCCTGACCGCCGATCTGACCGAAGACGCCATCCAGATGGCGGCAGAAGCGATCATGACCACCGACACTTTCCCCAAAGGGGCCACTGCAACCGTACAGGGCACCGGTGGCACGATCCATATCGCGGGTATCGCCAAAGGCTCGGGCATGATCGCGCCCGACATGGCGACCATGCTGGTCTATATCTTTACTGACGCGAAAATCTCGGCAACGGCGCTGCAAAAGATGATTGACCGCAACGTCGGCGCCACCTTCAACTCGATCACCGTGGACAGTGACACCTCAACCTCAGACACGCTGCTGATTGCCGCCACCGGCAAATCCGCCGCCGGTCCGGTCACTGGCGCGGTGGCCAAGACGTTTGAAATCGCCCTTGCCGGTGTCATGCGCGATCTGGCACTGCAGGTGGTGCGTGATGGCGAAGGCGCCACAAAACTGGTCGAAGTGCGCGTCACCGGTGCCGCCAGCGATGAAGATGCCGCCCGCGTTGCCTTTTCGGTGGCCAATTCACCCTTGGTTAAAACCGCCATAGCAGGCCAGGATCCGAATTGGGGCCGCATTGTCGCGGCCATCGGCAAATCGGGCGCTCAGGCAGATCGTGACCGCCTGACCATTCGCTTTGGCGACATTCTTGTCGCTGAAAAAGGCTGGCGCGCGCCCTCATACAGCGAAGAAGCCGGTGCCGCCTATATGCAGGCCCACGAACTGGTCTTTGCCATCGATCTGGGCCAGGGCCGTGGCAAACGGTCGGTCTGGACCTGCGACCTGACCGCCCGCTACGTCGAGATCAACGCCGACTACCGCTCTTGAGCCGGCCGCATCTTGATCCTGATCGTCTGCGGGCAGCGCCCTGCGGCCCGCGAAAGCGCATGACATGAAAACCCTTCTCGTCTCTGCCGTCGCCCTGATTGACGCTGATGGCCGCGTCCTGCTCGCCCAGCGCCCGCCAGGCAAATCCCTTGCGGGCCTGTGGGAATTTCCCGGCGGCAAGGTTGAGCCCGGTGAGACACCCGAAGCCGCCCTGATCCGCGAATTGCAAGAAGAGCTGGCCATCGACACCTGGACGTCCTGCCTGGCACCGCTGACCTTTGCCAGCCATAGCTATGATGATTTTCACCTGCTTATGCCATTGTTTGTATGCCGCCGCTGGCAAGGAATTCCCACCGCCCAAGAGGGTCAAACCTTGGCCTGGGTTGCCCCTGCGCGCCTGCGCGACTATCCGATGCCCCCCGCCGACCTGCCCCTGATCCCGATTTTACGCGATTGGCTGTAGCCGATTCGAAAAGATTGCTTTTCTTTTTCCAAACTGTCGCTAAATCTATTCAAAATGACAGATTCCGTGGGGGAAAATTGAATGCTGCGCACGATTTCAATCGGCAGCTGTGTGTCCGTTCAGGGCGTGGTCGTCGGCCAAACACCAGACGGCAAACTGATGGTCCGGGTGGACGAGAAAACCTATATCGGCACGCCGGTGTCCCAAATGCGCGCCGCCTGATCAGGCGTCCATCATACAGAAAAAGGCCGGGCAAATTGCCCGGCCTTTTCAATTCCTGGATACGATCAGGCCAGAGTACGCTTGATCTCTTCGCGCTCAAAGATCTCAATCACGTCGCCCGCGCGGATATCTTCATACCGCTCGAACGCCATGCCGCATTCCTGACCAGACTGCACTTCCTTGACCTCATCCTTGAAGCGCTTCAGCGTCTTCAACGTGCCTTCGTGGATCACCACGTTGTCGCGCAACAGACGCACACCGGCCGAACGGCGCGCAATGCCCTCAGTGACCAGACAGCCCGCGACGTTTCCAGCACCGGTGATGCGGAAGACCTCCTGGATCTTCGCATAACCGATAAAGTTCTCGCGCACTTCGTTCTTCAAGAGGCCAGATGCTGCCTGCTTGATGTCATCAAGCAGGTCGTAGATGATCGAGTAATAGCGGATCTCGACGCCCTTTTGTTGGGCAGAGGCACGCGCCGTCGCATTGGCCCGCACGTTGAACCCGATGATCGGCGCACCCGAGGCTTCGGCCAGACCAACATCACTGTCAGTGATAGCGCCCACACCCGAATGCAGAATGCGCACCCGCACCTCATCGTTGCCGATCTTTTCCAGCGATTGAACGATGGCTTCGGTGCTGCCCTGAACGTCAGCCTTCACCAAAAGCGGCAGTTCCGACACATCCTGATCAGCCTTGGCCTTGGCCATCAGCTGTTCCATCGTGGTCGCAGCCCCGACTGCGGCGCGCTTGTCCTTGGTCGCCTTCTCGCGGTAATCCGCGATCTCACGCGCTTGGGCTTCGGTATCAACCACGTTCAAGACGTCGCCCGCAGATGGCGTGCCTGACAGGCCAAGAACCTCAACCGGAACCGAAGGCCCGGCTTCGGCAACAGTCTCGCCCCGATCGTTGATCAGCGCGCGGACTTTGCCCCATTGCTCGCCGACGACAAAGATATCACCCTTTTTCAACGTGCCGTTCTGCACCAGAACGGTGGCAACCGGGCCGCGGCCCACGTCCAGCTTGGCTTCGATCACTGCACCCATGGCGGACCGGTTGGGGTTCGCCTTCAGCTCCAGAAGCTCCGCCTGCAGGGCAATCGCTTCCAACAGTTTGTCCAGACCCTTGCCGGTCTTGGCCGACAGTTCTATGTCCTGCACGTCGCCCGACATGGCTTCGACAACCACTTCGTGCTGCAAGAGATCGGTGCGCACCTTTTGCGGGTTCGCGTCCGGCTTGTCACACTTGTTGATCGCCACGATCATCGGCACCTTGGCGGCTTTGGCGTGGGCAATTGCCTCAATCGTCTGCGGCATGACAGCGTCATCCGCCGCCACCACCAGCACCACGATATCCGTCACCTGCGCCCCGCGGGACCGCATGCTGGTAAAGGCCGCGTGGCCGGGCGTGTCGAGAAAGCTGATCACCGCCCCGCTATCGGTTGTCACCTGATAGGCGCCGATATGCTGGGTGATTCCCCCGGCTTCGCCGGACACAACGCTTGCATGCCGGATCGCGTCCAGAAGACTGGTCTTGCCGTGGTCGACGTGGCCCATGATGGTCACGATCGGCGGACGTGAAACCAGATCCTCGGTCTTGTCCTGAACCGAATCGATGGCCTGCTCAACATCTGCATCCGTCACACGGACGGCGCGGTGGCCAAACTCTTCGATCACCAACTCGGCGGTGTCGGCGTCAATGGGCTGGTTCATGGTGACCATCATACCCATCTTCATCAGGCTTTTCACCACATCAGCGGCGCGTTCGGCCATCCGGTTGGCCAATTCGCTGATCACAATGGTTTCGGGCAACTTGACGTCGCGCACCTGCTTTTCGGCCTTCTGGCCCAGACCCAGCGCTTTGGCGCGGGCCTTTTCCTGCTTGCGCTTCATCGCGGCCATGCTGCGCGTGCGCCCACCTTCACCACCCGCCAGTGCGGCGGTCAGCGTCAGTTTTCCTGTGCGGCGGCTGTCATCGGCCTTGGCCTTGGCACCCCGGTCGGTGGCGCGATCATCACGCTCACGGTCGGTCTTGCGCGGAGCAAGGCCGGGCTTTGCGTCGACGTCGCC
>JBATPI010000116.1:0-11228 GCA_049291415.1 Paracoccaceae bacterium | reverse complement strand
TCTCAGGCGCCGGTGGGGTCCGGGCGCAGCACCTCGGCCCTTGCGAGCGGTTTGGGCAAGGTTACCACATTGCCATCGGGCCGGTCTTCCAGATCAAAGGCATAGCCCAGACCCGGCAGGATCTCTTTCAGATCGGCCTCCAGCCGCCGGATCTGGATCTGGGCCTGCCGCTCTTCGGCTTCGATATCGGTCAGCCAGCGGCGCAGCTCATCACAGGTGCGGCGCGCGATGGCCAGCCGGTCGGTCAGGCCGGTAATCTCTTCCTGCCGCTGGGCCAGAAAGCCCTTGGCACGGGCGACCTTTACATCCGAATAGGCGCGGGCCAGCTCACGGGTCTCATGGCTCATCTGGGCGGCCAGTTGCAACAATTCCGGCTCAAGATGGCCGAAATCGGGGTGCTGGCGCAGTTGCTCCAGCCGCGCACGGACGGATTCAAACTCAGACGACAGGCTGAACACCCCCGCCCGATCAGCGGCATGCGCCATCCGATAGGCGCGTGAGACATCCTCAACCCCCATGGCAAAGTCGCGGTGGCTGCGCTCCAGCCGGGCCATGCGGGTGTTTGACGGCAGATAAAAACACAAGGTGACGAACAGCGCACACAGCCCCAGCTGCAACCACATCCCCGCATTGGCCACCGTTACGGCACCGAACGACAGATACAGCGTCGGCCAGGGCATCCAGCCCAGTGCCGCGAACAGCGTCGCCAGCAACAGCCCGAAGGTCAGCGCCACGATCACGCCCTGCGCCGCCGCCTGACCCGCTTCCATCACCTTGCGGAACGACCCGCCAGCCACATTGAACATTTACCAAACCCCCTGGAGCGTCTTCCTAAAAAGGCAGCCGCCACAGTTTTGGCAAGAATTTTTCTTAATGTTTTCATATTTGCAGGCTGATGGCCGGATTCGCAGGGCCATTGGTTCCAGACCCGAAACAGTCCTCAACCCTTGGGCGAATGGTGCCGGGCGATTTCTCTAAACCGAATGCGCCCAGGCGCGGATCACCGCCACGACGCAGGCGATGAGAATCGCCACCAGATTGGCGATGACCAGCGCATGACCCCAGACCGGGGTAGGCCGATGCACCCAGACCTGGCGCGCCCAATAGGCCACCAGACCCAGCCAGCCCAGCATTGAGATCATGCCCGACAGCTGTTGCCATTGGGTGTCGTGAAATGAGACCGGCAGGAACAGCCAGATCACCATCGCCGCCGCCCAGACCGACAACCGCCGCGTTCCGGTCTCACGTTCGGCCACGCCAAAGATGCCCGAGACCATCACCAGGACCGGCAACAGCAGCAGCAAAGCCCGCATGATCGGTGAGGGCGTGATCAGCAAGGTCCAGAAGTCCGCCGCCATCAGCGCACCGATTCTATCGGGCCGTCCGCCCGCCCATGGATGAACTGTTTCACATAAGGGTCTGATGTGGCGTCCATTTCCGCCACAGGCCCGGTCCATTGGATGCGGCCCGCATGCAGCATCGCCACCTTGTCGGCAATCGCGCGCACTGAGGTCATGTCATGGGTGATCGCCATCGCCGTCGCCCCCATTTCCACCACGATCTCACGGATCAGTGCGTTGATTACGCCCGACATGATCGGGTCCAGACCGGTGGTGGGTTCGTCAAAAAAAATGATCTCGGGTTCGGCCGCGATGGCGCGCGCCAGCCCGACCCGTTTTTGCATGCCGCCCGACAGTTCCGATGGGTAGAGGTCGGCGACGTCCGGCTTCAGCCCGACCCGGCGCAGCTTTTCAATGGCAATGGCGCGGGCCTCATCCTTGGGCCGCTTCAGCGCACCACGCAGCAGCCGGAAGGCGACGTTTTCCCAGACATGCAGGGAATCAAACAACGCCCCACCCTGAAACAACATGCCAAAACGCGCCAGAAACGGATCCCGCTCGGCCTTGGTCACATCCTGACCATCCAGCGTGATGCTGCCGGAATCGTGCCGCACCAGCCCCAGAATGCTTTTCAACAACACCGATTTGCCGGTGCCAGAACCGCCGATCACCACCAGACTTTCGCCGCGGGCAATGGTCAGATTTACGCCCTGCAAGACGCGGTTCGATCCAAAGGCCTTATGGACGTCACGCAGCTCTATCATGCCGTGAAAAACACCTCTGTCAGCAGGTAGTTGGCGGCCAGAATCAGCACGGATGCCGAGACGACAGCCGATTTCGTTGCCGCCCCCACGCCCTGCGCACCCCGCGCCGAATTCATGCCATGATAGCAGCCCATCAAGGCCACGATAAAGCCAAACACCGCCCCTTTGACCAGACCCGATCCGATATCCCAGAACTCCAGAAACTCGACGGTATTTTTCAGATAGGCGGCTGAGTTGAAATCCAGCCGGGTGATGCCCACCATCCAGCCGCCCATGATGCCGATGGCGTCCCCTGCGCCCACCAGCACCGGCACCGTCAGTGTGGCGGCCAAGAGCCGCGGCAGGGTCAGGTATTTCATCGGGTTGGTGGACAGGGTGACCAGCGCGTCAATCTGCTCGGTCACCTTCATGGTGCCGATCTCGGCAGCGATCGAACTGGCGACGCGCGCCGCCACCATCAGCCCGCCCAAGACCGGGCCCAACTCTCGTGCCATGCCGATCGCCACGATCTGCGGCACCACGGCCTCGGCGTTGAACCGGCTGCCACCGGCATAGATCTGCAGGGCCAGCGCGCCACCGGTAAAGATTGCCGTCAACCCCACCACGGGCAGCGAGAACCAGCCGATCTGCATCACCTGCAGGCCAAATTCCCGCGCATAGAATGGCGGTCGCAACAGATGCCCCAAGGCTGAGGCCGCGAACAGCGCCACCCGGCCCACGGCCGCCAATGACTCCAGCACGGGGCGCCCCAGCGCCGCCAGACCGTCGCTGATCATCCGCGCGATTCCTGATAGCGGCGCTGCAGACGCGCGCCAAGGCCGGTCAGGATCTCATAACCGATGGTTCCTGCCGCCTCGGCCAGATCGTCAACCGACTGATACGGCCCGATGATGTCCAGCGATTTCGGCATCTCTTCCAGATGTGTCACATCGGCGGCGATCATATCCATTGAGACCCGGCCAACCATCGGGCAGGGGGTATCGCGGTCCCACAGCACGGCATTGCCGAACAGGCTGCGCGGCAGACCATCGGCATAGCCCGCCTGCAGGGTGGCGATCTGGGCCGGGGCCTCGGCCTCCCACGCGCCAGAATAACCGACCGTCTCGCCGGGTTGAACTTCGCGGGTCTGGATGACCGGCAAGGACAGCGTCAGCACCGCCTCGGCGGTCTCGAACGGGCGGCCTCCGAACAGGCCGATGCCCGGCCGTGTCAGGTCAAAATGGTATTTCGGCCCCAGAAGGATGCCCCCGGTGGCGGCCAGACTGCGCGGCACGCCGGTGCCGTCGGTCATCTCATGAAACTGCTCCAGTTGGGTCTGGTTCATCGGGTGATCCGGCTCATCCGCGCAGGCCAGATGGCTGATCAGCATGACCGGCCCGGCCTCTAACAGGATCGGGGCCACAGCCTGCCACTCCAGCATGGCAACCCCCAGCCGGTTCATGCCGGTGTCCAGTTGCACCGCAAAGGGGTGGCCGGGCAGCGATTCCAGATGGCGGGTGATCTGTTCCAGACTGTTCAGAACCGGCGTCAGATCCAGATCCGAGATCATCTCGGTGTCGCCCGGCATATGGCCCGACAGCACATTGATCTGCGGCCCCGGCCCCAGGGCCTGGCGCACATCGGTGCCCTCTTCTGACGTGGCGACAAAGAACCGCCGCGCGCCAGCCTGTGCCAGCGCCCGCGCCACGCGCGCCGCCCCCAGACCATAGCCATTCGCCTTGACCACCGCGCCCGTCTGCACGCCCTGTCCCGAAAGCCGGTCCAGCGCGCGCCAATTGGCGGCAATCGCATCCAGATTAATCGTCAATATTGCAGTAGCCATGGGATTGTTTCGGCCGCGGGCGATCCGGGGTCAAGGGGAATTCGCCGCCATATGCGCCTTAGCCCGATGCCGCATCTGTAGCTGCGTCGGCGGCCCCGCCTAATGAGCGGTCCAGATGCACATAGCCGCCATCGACGAACAGCCATTGCCCCGTGGTGTGCCCGGCGCGGTCTGACAAGAGAAACACCGCGGTGGCAGCAATCTCATCAGGTTCGGTCATGCGTTGGCCCAGGGGGATGCGGGCCGTGATCCGGGCCAATTGCGCCGCAGGGTCAGGTTGGGCTGCCAGCCAGGCCTGATACATCGGCGTCATCACCTCGGCCGGGATGATGGCGTTGACCCGCACACCGTAAGGCGCAAAGGCCGCCGCCCATTCCCGGGTCAACCCCAGTTGCGCCGCCTTGGCCGCCACATAGGCCGAGGTCTGCCCCTGACCGGTCAGCGCGGTCTTGGAACTGATATTGACGATTGCCCCTTTTGCCGCCTTCAGATCCTCGGCCAAGAAATGCACCAGCGTGTAATAATGGATCAGGTTCTGGTCCAATGAGGCGCGAAACGCCTGCGGCCCGGCCTCAATCGCAACCCCGTCATTGGTGCCGGCGTTGTTGACCAGGGCGTCAATCCGGCCCCAGCGCGCCCGCACTGCATCGACCGCGGCACGGCAGTCGTCATCACGCGACAGATCGGCCCGCACCCAACCGGACCGTGGGCTGAGAGCTGCCAACCGGTCCAGAAAACCTGGCGTTGGCTCATCACGCGCCAGGATCACCGGCACCGCGCCTTCGCCCGCCAGCGCCAGGCTGATCGCCGCCCCGATCCCCGAGGCACCGCCCGTTACGATCACCACCTTGCCGTCCAGACCCAGATCCATCGTTTGCTCCTGTCAGTCGACCCCACTGTGGCCGATCCTGGACCTGCCGCAAGACAAAAGCCGCCGCGGGGCCCATCGAGGGCCCCCTTGGCGGCGCTGTCGCGATAGACTTACCGCGGGTTGTGCAGGTGGAAAGGGCAGATGCCTCCGGCGGGAGTAGCCGGAGATAGATTGCCGGGATATCTTTTGAAATCATGGTGTTGGAATATTGCAACTCCGACGTTTAGCACGGATGTGTCACACATCGTGTCCGATGACTACGGCCATTCGCCTCATGAGGGGGGCCGTTACGGGCGCATAGCTTCATCTGTTCCGTCGGCGCAACGTTTTCAACTGGCGGCGCTGGATTCCCGGGTTTTCCACCGAAAAATGCATGATACAGCTTTCTTTGTGCATCGGAGAGCGGCGTGAAGCCTATATATTTGCGAGGAAACTGACCGCTGAGAGGGGGCGCATCTAGGATGATATGCCCCGTAATCTGGTGTCTGTTAAGGACGCTCTCGCCTTCCTTCGGTGTCGAACAGGCAGCTGGAGCTGATGGGGCGCTACATGACCGAGTTGGGGATCACGCCTGCCTCGCGGTTGCGCGTTGCAGTTACGGGGGCTTGGGCGAAGAAGACCGGATCTCCAACATCCAGTTCGTCGTGATGCATGAGGATGCAAACGGCAATCGCACTGAGGCGCCGTATCGCAAGGCCCCTCCGCCCTCGCAGGACAAACCGACCAAGGGCGAGCCAACGCGGACGAACTGGATTCCTGCCTGTAAGTGAATGATCCGACTACACTATCGACCGGCCCGTCGTGTACATGACCGCGCAACTAACATTCGGCAGATGTGTACGGGAGGTGGGAATGGCGGTGGCATTGGCGGGCGCGCAGCGGTTTGTCGCCTATGACCGGGTCTCGACGGCCAGACCGGGCGCGAGCGGGCTGGGGTTGGAAGCGCAGCGAACGGCGATTGAGGCCTTTGTGGCAGCGCGTGTCCGAGTTGGCATCGGCTTATTCAGTCCCTCTGTTACCGGCGGGTGTTTGCCTTCAAACACCGAGAGGCGAAGATGATCCATCCATGGCAGAAGTCACGGCTGGAAGGGGCTGCCGGTATTTTCGCGCGCGGGGGCAAATCGGCTGCCGTGGCTGAGGTCGCTGAAGATACGGTCCGAGATCTGCATGGCCCATTGCCCGGCAATGCATGTTTACATGCATGAGAGGAAAGATCGGAGAACTGGCCGTTGCCAACGATTTTTTGTCACGAAAGCTCCAGCCGTGGACCGGGAAGTGAGGCGCCGAATGATCGAGCGAACCCATCCCAAGCTGTCGGTCGGGGGGCAGTGCCGCCTGCTGCCGATCTCGTGGCCCTCGTTTTCACGACTTTCGACTGGACCGACCGACTGAAGCGGGCCAAGACCAAAATCTCGATGGACGGCAAAGCCCGATACCTGGACAACAGCTTTATCAGACGCCTCTGGCGGTCGCTGAAGTATGACTGCTTCTCCCTCAACGCCTGGGAAACCGGATAGCAGGCCAAGGCCGGTGTCGGGCGCTGGATCACATTCTATAACCACCAACGGCCTCACGCCGCCCATGGCGGACAACCGCACGCCGTGGACTACCTCTTAAATGACCGTTTTCCCGGTGTGGATCATTGCAGACCCACCTTGGCCCATCGATGTCGTCGGGGGGCGGGTAGATCATCACCACCTTACTGACATGGAGCGCAATCTTTTTTACTGTAAGGAAACTTCACGCGCTTTTTCACTGCCATCCTAGGTTTTTCTTGACAGAATGTCGCAGGCCTGTTTCCCTCCGGCGAAAAAGAATTCGCCAGCGTAAACGACGGCGGCAGGGTCCCGCCTGAAATGGCGATCATCAGGCCCATGGGAGAAAACCAGTGCCTAACCTCGATCAGAGGATCAGGGCCATGCATAGACGCGACGTGCTGGTGGCATGGGCGTTCGTGATTGGGCTTTGGCTAGCTATCACCTTCGTCGCCTACTCTACCTGGAACCTTGCACCGAACAGTACCGCCAGGGCTTTGTTGCTGTGCGCAGGCGCTGTGGTGCTGGTGTTCAATACCGCAGCCATTCTGGCGATGCTGCGGCATTACCGGGAAGACCGCGATTTCATGTATGGGCTGGACATCAAATTCCTTGATCAGGCCCGTGGACACAGGGGACAATGATGGCACATTACGAACCCCCGAAACAAAGCAAGGCAAGCCAGCTGTTCGACGTAATCGTGCTGGTGGTGATGACCGTCGGGGCGCTGTTCGTGCCTCTGTGGATGGGCATGGCGGGCGCTGCAAAGACAGTGGCGACGGCAGACCCCAACCCAACCTGGGAAAGCCTGGGCCAGAACACCGTGCAATCGGCAAAATACGAGGCACTCGGCTATACCCCGGCTTCGGCGCACGATCTGATCCTGGCGCGGTTTGACTACAGCTTTACCGCCGGCGCGCTGATCGTGATGGTTGCGGTCATTGTGCTCTATTATTTTCTGATGCTGCGCTTCTCGGATCTTGAGTATCGCGAAGTGATTTCTGAAAAATTTGGTCGGAAATAGGGGGCGGGAATGCAGACGTGGGACATCGCGGAATATGCGGCCTGGGGGATTTCGGCCCTTCTGGGGTTATACATAGTAATTGACTGGCTGAAGGTTGACAGCACCTTTTCCGAGGACGTTCTGACCTCATCTCGTGAAGGCGAGCTTGAGGCCATGACCGAAGAACACAAGATCTGAGGGGGGTATCATGGCAGATTTTGACATCACCTCAGACAAGATCGACGGAATGGGGCCGCATGGTACCAAAGTCGGCTTGCTGCGGGTTCTGGGGCCGGCCCATATCTGGGCCTTGGGCGTGGGCATCGTGCTGGTCGGCGAATACATGGGCTGGAACTTTGCCGTCGGCAAGGGCGGTGCCTATGCAGCGTTGATTGCCTGCTGGTTCGCGGGCATCCTTTACACCTGCGTCGCGATGATCGACAGCGAAGTCACTTCG
Source organism: Paracoccaceae bacterium (assembly GCA_049291415.1). Classification (GTDB taxonomy): domain Bacteria; phylum Pseudomonadota; class Alphaproteobacteria; order Rhodobacterales; family Rhodobacteraceae; genus Pseudogemmobacter. The sequence goes on along the minus strand of JBATPI010000116.1, from coordinate 3,436 downwards.
ACGGTCGCGGCGGCGGGCGGGCAATATACCCAAGCCAAGCATATCGTCGGCCCGTTGATGGCCTTTAATGTGGGTCTGTATCTGGTCTTTGCCTATACCATGCTAGAGGCGGCGAATGCCATCACCGCCGGTTATCTGTTCTCGGTTGTGGCAACGATGACTGGCTATACCGGAGAGCTGGACCAGCGACCCTTCATCGTTCTTGTCATCATGTTCCTGGCCTGGCTGAACTATCGCGGCGTGCTGGCGACGCTGACCTTCAACCTGGTCATCACCGCCATCGCCTTTGTCGCCATCCTGACGCTGTTCGTGTCCACCTCAGGCATCCTTGGTGGTGGCATCATGCAGCACGCAGCGTTGTTTGAGGGGCATGAGCTGCCCTATGGCTGGATCGGGGTTCTGGCCTCGATGCACTTTGGCCTGTGGTATTACCTCGGCATCGAGGGCACCACCCAGGCGGCCGAGGAAGTGCGTTCCCCTGCACGCGCGCTGCCGTTCGGCACGCTGGCCGGGATCATGACGCTGCTGATCGCGGCGTCGCTGACCTGGTACACCTGTACGGGCGTCTTACCTTGGGAATATCTGGGTGATGGGGTCAACGGCTCGGTGGCGCCCTTGTTCGATACCGCGCGCCTGTCGGGGTCGACCGGGCTGGTCTGGTTTCTGGGCTTTGGCACCTTGTTCGCCACACTTGCCTCGGCCAACGGCTGTATCAACGATGCCAGTCGGGCCTGGTTTGCCATGGGGCGCGACAAATATCTGCCGGGCTGGTTCGGCGCGGTGCATCCAAGGTTCCGCACGCCCTATCGCTCGATCATCTTCCTGGTACCCATCGCTCTGATCTTCGCGCTGGGGGCACCTCTGGATCAGGTGATCACCTTCTCGATCTTGTCCGGTCTGTTGGAATACACCTTCATGCCGCTGAACATCATCCTCTTCCGCAAGAAATGGCCGATGGGCACGATCAAGCGCGGCTATACGCATCCCTTCCACCCCTTGCCCGCCTTTGTGCTGCTGGCCCTATGCGGTGTCGCCTTCTTTGCAGTCTTCCTTGGCTATGGCACGCAGCTGGTGGCGATGGTCGGTTTCTACATCGTGGTCAGCCTTTGGTTCCACTTCTGGCGTTATCGCTTCGTCAACCGTGGGGCACAGTTCACCATGCCCTGGCCCAAGCCGAAGGGCTACTGATTGCCGGTGTAGTGCGTGACTCAACCAGAGCGGCCCACCCTTGTGGCGGGCCGCTCGTTTCCGTGGAAAAACCCCGAATGCCTGCCTACTACCCCCTGATCGCATCGGCCGCTGCCGCCCTTGCCCTGTGGCTGGCCTATCGGCTGACCCGCGCCACCCATGGCCGCAAGACCGCACGGGCGACGTATTTTGAGGCGCTTCGCCCGCTGTTCGACCGTGTAGAGATACGGGTGCAGCCGACAGGTTTTCCGCGCATAACCGGCCACTTGGGAGATCTGGCGTATGATCTGCAGGCGCTGCCCGACAGCCTGACCTTCCGAAAGTTGCCCGCATTGTGGGTGATGCTGTCGCTGCCGGCGCCCTTGCCGGTTCAGGCCACGCTGGACATCATGGCCCGTCCGACCGGCGCCGAGCCCTTTTCGCATTTCGCCAACCTCAAGCAGGTGGTGCCTTGCCCGGACTTCCTGCCCGAAGGCACCGTCATCCACAGCGACAATGCCGCCGCCCTGCCACCCGAGGCCCTGATCGCCCGCCATGTCCCGATATTCGCCGATCCCAGAGTGAAAGAGTTGCTGATCTCTCCCAAGGGTCTGCGGTTGGTGATCCTGGCCGAAGAGGCCGATCGTGGCCGCTATCTGATCTTCCGCGATGCTGAAATGGCGATGAACCCACTTGGCCCTGGTCGCATCGCGCCGCTTTTGCAGGTGCTGCAAGCGCTGCGCCAGGATCTGCTTGCATGGTCTGAGGAGGCTGCATGACCCGCCCGCCAAACCCCAAAGCCGTTCTTGCGTTGGCCATCGTGCTGCCGGGCATGGGGCAGGTGCTGAACCGTCAGCCGATGCGGGGGTTGATCTTTGTGTTCTTCGCGGTGTTGCTGGCGGGGTTTACCCTGAAGACCGCAGCGCCGGACGTGTCTTTCGTCGGCAAGATCGCGGGCGGGCTGTTCGTCTGGGCGATGGCGGCGTTCGACGCCTACAAGACCGCGCGCATCCGCTGGTCGGTTTGGCAGCACAAGGCAGGGGGATAGGTTACCGTATCAATCCTCGCAAGCGCGCTCATGCGTTCGGCAGAAAAAACACTTCAGTCACCTGTTTTCTGGTCCGCCTCACCCCTGAGGGTACGCGATCACCGACAGATAGCGCGCTGGCAGTTTGACCAGAACCTCTGGCCCATGCGGGGCGTCGGCATCGAAGAACAGACTGTCGCCCGATTTCAAGGGATAGACCTGATCACCGTGGCGGTAATCAACCTCGCCTTCCAGCATGTACAGAAGTTCCAGACCTTCGTGCTGGAAGGCCGGAAAGATGTCGTTCTCGGCCGTCAGGGTGATGATGTAGGGTTCCACCACCACGCCCGATAGGTTCGATCCGATATGGCCCAGAAGGTTGTATTGGTGGCCCGCCCGCGTACCCCGGCGTTCCACCTCAATATGCTGGCCCACCTTCATATGGTTCGCCTCGCGCCGGTCCTCATAGCTTTTCAAAAAGGCCGATAACGGCACCGACAAAGCGTTGCTTAGTGCCTTGAGTGTGGTCAGACTGGGAGAGGTATTTCCGTTCTCGATCTTCGACAGCATCCCGATCGACATGCCGGTCGCACTGGCCAGTTCGGAGACCTTCATTCCCTGCTGGCGGCGACAGATACGCACGTCGCGGCCGATCGCGGCTTCAAGGTTGCGCTCGGACAGATCGCGCACGCGGTGAGGGTCTTGGTCGAGAACAGGTTTAACACGAGGGAGTGCGGGTGGGTCTTCATCATTTGTCATGAATGTGTCCCGGTAGTAAAAATAATTATCATTTTTTACTATCAGGAAACATCGTGGACGACAAGCCGCTTTGTCAGTCTACGGATGTGGCAGCCACCTCCAGTTGCGTCAGGTTGGCCATGTTGGTGTAAATGAATAACTCACGCCCCAGAGATGGGTTGGATGCCGCTCTCTCCCCAACGGCGTCGCAATGCGCCAAGTGGCAGTGTCAGACGAAAATCGTTTGAGGCGGGCAGGGAGGCCCTCTAACCTTTCGGGATGATGCAGCACAGCCCATTCCGGTACCTCGAGACCTCGCCCGAAATCATCCGCCTGGCGGGACTCTGTTGCGCAAATCAGCTGACGAAGGGTTCTCTCCTTTCCCCAGACGGATTTATCCCATGGCTTTCGTGACAGGGATGCCAAGGGCGGTGTAGCCGTTCAGGATCGCAACGCGCACGTGAACCTCGGCGACTTGGCGGTCGAAATCGTGCGCCATCAGCC
>JBATPI010000115.1:0-12197 GCA_049291415.1 Paracoccaceae bacterium | reverse complement strand
ATGACGCCGATCAACCAACTGGGCACCGTCAACGTGCCAGAGCCGCGCATGGTCACCATCAACGTCTGGGACAAGGCGATGGTGCAAAAGGTTGAAAAGGCCATTCGCGAATCCGGTCTGGGCATCAACCCGCAGCTGAACGGCACCATCATCATGCTGCCGATCCCCGAGTTGAACGAACAGCGCCGCAAAGAGTTGACCAAGGTCGCAGCACAGTATTCCGAACATGCCCGCGTCGCCATCCGCAACCTGCGCCGCGATGGCATGGACCAGATCAAAAAGGCCAAATCCGCCAGCCTGTCGGAAGATGACGCCAAGTTCTGGGAAGGTGAAGTGCAGGAAATGACCGATAAATACATCAAACTGGTTGATTTGACGCTGGAAACCAAACAGCAAGAAATCATGCAGGTTTAGGACCGGCTATGGCCGCCTCCCAATCCGCCCCCGCGCGCCGGGTCAGTCATGTCGCCATCATCATGGACGGCAATGGCCGCTGGGCCACCAACAAGGGCTGGCCGCGGCTGGTCGGGCACAGGAAGGGCGCCGAGCGGGTCAAGGAAATCGTTCGCATCGCCCCTGATCTGGGGATCGAATGGATCACGCTTTACGCGTTTTCGACCGAGAACTGGAAACGCTCAACCGAAGAAGTGCTGGGCCTGATGGCGATTTTCGCCCGCTACATCCAGCGTGAGGCGGACCGTCTGGCGGCCGAGGGTGTGCGGATGCGCTTTATCGGTGACCGCACAAGGCTGGCCCCGAAACTGCAACGCCTGATGGCGGGGATTGAGGCAAAGACTGCCCATCTGACCCGGCTGAACCTGACCGTCGCGATCAATTACGGGGGCCGGGATGAGATCTTGCGCGCTGCCCGTGCCCTGGCCACCGACAGCGCCGAGGGCCGGTTTGACGCCGCGGACCTGACCGAAGCCGCGTTCTCGGCGCGGCTGGACACGGGTGGGCTGCCGGACCCCGATCTGGTGATCCGCACGTCGGGTGAGACCCGCACCTCAAATTTCCTGCCCTGGCAAGCGGCCTATGCCGAATATGAATTCACCGAAACGCTGTGGCCGGATTTCACCCCGGATGAACTGGCCCATATCCTGTCGCGCTTTTCCAACCGCGACCGCCGCTTTGGCGGGGTCAGCGCATGACCCAAAGCCCGCCCAACCGCTGGGCCGACCTGCGTCCGCGGGTTCTGTCGGCTATCGCCATGGTGGCGCTGGGGGCTGTGGCAATCTGGCAGGGCGGTGAGATTTTCGCTGCATTGTCCGTGGCTTGCACCGGGTTGATGATGTGGGAGCTGGCTCGGCTGACCAAAGGGCCGGGCTATGATGCCTCAGTCCTTTTGGGCCTGTTGGCGGCTGTGGTGCTGGCGTTGAACCTGTGGGTTCCGCTGTTCTGGGTTGTGCCCCTGATGGTGTTGCCGGTGCTGGTCGGTCTGATCGCCCCGCGCCGCGATGTGCTGGTGTTCATCGGCTACGCGCTGGTGATCATGGCGACGGGCTGGTCGCTGGTCGCCTTGCGCCTGACCTTGGGCATAGGTCCTGTGCTGTGGCTGCTGGCGGTGGTCATTGCTTCGGACGTGATGGGGTATTTTGCGGGGCGCATCCTTGGCGGGCCGAAATTCTGGCCCAAAGTCAGCCCGAAAAAGACCTGGTCGGGCACGGTTGCAGGCTGGGTCGGGGCGGCACTGGTGGGGGCCGGGTTCTGGGCGGCGGGACAGGGGCTACACGCGCTGATCTGGGTGTCGCCGTTGATTGCCTTTGCCGGCCAGATGGGCGACATCGCCGAAAGCGCGATCAAACGGCGGGCAGGGGCCAAGGACAGCTCAAACCTGATCCCCGGCCATGGCGGGTTGATGGATCGGTTCGATGCGCTGGCCTTTGCCGCCATCCTTTTTGCCGTGCTGCAGGCGCTGTCCCCGATCTTTACCGCCGCGACCGGCTGACAGCAGATGCGCCGCATTTCCATCTTTGGGGTCACCGGGTCGGTCGGTGAACAGACGGTCGATCTGATCCTGCGCGCTGGCGGGGCAGACAGCTTTCACACCGTTGCCCTGACCGGTGGACGCAACATCATCCGGCTGGCCGAATGTGCCCGCACCTTGCGCGCCGAAATCGCCGTTTGCGCTGATGCCGCCGATCTGCCCGCCCTGCGCGATGCGCTGGCTGGTACACCTACGCAGGCTGCCGCCGGGCCGCAGGCGATTGCCGATGCCGCCGACCGCCCCGCCGATTGGGTGATGAGTGCGATTGTCGGTGCCGCAGGGCTGGTGCCCTCCTTACGCGCCCTGACGCATGGCAGCACTCTGGCGCTGGCGAATAAGGAATCACTGGTCACCGCAGGGCCTTTGCTGATGGCCACCGCCGCCGCCCATGGCGCGCGCATCCTGCCCGTCGACAGTGAGCATTCCGCCATCTTTCAGGCCCTGATCGGCGAAGACATGGCCTCGGTTGACCGCATCATCCTGACCGCCTCGGGCGGGGCGTTGCGCGATTGGCCGCTGGAGGCACTGGCCCGCGCCACCGTGACCGAAGCACTGGCGCATCCGAATTGGGCCATGGGGCAGCGGATCACCATCGATTCGGCGTCCATGTTCAACAAGGCGTTGGAAGTCATTGAGACGCGAGAATATTTCGGAATAGACCCGGACCGGATAGAGGTGATCGTCCACCCGGAATCGATCATCCATTCGATGGTCGGATTTGCCGATGGTGCGATCATGGCGCATATGGGCAGCCCCGATATGCGTCACCCCATCGGCTATGCGTTGAACTGGCCGCAACGCGCGCCCTTGCCGGTGGCGCGGCTGGATCTGGCGCAGATGGCCACGCTGACCTTTCGCGCCCCCGATCTGAACCGCTACCCCGCGCTGCGGCTGTGCCGCGACGTGATGGACACCCGCGGTCTGGCCGGAGCCGTCTTCAACGCCGCAAAGGAAATAGCACTGGACCAGTTTCTGGGCGGATCCATCGGCTTTATGGACATGGCGGGGGTGGTTGAGGCCACGCTGAACCGACTTTCCTCTGATACCAGCCTTGGAAAAGCCGTGCAGACCCTTGAGGATGTGCTGGCAATGGACCATCTGACAAGAATACGTGCGGTCGAAGCCGCCATGACCCTGAGGAACAGCAGATGAACGACGTTTTTTCGGCCATGGGCGGCACGGTCTGGACCGTGTTCTTTTTCATCATCGCCATTTCGGTGATCGTGGCGATCCATGAATATGGCCACTACATCGTCGGCCGCTGGACCGGCATTCATGCCGAGGTTTTCTCCTTGGGTTTTGGCCCGGTGCTGGTCAGCCGCACCGATCAGCGCGGCACGAAATGGCAGATCGCCGCTGTGCCATTGGGGGGCTATGTCAAATTTCTGGGCGATGCCAACGCGGCATCGGTTGGTAGCGCGGGCACTCCCGGCCTTAGTCCCGAAGAACGCCGCCACACCATGGCAGGTGCCCCCCTTTGGGCGCGCACCCTGACCGTGGCCGCAGGGCCGGTGGCGAATTTCATTCTGACCTTTGTGGTGCTGGCCGCCATGACGGTGATGTTCGGCATCGCCGATGGTCAGCCCACCGTGGCGCGCACCGTTGCCCTGCCCTGGACGGGCCAGACCCTGCAAGAGGGCGACCGGATCGTGGCGCTGAACGGCACGCCGACGTCCGATTTTGACAGCTATGTCACCGCGGTTGAGGCGTTGCCGCATACGCCGGGCATAGAATGGACGGTGCTGCGCGACGGCCAGGATGTCACCTTTACCGGCCCCCACCCGATGCCGGGTTATATCGGCGGCGTCGCGCCGAAATCGGCGGCGGTGGATGCCGGCCTGCAGGCGGGCGATGTCATCATGCGCGCCGGCGGGCGCGACATCGTGGCCTTCACTGACCTGCAGGACGTGGTTTTCGGCTCCGACGGCCAGCCGATCCCGCTGACGATCTGGCGGGCAGGCCAGACATTTGATCTGACCCTGACGCCGCGCCGCCGCGACCTGCCGAACAAAGAGGGCGGATTCAAGACCGAATGGCTGATCGGCATCAGTTCCGGCCTGATCTTTGAACCCGCCACCCGTCGCGCGGGGATTGGCGAGACGATCACCGGTGCTGCCAGCGGCATGTGGGACATGACGACCGGCACTTTCTCGGGGCTGTATCACATGATCGCGGGCAAGATCTCGACCTGCAACATGACGGGCATGATCGGCATGGCCGAAGTGATGGGCGACGCGGCCACCGCCGGGCCGAACAGCTATTTCACGATGCTGGCGATCCTGTCTTTGGGCATCGGCATCCTGAACCTGTTGCCAATTCCGGTGCTGGATGGCGGCCATCTGGTGTTTTACGGCTATGAGGCGGTTTTCCGCCGCCCTCCGTCAGAGCGCGCGCTGCAGGTGATGATGACGGTGGGGCTGACGCTGTTGCTTTCGCTGATGGCCTTTGCCCTTTTGCAGGATCTGATCTGCGTCTAGCTGTCGCAGGCCACGCCCAAATCCTGCCGCAATCGCGGGGTATTTCGTCCATCAGACCTCTTAGGACGCATGCCATGCAGCTAGTTCAGCGAAACTTCCCCGGGCTAACCCTGTTGGTAACCCTGAATTCCGACCGGCTGTTTTCAGTCGGAACGATCATTCTGGGGCTGTTGGCCGGTGCCTATCTGGGTTCGGCCATCGTCGGGCCCTAAGTCGTCCGTGGCAGTCTGACCTACCACATCTTGCAATCTTCACCCGCAGGCACGCAGGCTTTTGACAAGGCCCCACTTTCCCGCTAACCACTCCGGTAACGGTTTGGATCGGCGGAGATTGGCAATGCGTGACATTTATGGACAGACATCGCGGGTGTCGCCGATGACGTCCAGCCGGTCGAAAACCCGCGCTCGCCTATTGGCAGCGGCGGTTTTTCTTGGTGCGGCAGGGGCTTCGCTGCCGATCCTGACTCCGGCCTTTGCGCAGGTCTTTGCCTTTTCCAGCGTCAAGATCGAGGGCAATGACCGCGTCGATGATGCGACCATCCTCAGCTATGCCGGAATCGGCAAGGGCCAAGAGGTCTCAGCCGGTGGGCTGAATGACGCTTTCCAGCGAATTTCCCGCTCTGGCCTGTTCCAGACGGTCGAATTGATTCCCCAAGGGTCCACCTTGGTGATCAGGGTAGAGGAATATCCTTTCATCAACCTGATCAGCATCGAGGGCAACCGCGCGCTGAAGGACGAAGATCTGGCCGCCGTTATCCAGTCGCAGTCGCGCAAGGTCTATTCGCCGAAGACCGCCGAATCCGATGCCGCCGCCATGGCAGAGCTGTACCGCGTCAAGGGCCGTCTGGCCGCGACCATCACCCCCAAGATCATCCGCCGTAGCGGAAACCGGGTCGATCTGGTCTATGAGGTCACCGAAGGTAAGGTGGTTGAGGTAGAGCGGCTGTCCTTCGTCGGCAACCGCGCCTTTTCCGATCGCCGACTGCGGCAGGTGTTGGAAACCAAACAGGCGGGCATTTTGCGCGCGCTGGTGCAGCGCGACACCTTTGTCGCCGAGCGGCTGGACCTGGACAAGCAGGTCCTGACCGATTTTTACCGCTCACGCGGGTATATCGACTTTCAGGTCACTGACGCGACGGCCGAAACCAGCCGCGAACGCGATGCCAGCTTTGTCACCTTTACCATCCGTGAGGGCCTGTCCTATTCCATCGGCCAGACCACCACGGTGTCCGAGGTTGAGGGCGTCGATGCGGCCGAGTTCAAAGCCGTGCAAAAGATCCGCACCGGCCAAACCTACAACCCCGCGCTGATTGAGAACAATATCGCCCGGATGGAAAGCCTGGCCCTGAAAAAGGGTCTGAACTTTATCCGGATTGAGCCGCGGGTGACCCGCGATGACCGCAATCAGGCGGTGAACATCGAATTTGCCATCGTCAAGGGCGAGCGGATCTTTGTCGAGCGGATCGACATCCAGGGCAACGCGACCACGCTGGATCAGGTGGTGCGCCGCCAGTTCCGTTCGGTTGAAGGTGACCCCTTCAACCCGCGCGAAATCCGGCAGTCGGCCGAGCGTATCCGCGCCTTGGGCTTTTTCTCCGATGCGCAGGTGGATGCCAAACAGGGCTCCAGTGCCGATCAGGTGGTTGTCAACGTCGATCTGGCCGAACAGCCCACCGGGTCTCTGAACTTTGGCCTGTCCTATTCGGTGTCGTCGGGCACCGGGGCGACGATCTCGTTTTCCGAGCGGAACTTTCTGGGGCGCGGGCAGGGGCTGGCGCTCAGCCTCAGCAGTGGCACGGACTCGCAGAATTCGTCGTTCAGCTTTACCGAACCCGCCCTGTTGGGCCGCGATCTGCGGTTCACCTTTGGTGGCTATTACCGCACGTCTGAGAATGACAACGCGCTTTACAACACGCGCAACATCGGCCTGACCTTTGGCATCGGCTTCCCGGTCGGAGAGCAGTCGCGCCTTAGCCTGACCTACCGGATTGCCGAGGACAAGCTGTTCGATTACTCTGGCACATCGCCGATCATTGCGGCCGAAACGACGCTGGGCACGAATGGTGCGCTGCTGACCTCGGCGCTGGGTTACAGCTTTGAATATGACACCCGCATCACCGGTCTGAACCCGAATGGCGGCATTCTGCTGCGCTTTGGTCAGGAGTTGGGCGGCTTGGGCGGCGATACGCAGTTCTTGACGTCAACCGTGTTTGCCGCTGCCGAAACCAAGGTGTTCAACGAAGAAGTCACCGTGCGCGCCATCTTTGAGGGTGGGGTCATCAGCGGCATCGGCGGCGATACCACCCGCGTCACCGACCGCTTCTTTGGCCGCGGCAAGATTCGCGGGTTTGAACCCAACGGCATCGGCCCGCGCGATGGCGTTCCCTTGGGAACGCTGGATGCGCTGGGTGGCAACGCCTTTGCCGTCGCCCGGTTTGAGGCCGACTTCCCGCTGGGCCTGCCTGAGGAATACGGCATCACCGGCGGTGCCTTTGTAGATGTCGGATCGGTCTGGAGTCTGGACAACACCGTTGGGTTTGGCGGGGCAGCGGTCGATGACAGCCTGAAACCGCGCGTCGCTGTTGGCGTATCCTTGCTGTGGGACACGCCTCTGGGGCCGCTGCGGTTCAACTTTTCGCGCGCAGTGGTCAAGGAAGACTACGACAAAGAGCAGAACTTTGACCTGACGGTCTCGACCAAGTTCTAAGGGGGCGGGGATGCAATCGCGGCTTTTGGGCAGTTTGGCGATAGTCGGATGCCTGGTGGCGGCGGATGCAGGCAGGGTCGTGGCCCAAGAGGTCACCGACGGGCAAAGCGTGGTCAAAGTGCCAACGCTGACCGTGCCGCCTCCGGTGGTGACGCTGAACCAGGACCGTTTGTTCAAGGATAGCGCTTTTGGCAGGGCCGTTCTGGCCCGCGCGGCTGACGAAGCCAAGATGTTGGCCGCCGAAAACCGCCGCATCGAGGATGCGCTGGAAAAGGAAGAGCGCGATCTGACCGAACGCCGCGCCACGATGAACGCCGCCGATTTCGCTACCATCACCGCAGCTTTCGATGTCAAGGTCGAAGAGATCCGCGCCGCCCAGGATGGCAAAAGCCGTGCCATCACCCGCCAGCTGGACGAAGATCGACAGCGTTTTTTCCAGGCCGCAACTTCGGTTCTGGGGGATGTGCTGGCCGAGACCGGTGCGGTGGCTATCCTGGCGGATAGCGCCATCATCCTGTCCCTGACGGCGCTGGATGTGACACCGCTGGCCATCACCCGGATGGATCAGGCGTTGCCAGCCAGCGCGGCAGCACCCGCCCCGGCGCAGCCAGAACCGCAACCCCAACCTGACCCTGCGCCGCAATCCTCCCCCTGATGCTTGTCACCATAGGATCAACTTGGTAGCACAGGGACAAAGCGCCCCTTTACAGCGCAAGGAGAATTCGCCCTTGACCGCATCCGACCCGACTTTTGCCGATCTGGACCTGATCCAGCGCATCATCCCGCATCGTTACCCGTTTTTGCTGATCGACAAGGTCCGCGATATTGTGGTGAACGACTCTTGCGTCGGCATCAAATGCGTGACGATCAATGAGCCGCAGTTCACCGGCCATTTCCCCGGCATGCCAATCTTTCCTGGTGTGATGATCATCGAAGCCATGGCCCAGACCTCGGGCGTGCTGGTGGGCATGTCGATGGATCTGGTCGACAAGAACGCCAAGGTGTTCTTCATGGGGGTCGATGGGGTGAAATTCCGCCGCAAGGTGGTGCCGGGCGATGTGCTGGAGTTGCATGTCCGCGCCGTCCGCGGTGGCGGCAAAGTGTGGAAATTCGAAGGTCGCGCCATGGTGGACGGGGAGTTGGCCTGTGAGGCCACCTTCACCGCCATGTTCGACCTGCCCAAGGCCTGAGCCATGACCATTCACGGCACCGCCGTCATTCATCCCTCGGCTTTTGTCGAAGACGGGGCCACGATCGGCGAAGACAGCTATATTGGCCCCTTTGCCGTGGTTGGCCCCGAAGTTACCCTTGGCACCAGGGTTACCATCAAATCGCACGCCGTGATCACCGGCTGGACCCAGATTGGCGACGATTGCACGATCTGGCCGTTTGCGACCGTGGGCGAGGTGCCGCAAGACCTGAAGTTCGCGGGTGAGCGGACGCAGCTGATCATTGGCGCGCGCACCCGCATTCGCGAAGGGGCCACGCTGAACACCGGCACTGCGGGGGGGGGGGGCATCACCCGGGTCGGGGATGATTGCCTGATCATGACAGGCGCGCATGTCGGCCATGACGCGCAAATAGGCAACCGGGTGATTCTGGTGAACAATGTCGCGATTGCCGGCCATGTGCATCTGGGCGACGATGTGATCGTCGGCGGGTTATCGGGCATCCACCAATGGGTCCGTGTCGGCCACGGCGCCATCATCGGCGCTGTCACCATGGTGACCAATGATGTCATTCCCTACGGTCTGGTGCAGGCTCCGCGCGGCGAGTTGGACGGGCTGAACCTCGTCGGTCTGAAACGCCGCGGGGTTGAGCGCGCCGAGATCACCGCTCTGCGCGCCGCCTACCAGACCCTGGCCCAGGGCGAAGGCGCATTTCAGGACCGCGCCCGCCGGTTGACCGAAGACAGCGACAGTCCACTGGTGCATGAGATCGCCGATTTCATTCTGGCCGCGTCAGACCGCAACTTTCTGACGCCCAAGGGCCCGAAATGACGCTGGCACTGATCGCCGGGGCAGGGGCCTTGCCCGCAGCGCTGGCTGCCGCCTTGCCGCAACGCCCCTTTATCGCCGCCGTTGATGGCTTTGCGCCCGAAGGCCTGACACCCGACCTGAGCTTTCGGGTTGAGCGGCTTTTTCCGTTTTTCCAGGCCCTGCATCAGGCGGGAATCACTGCCGTCGCCTTTGCCGGTGCCGTCCAGCGCCCCCGCCTTGACCCGGCCCTGTTTGATCCGCAAACCGCCCAGATCGTCCCCCGCCTGATGCAATCCATGGCGCAGGGCGACGATGCCACCCTGCGCGAAGTCATCGCGCTGTTTGAGGAAGACGGCTTTCAGATCACCGGCGCCGCCGAGATCGCGCCCGCGCTGACCCCGCCCGAAGGCCTCTACGCCGGACAACTGACCGATCGGGACCAGGCAGACGCCACCCGCGCCGCCGCCATCACCGAAGCGCTAGGCCGCGTCGATGTCGGCCAGGGCTGCGTCGTCGCCCAAGGCCTCTGCCTTGCCGTTGAGACCCTGTCAGGCACCGACGCCATGCTGGCCGGGCTGGCCGCCTTCCCGGATACAATCAGACCAAACCCCAAACAGGGCAGGGGTCTGCTCTACAAGGCACCCAAACCCACCCAGGACCGCCGCATAGACCTGCCGACAATCGGGCCCGCCACTGTGCAAGCCGCCGCCAGTGCGGGTCTGGGCGGCATAGCCTGGGAGGCTGGCGGCACAATCACCCTGGATCTGCCCGCCATGCAGACCCTCGCCGCCGACCACGGCCTTTTCCTGTGGTCCCGCGCCCCGGCTCAGCGGTGACCCGCCCCATGACCGCCGCGCGTTTCCTGCTTGCCGCTGGGCTGGCCTTCAGCTTCGCCACACCGGCCAGTGCTTTCTGTCTTTGCCTCAAATGCGCCTCCGCCGAGTGGGAGTCTTTCCAAGCCGCCTCCGGCAGCATGAAACCCGCGCTGGAGCCTGACGCCTGCCTGATCGTGCAGCATGGGGCCAAATCAGAACGCGGCGACATTATCGCCTTCCGCCACCCCGTCAAACCCGAGAACACCTTTATCTTCCGCCTGACCGGCCTGCCCGGTGATACCGTCCAGATGACAGACGGTCAGGTCATCCTGAACGGTGCCGCCCTGCCGCAAACCGCAGTTGCGCCCTACCAGCAGCTGATGCAACCCGAAGGCGCAACGCGCAACACCCCCCTTTGCCCCGCTCCAACCGCCGCAGGCGAAACCTGCAGCATACCCCGGTTCACCGAAACCGTGCCCGAAAGCGCGGCATACGATATCCTCAACCTCAAGCCGGACGGACTCGGTGATTTCATGACCGAGATCACCGTTCCCTCCGGGCATGTCTTCGTCCTGGGCGACAACCGCGACAATGCCTTGGACAGCCGCATCGGACTTGAGAAGGGCGGCCCCGGCTTCATCCCCGTTGAAAACATCCTCGGTCCGGTGGTCGAGTTTTCCACAACATGACCGCGCCGCACTTCTTTCTCATCGCAGGCGAACCCTCCGGCGATCGCCTCGGTGCCGCCCTGATGGCGGGCCTGAAAACCCTGTCTCCCGGCGCCACTTTCGCAGGCATCGGCGGCCCGGCAATGCAGGCCGAAGGCCTGACCAGCCTTTTCCCCATGCAAGAGCTGTCCATCATGGGAATAGCCGAGGTGCTGCCGAAATACCGCGCCCTCAAACGCCGCATCCGCCAATCAGCCGAGGCCGCCCTTGCGTCAAACCCGGCCGCCCTGATCACCATCGACAGCCCCGACTTTTGCCTGCGGGTTGCCAAGCTGGTGAAATCTGCCCGTCCCGGCCTGAAAACCATCCACTACGTCGCCCCGTCGGTCTGGGCGTGGCGACCGGGGCGCGCGCAGAAAATGGCAAAGGTCATCGACCACGTCCTTGCCCTGCTGCCATTCGAGCCGCCCTTCATGACCGCCGCCGGTATGACCTGCGATTTCACCGGCCATCCCGTTACCGCCGAACCGATCGTGCCGCCCGATCAGGCTCTGGCCTTCCGCATCCGCCATGGCATCGCCAAAAGCGCGCCATTGATCGTGGCGCTTCCCGGTTCGCGACGTGGTGAGATTTCGCGGCTGACAGCCCCCTTCGGCGCCACCCTGGCCCGTGTGGCCGCCATCCACCCCGACCTGCGGGTGATCCTGCCCACTCCCGCCCATCTGGCCGACACCTTGCGCATGGCCATTGGCGATTGGCCCGGACACCCCCTGATCCTGCCCGCGCCGGACCTTGCCACCCGCACCGCCGCCTTTGCTGCGGCCACCGTGGCGCTGGCCGCTTCGGGCACGGTCAGCCTGGAGCTGGCCGCCCAATCCTGCCCCATGGTCATCGCCTATGACATGGCCCCTCTGACTCTGTGGCTGATGCGTCGAATGGCGATAATCGACAGCGTCACCTTGGTCAATCTGGTCACCGACACCCGCCATATCCCAGAATTCATCGGCAAGGACTGTCGGGCCGATCTGATCGCCCCCGCCCTGCTGGCGCTTCTGGATCACGGGCCCGGGCCGCAGAGCGCCGCCATGGCCTTGACCATGCAGCGTCTTGGTCGCGGAGGAGAGCCGCCGGGCCTGCGCGCCGCGCGCTCGGTGCTGGCCCATATCTGACCGGTCCCGGCTTCATCTTGGTCCAAATATCCTGGGGGAGGCGCGACAGCGACGGGGGCAACGCCCCCTCTTTTGCCGCGCGAGCAGCAGCCTAGCGGGCGCGGTGTCCGATCCAGCCGCCGCCAAAGATCCGCCCGCCGTCGGGGGCGTAGAACACGCAGGCCTGACCGGCGCTGACGCCATCTTCCGGCGCAATTAATTCCACCTCGGCGGTGGTCGCCGACAGGGGGCGGATCACGGCGGCGCGGGGTGCGCGGGTGGACCGAACTTT
This sequence comes from Paracoccaceae bacterium, assembly GCA_049291415.1. Taxonomy (GTDB): domain Bacteria; phylum Pseudomonadota; class Alphaproteobacteria; order Rhodobacterales; family Rhodobacteraceae; genus Pseudogemmobacter. Next base: position 125 of record JBATPI010000115.1, on the reverse strand, counting down.
GACCTCCATCGCCCATTCGGGGCGACTGTCAAACGCTTCATCCCCCAGCCAGTTGATCTCTTGCACCGGAATGATCCGCGTCGACAGCGCTTCTTTCGGCCCGACAATCACCTGCCGCGCGACCG
>JBATPI010000114.1:0-2337 GCA_049291415.1 Paracoccaceae bacterium | reverse complement strand
ATTCACCCCCAGCAGCGACGGGGACAGTCCGGTCTTGCCAGAGTTGCTTGACCAGATCCCCGAGGGCGAAGAGATAGGCACAGTGACCGCGGACGGTGCCTATGACACGCGCCGATGCCACACCGCCATCCATTGCCCGGCAGTGCATGTTTACATGCACGAGAGGGATCGACCGGCAGGCCACGCCGATCATCCCGATCCGCAAGAACGGACGACCTTGGAAGGAAGATTGCCCGGCCGCAATCGCCAGAAACGAGACCCTACTAGCCACTCGCCACTATGGCAGGGCGTTCTGGAAGCGCTGGACGGGATATCATGCCCGAAGTCGGATCGAGGCAAAGATGCGCTGCCTCAAGGCCTTCGGTGAACGCATCGCCGCAAGACACCCAGACAGCCAAACCGCCGAAATCCAGATCCCCGTTGCCCTCATCAACCGCTTCAACGCACTCGGCACCGCCGAAATCGTTCGCGTGGCCTGATGCCAACGGGGAAAAGGGGGTGTCGTGTCTCAGGCATTACTTATGCAACAACGCCCCGGTGGGGCGGGCGCGTGTCTTCTGTACGGCGATGACGGCGATGATGTGATAACGGCCCCCAACAGCCATTCGCAGATCTATGGCGGCGCTGGCAATGACGTCCTGACGCTGAACCTGGCGCAATCGCAGTTCGGTACGGGCACTGCGCGGGTTGATGGCGGGAGTGAGTCCGATGTCCTAATCCTGACGTTGTTTGCGACCACGACGGCCCAGACACTGAACCTTTCGACAGCGTCGGTGACACTGGCCGACGGCACGCTGATCACCGGGATCGAGGGCATCCGCCTGCAAAGCACGGCTGGCGCAGACAGTATCATTGCCTCGAATGACAGCCGCGGGGCGCTGTTCAGCACCATCGACGGCGGGTTTGGCAATGACACGCTGATGGCTTCGGCCAATGGTGCCTCGCTGAATGGCGGCAGGGGCAGCGACCTGCTGCAGGGCGGCGCAGGGAACGATGTGTTGACGGGCGGCTATGGCACTGACAACGACACTCTGAGCGGGGCCGGGGGCAATGACACGCTCGATGGAGGCTATGGCAATGACATTTTGAATGGCGGGGCTGGCAACGATGTCATGCTTGGAGGGGCTGGCAGCGATACCTATATGGTAGACGCAATCGGGGATCAGGTGTTCGAGACGACAACGACGACAAGCACCACAGATTCGGGCGGCATCGACACGGTGCAAAGCTGGATCAGCCTTAACCTGGACGCCACCGCAGGGGTTCGCTTTGTCGAGAACCTCGTGCTTGTCGGAACTGCCAACATCAACGCAATCGGTAACGCCCTCGACAACCACCTGACTGGAAATGATGGCAGCAACGTTCTAAACGGCGGCTCGGGCGATGATTTCATCTTTGGCGGTATCACGGCGTCGGATCTGCGCGATGTGGTCTATGGCGGCGACGGCAATGACAACATCGACGGCGGCGCTGGCAATGATGAGTTGAATGGCGGCAACGGCAACGATACCGTCATTGGCGGGCTGGGGTCCGATACGGTTATCGGCAACGATGGCAATGACGTGCTGGGCGGGTCCGGCGGCTCGGATGTGATGTCCGGCAATGCCGGCAATGATGTGCTGAACGGTGGCTTTGGCTTTGACCGGATGAATGGCGGGACGGGGGCTGACAGCTTTTTCCACGCCGGAGTTGCCGATCATGGCAGCGACTGGATTCAGGATTACAACGCGGCTGAGGGTGACGTTCTGACCGTCGGTCTGGCCGGTGCCACCCGAGCGCAATTCCAGGTCAATTACAACACCACACCGGGTGCGGGGCAGGCGGGCGTGGGTGAGGCCTTTGTCATTTACCGCCCCACCGGGCAGCCCCTGTGGGCTTTGGTTGATGGCGGTGATGATACGGTTATCAACCTACAGATCGGCGGTCAGGTATATGATCTGGTGGCGTGACCATAGTGGCGGCCATCGACGCCGCAGGAACGGGCCCGTCGCAAAAGATGATCCGCAATACGGTGACGAAGTAAATCCGATGGCCGCTTTTGCTCCGAAACCTGTAGGCCCTCTTGCGTGAAAGGGGAGAGAGGCGGCAGTCTGCAATGTGACGGTACGATCTTAAGGGAACAAGTTCAGACCGAAGTTTGCCGCAGAGATGTGCAAACGACCGGCAGACGGGATGCCACCGAGCCACTGGCAGTGGGATTTCGACGACGCTTTTGTGAAGTCCGACGACGAGTGGCATACAACCTCTGGCGGGTCGTCGATCATGAATGCGAAAGGGAGTAAGTTTCTTAGGTTCGATCTCAGTCGCGTTTGCATCTGATGGGATTCGAAACTAATG
>JBATPI010000113.1:0-4330 GCA_049291415.1 Paracoccaceae bacterium | reverse complement strand
CAGCGCAGGCGGAATGAAATTGGTGTCCCCGAGAATCCCAAATTGCAGAGTCTGCAGATCGACCCCGGCCATTTCAGCCAAAGCGTCAATCCGGAGAATATGGATCGACATGTGCCGCTTTACCGCGATCACCCCGCTATCGACCAGATTGCCAAGGGTGCGTCAGACGTGAACCGACGACAGGTCGACAAAGTTGCCCAGCACGCGCTGGGTCAGCGGCAGCCGGAAACGGCCGGCCTTTGACTGGCCAATCGCGTCCAGCCGGACGTGCAGTTCCAGAAGGGCATAGGGCATGCGCATCTGTGCCCGCCCCAGCCGCAACACCCGTTCCGCCAGACGGGCGCGGGTCGCAGCCGGGATTGTGCGGGCAACGCGGCCCAGATCGGGGCGGTCGCGCTTTGACGCCTGCCAGGTAGGGGCATGAATGACGGCTACTTTGACGTTCGTCAGTGCCTCAATGCTGACCGCAGAGACCGATCCGCCCGTGCCACCGGTTTCAATGATGTCGCCGGGCGACGCGAAATCGATGATCTGGATTTCTCCGTCCGGCAGGCATTTTGACAGCGACAGCCACCCACTTAGCACAAACAGGACGGAATCGGTGTCTTGCCCCTTGGTCAGCAGCGGCTGCCCCGGTTACGCGGTCTGGATGCACGGCACGACCTGAACAACCGTTCCAGCGGATCGTCGACCAGATGCGCCACCGGCAAATGTGGGCGGCTGTAGCGCCCAGTCTTTCCACGTTGCCAGGAACTTGGATTGATCAGGCGCAAGTGGTGCGCAGATTGCTCTGGCCACCGGCAATTTATTGCCCATTCTGGTTGTGAGGCCCGATGAGACGAAGGCGGCAGCGGGTGCCCCGCCAGGCTATGGGCGGATCTTTTTGCACCGCAGCGCCGGTCAGATTGACCCGGTCAATAAACGCACGCCGCGCGCACCGAGAAATCGGCAATGTGATCGCGTCCGAAGCCGACGATGGCCAGGCTGCGCACGGCTCTTACATCCGGGACCTTGCGCAAAATCCGCCCCGGTTTGCCGTGCTGATCGCGCCGGTCAGGCGCAGCACGGGCTGGCCATCGGCCTGACCGAAACTGGCCTGCCCCTCTGACTCGCCGCCCATGACCTGATCGCTGAAATAAGCCCATCGGGACTGGTCTGAAAGCGACAGCTGGATCATGGCATCCTCGGCAATGCTGGGCGCAGGGGCGATCAGGACCAGGGCCACGACCAGTCTGCGCAGGTATCTGACGACCATTGCAGTCTCTGTGTTTGCTGTTTCTTGTGGTTCCGTCCAGTGGACAGGCCCAGTCGATGCCACCTGAAAGCGCGGCACCGCAGGCCTATGAGGATCTCATTCGGCTGATCCATGATCGCTATGACGCGATGAGCAAGACCTATCAGCGGATTTCGCTATACCTTACGCAAACCCCCAATGACGTGGCAATCCTGTCGCTGAACGGAATCGGGGAGCGGACCGGCATTCATGCCTCCAGCTTTGTGCGCTATGGGCAGGCGTTGGAGGCTGATCTGGGGAGCCCGGCAGATTGCAGCCGCGTCCTTGGCCAGGTGGATACCACCTTTGGCCGGGTTGATGTGTTGGTAAACGCCGGGGCCATGACCGACCGCGGCATTGCGCCCGGTGATCACGATCACGGCCGCCCATGCGGTTCCCGGAAAAGCCGGTCATTGCACGACATCATATCCGGCGGCCGCCATGACCCGCATCAGTTCCTTATGTCCCTTGATCGCCATGTCCAGCGGGGGCGACAGCTTTGGATCCTGCTCGGCCTCAACCACGAACCAGCCTTCATAGCCGTAATCGGCACAGCGCTGCACGATGGCCGCGAAATCCAGGCTGCCATCGCCGGGCACCGTGAAAGCGCCCTTGACCACGGCATCCAGAAAGCTGTCGCGAGTCCGGTCCAGACTGTCGATCACCGATTGGCGGATATCCTTGGTGTGGACATGGGTGATGCGGGTGTGGTGATTGTCCAGGACACGCAGAACATCGCCCCCGGCAAAAGCCATGTGACCCGCGTCAAACAGCAAGGGCACGGTTGAGTGTTTCATCAACTGGTCCAGTTCGGCCTCTGTCTCGATCGCGGCGGCCATGTGATGGTGATAGCTGATCGGCATGCCCTGATCGGCGCACCAATCGGCGAAGTCGCTGATCTTGCGGCCATAGGCGGCAATCTCTGCCTCGGTCAGTTTTGGCTTGGTCGCCAAGGGTGCTGATTTCACCCCCTGCACGGACCGCGCGGTTTCGCCGTAGACAATGCAGGGCGCGTTCGCCGCCCTGAAGAACGCCAGCTGCTGGGCAACCCGGTCCTTTTCCTGCGCCAGATCGCCGTCCAGCAGCAGGCCCGAGAACCAGCCGCCGCAGACCGAGATGCCATGCCGCGCCAGGATCGGGCCCAACTGGGCCATATCCATCGGAAACCTGCGCCCGGTCTCCATGCCGGTAAAGCCCGCAACCGACGCCTGACGCAGACATTCCTCCAGGCTGACATCATCGCTGAGTTCCGCCAGATCGTCGTTCCACCAGGCGATCGGGGCTATCCCAAGTCTTGCTTTCATTGTCCTACACTCCGATGCGCTGTTTGGCGCGAACCTGTTGTTGATGCGCGCGGGCCTTGGCCACACTGTCGCTGTCTGACACCTCGGGCACGCCCACATCCCAATCGGCATCGCCAGGCACCCAGGCATAGGCGTCGGTGGTGGTGCGGTCATTGGCCGTGGCCCAGTCCATAGCGGTTGCCAGATCGGCAAGGCTTTCGCAATGGCGGGTTTTGGCCCCCATCGCGGCGGCATGGGCGGCAAAATCGACGTGCAGCGGGTTGTCGCGGTCGGTGATGCGACAATCTCATACCCCATGCAGGAAAACCGAACTCAAGATCGAAGGTGTTCGGGGCCTTGACCAGCCAGCCTTTTGCAACCTCGCCCGGAATACCACCTGCGGCGGCGATCAGGGTGTCATGTTCGCCCGCGGCGGTGTTGACCACATTCACCACCTGCGCCTAGGTCGGAATCGGGGTGTTTGTCGGTGCCTGATGGGTATCCAGCAGCGCATCCCATTGCGCAAACAGTTTCTTGGCGTGGGGCAGATGGTCAGCGGGGGCTGCCCAATCGCCCAGGCCTGAATCCAACCTGATCGCGGTCGGGACGGGGCCGGGGCACCTGCCAGATGCGAGGGGCAAAGAATTCGTCCGGGTAATCGAACGCCAGTTCCTGGGTGTCTTGCGGCAGCGCCAGAAAGGCGGGGCCGCAATCGGCGGGGTCCAGTATTGCCGCCACCGCCCGCGGCAGCGACGGGATGATCTGCGACCGATGGGTGATCCGGTCCCAATAGCGGGTTACGGCCTTGAAGGCATCGTTTGCGGTTATTGTCGGGTCGCCAAAGTGTTCCACTTGCTGCATCACCGGATCGGGCAGCCGGGTTGCAGATTCTAACCGGGGGGATCGGAATTCTGAAGATCGGGGTCATGCCTGCCGCTTTGGTGGGTCTGCGTGACGTGATCCAAAGCGCACTGCAAACGATGCCAGATGGCCCGATCGGCGACGCTGTGGCCAAAACGTTTTTCTGAGGATCGGACATTGCTTGCAAACCGTCTGAAACAGCTGTGGTCCGAGTGCAAGCCCACGATCAACGGTTGGTGTTCCATCGGCAGCTCTTTCACCACCCAGATCATGGCGGCCCAGGGCTTTGACAGCGTCACAATCGACGTTCAGCACGGCGCGCTGGACTATGGCGATGTGGTGCCGATGTTTCAGGCCATGCGGGCCAGCGGTGTCACCCTGATGGCGCGGACGCCCTGGCCCGAACCGTGCCGCCCTTGCCGTGGGCGCGAACTATGCCGCCGAGGCGAATGGTGAAATCCTGGCCTTTGCCATGGTGGAAACCGCGCAGGCGATGGAGAATATCGACGCCATCGACTTGCCCGCCCTGAACGCACGCGGCATCGCGTTGACCATCGTGGGCGACGTGAACTCTGTCTCGGTGGCCGCTGCCGGGCTGGATGTGTTCAGCGTTGAGCCGCCAAGCCCGGAAAACCCCCTCTTCAGCTTTGATCAAGTGGTCTTGTCGCCGCATATCGCCGGGCTGACCGCCGAATGTGCCGAACGGATGGCCATCGCTTCGGTGCAGAACGTCTTTGATTTCTTTGAGGGGCGCATCGACAGTGGGCTGGTCGTCAACGGAAGCACCGTGGCAGCGGCGAAATGCGCATCATGACAGGTCTGGCCGAAAGAATCAGTGTGACGGATTTTCGAGCCGAGGTCGAATGCGAGACCCGGGCACAGGACTATCCGGGTGCAACAACGATCCAGAAGG
>JBATPI010000112.1:0-3080 GCA_049291415.1 Paracoccaceae bacterium | reverse complement strand
CTGCATCAAAATTTGGGGTTTTAACCCACAAATTTGCACTGTTATCCACTATATCAGGATTTTCAATTTTTATGCGTAATTTTTTGGCAAATACATCAATTAAATCAAAGACTTAGAAGAAAAATACAGTATTATTTTTGAATTTTCATTCAAAAATAAGGACTTACGAAAGAAAGTGAATGTCAGGAAATTTATTGCGCAAGCAATGTGCAGAACCGCAACAAGCTTGCCATCGAAATAATGCCAATTGGCGAACTCAGTCCGACTTGCCCTCTGATAAGTCTAGGCGAACAGTTTTCCACCATAGCTTTGACATTTCAGCCTCAATCTCGTCGATTTTTTTTAACGTTTTCGCGGGATGATGCACCTTGTTCAGACGATTTTTGTCAAAAGTTGTATTGGTGATTTCTAGACTTGAACTCGCTTCATTCTTTAACAAGACAGCGCGAAGTTGATCGAATTCACGGGTGCGTAAGAGGCTTATGCGCTTTGGCTCGTTATAGGCATCATGCTCAGTATCATGAGCCTGACTATTCGTAAGGGACTTGAAATTCGTTGCTTTATCAGCATCATTAATTTGCTGACCAATCATTGACTTGAATTTGCGAATGAAGCCCATGACCAGTCAAAAAAAAATTAATCACCGTACATTTTTTGCTTTAACTCACGGCGTTGTTGCGCCTCTAATGACAAGGTTGCTGTTGGTCTTGCCAGTAAACGTCCAACACCAATGGCTTCGCCTGTTTCATCACAATAGCCATAATCACCCGCGTCAATGCGAGCGATAGATTGTTCAATTTTCTTCAGCAATTTTCTTTCTCGATCACGAGTTCGCAACTCAAGCGCATGTTCTTCTTCAATCGTTGCCCTATCGGTTGGATCTGGGACAACTGCTGACTCGTCACGTAAATGCTCGCTTGTTGCGCCAGCGCTTTCCAAGATCCCTTTTTTAAGCTCAATTAATCGCAATCTGAAAAACATCATTTGCTTGATGTTCATGTATTCAGATGCTGGCATTGATAACACCTCTTCTGAACTCAATTCTTCTGCTGATTTAGTCTTCCAGTTGTTTGCCAACTTGGGATTTTGTTTGACCACAAACGGTGCCGGCGCGAAGACGATTGGCGCATTCACTACCGGTCCGAAGCTCGCTTTTGCAGCAGTGGATGCCACAGATTGTGCCATTGACGGCACGGTCAAAGAAGCCAGTCTGGAAGACTTTGCTTTAGTTACTGCGGGACTGACTGGTGCGATTACCTGAGGGGTTACTGTGTTTAATTTTTCAACTTTGGTTGTTTTATCGAATGCCTTCGGAGATTCTTTTTTTGCAGCTTCAGAGACTTTTTTTACTTTAACAGTTGCGGATTTTGAATCACTCTTTGTTTTTTCTTTGGTGGTGGATGGATTAACAGCTTTAGAGGTTTTAGAGGTTTTAGAGGTTTTAGAGGTTTTAGAGGTTTTAGAGGTTTTAGACAATTTTTGAGGCACTTTTGATACTGGTTTAACTGGTAATTTTTTTTCAGAAGATTTTTTATTCACCAACTTTGCTGACGTTTTAGCAGTGGCTTTCTGTACAGCTTTCGTTGCTGGCTTAGAGGTTTTTTTTACTGCAACTTTGACAGCTGCTTTGACCACTTTCTTTGCAGCAGGTTTTTTCAAAGCTGGTTTTGCAGTGGTTTTGACTGCTGGTTTTACAAGTTTTGTTTTTGTGGCAGTTTTAACCGAAGTCTTTGCAGATGCTTTTACTGGCGCATTTGCGACCTTCTTGGGTGCAGATTTGGTTTTTACACTGGCTTTCACACTGCTCTTAGCACTGGTTTTTGGTGCGGCTTTTTTAACGGTAGTCTTTTTTGTCGTGGTCTTCATTCTTGTCTCCTGGGCCAGTGAAAATTTGGTTGCCAAGCATTCAAAACTCTACAGGCGCGCGGATTGTAGCCGCAACTACAGCTATTTAAGCGATGCATTGCTCCATGCCTTGTAAAAATATGTCTTTTGGCAGATTTATGCCTATAAAAACCATTTTGCTGGTGCGTTTTTCGTCTTTTGCCCACATTGGCCCTAAATCTGAGCCCATCAACTGGTGCACCCCTTGAAAAATGACCTTTCTGTCAGTCCCCTTCATGTTCAAAACACCTTTGTAACGGAACATGCGCGGACCATAAATATTCACAATGGCACTTAAGAAATCTTCTAGCTTGGCTGCGTCAAAAGCTTTGTCTGTCTTATAGACAAAGCTTTTCACGTCGTCATCATGCACATGGTGATGCGAATGTTTTGCATCTGGGTCTTTGTGCGCCCCAAAAAAAGGCCCTAATTTATCGGGGTCAACTGGACCTGTATCGTGATGATGATGGTCATCTTCATCTTTCAGGAAGTCGGGTTCAAATTCCAATTTCGCGTTTAAGTTAAACCCGCGCAAATCAAATACATCAGCAATTGCCACATTGCCAAAATTGACCACTTTTTGCGGTGCACGCGGGTTCATATGATGGATGCGGTGTTTCAAAGCCTCAACCTCTTCCTGACTCACCAAATCTGCCTTACTGATGAAAATTTGATCTGCAAAACCAATTTGCCTGCGCGCTTCTAAGCGATCAGTTAACTGCGTTTGCGCATGCTTGGCATCCACCAATGTCAATATGCTGTCCAATAAGAATTGCTCTGCGACTTCTTCATCCATGAAAAATGTTTGCGCAACGGGGCCCGGGTCTGCCAAACCGGTGGTCTCAATCACCACACGGTCAAACTTGATTTCGCCTTTGCGTTTTTTTTGCGCCAAATCCAGCAAGGTGACACGCAGATCGTCACGGATGGTGCAGCAAATGCAGCCATTGCTCATTTGGATGATGTTTTCGGTGGTGTCTGATACCAAAATATCACTGTCGATATTTTCTTCACCGAATTCATTCTCAATGACCGCAATTTTTTGACCATGTGATTCTGTGAGTACACGTTTTAGCACGGTGGTTTTGCCTGAACCTAAAAAGCCTGTAATGATAGTGACGGGGATGAGTGCCATGCTTTTGTCCTGAAAAAATCTGCAAAATTGGAAGTGTTGATTGTTGCGGCCATTTTGAAAC
>JBATPI010000111.1:0-18000 GCA_049291415.1 Paracoccaceae bacterium | reverse complement strand
GGCCTGCCCACTGTGGCCGCTGTATCAGGCGCTGGCGCGGCCGATGGCGCCGGTGCAGGCACAGGTGCAGACGGCGGGCCCGTCGGGCGCACGGTTTCTGGCGCTGGCCTGGTGCCAGCCGCATCTGCCGCGCGGATTCTCGGGGCCAGAATTGCGCAGCGCCGCGATGCTGATCCTGCCCGACCCCGATCCTCGCCCCGATCCGCGCCCCGAAGCGCGGTTTGGCGAGGTGCTGGCGGTAGGGTCAACCTGCCGGATCTGCCCGCGCGGTGATTGTCCGGCGCGGCGCGAACCCTCGATCACCAGTGAGGGTGTGTAACGCGGTTTTGACAGCCGCCAGAGTTCAGTCGATAGTGAGCGCAGGGGCCGCAACAAGGGCCCGGATCAAGGAGCGGAAGCGCATGGCAAAATCTGTGCTTCTCATTGAGGATGAGGAGAATATCGCCGAGGCGATCGGCTTTATCCTGTCGCGCGACGGCTGGCAGGTCACGCATCTGGCCGAAGGGTTGGGGGCTGCGGCCAAGGCGGCGGAACTGGCCCCCGATCTGGTCATTCTGGACCACATGCTGCCCGGTGCAACGGGGCTGGAGGTGCTGGCGGCGCTGAAGGAGAACCCGGCCACGGCCCGGATTCCGGTCCTGATGCTGACGGCCAAGGGCCTGCCGCGTGACCGTGAGGCGGCGGCGCGTGCGGGCGCGGATGTCTTCATGACCAAGCCGTTTTCCAATGCCGAGATTCTGGCGATGGTGCGCAGGCTGACGGGGCAGGACAGCGCCCCCGGTCAGGGGCAATCGCAATGAGAAAACCGCGCCGTCCGGTGTTTCTGGCCCGCAACCCTTACCGTATGCGCCGGTTGCGCGACGCGGCCCGGCTGTTGCCGGTGTTTGGCGCATTCTTGATGATTCTGCCGGTGATGTGGTCACCGCCGGATCAGGCGCTGCGGGTGACCTCGGGCGATGTGGTGTACTTCTTTCTGATCTGGACGCTGTTGGTTCTGGTGGCTGCGGGCTTTGCCCCCGGTCTGGCCGAGCAGGAAGACATCCCCGAAGATCAGGGCGACTCCGCAGATGACGGGGGGGGCTGAGGCGTGCCCTTCAATGTTCTGGTTCTGGCCTGCCTGGCCTATGTGATCTTTCTGTTCTCGGTGGCTTTTCTGGCCGAACGGCGGGCGCGCAGCGGGCGGCTGGGCTGGCTGCGGTCCCCGGTGGTCTATACCCTCAGCCTGTCGATCTATTGCACCGCCTGGACGTTTTACGGCGCGGTCGGCTATGCCGCGCGCTCGGGGATGGAGTTTCTGACCATTTATTTTGGCCCGACGCTGGTGTTCATCGGCTGGTGGTGGGTGCTGCGCAAACTGGTCAGGATCGGACGCAAGCACCGGGTAACCTCTATCGCCGATCTGATCTCCAGCCGGTTTGGCAAGTCGAACCTGCTGGGCGTGATCGTCACGGTCATGGCCGTCATTGCGGCAACACCCTATATTGCGTTGCAATTACAGTCGGTTGTGTTGTCGTTCGGAGTTTTTGCCAGCGCCACGCCAGACGGATTTACCCCGCCGGATGCCGAACAGACCGCGATCTGGGTGGCGGCAGGGCTGGCGGTGTTTACCATTCTGTTCGGCACCCGCAATCTGGACGCCAAAGAACAACACCACGGCATTGTCACCGCCATCGCGGTTGAGGCGGTGGTCAAGCTGGTGGCCCTGCTGGCGGTGGGGATCTTTGTGGTCTGGGGGCTGGCGGGTGGTTTTGGTGCCATTCTGCAGCGCATCGACGCCTCGGCCCTGTCGGGGTGGGAGATGCACCCGGGCCGTTGGACGGGGCTGTTGTTTCTGTCGGCGGCGGCGGTGATCTGCCTGCCGCGAATGTTTCAGGTAATGGTCGTCGAGAATTCCGATGAGGGGCATCTGGCCACCGCCAGCTGGGCTTTTCCGGCCTATATGTTGGCGATGAGTCTCTTCATCGTGCCGATCGCCGTGATCGGGCTAGAGCTGATGCCCGCCGGTTCCAACCCCGATATGTTCGTGCTGACCGTGCCTTTGTCACAGGGGCAGGGGGGGTTGGCGATGCTGGCGTTCCTAGGAGGGTTCTCGTCCGCCACCTCGATGGTGATCGTTGAGTCGATTGCGTTGGCGACCATGGTGTCGAACCATATCGTGATGCCGGTCTGGCTGTGGTTGCGCCCAGCTGTGGCGATCTCGGCCGATCTGCGCGGCGTGGTTCTGAACGCGCGCCGCATCTCGATCGGCGCAGTGCTGGCGATGGGGTATGGATATTACCATTTTTCGGGCGGCTCGACAGCGCTTGCGGCAATCGGGCTGATTTCCTTTGTCGGCGTGTCACAGTTTTTGCCAGCAATGATGGGCGGCATCTTCTGGCGCGGGGCGACAGGGGCCGGGGCTGTAACCGGGCTGGTCACCGGCTTTGCGGTCTGGGCCTATGCGCTTTTCATACCGTCCTTTGGTCCGGGTGAGCTGATGTCGGCTGAGTTTCTGGCCTCTGGGCCCTTTGGTCTCAGTTGGTTGCGCCCGCAATCTCTGTTCGGGGTCGAGGCGATGGACCCGCTGACCCATGCTCTCTTCTGGTCACTGATGCTGAATGCGACGGCGTTCTTTGTGGTCTCGATCGTCACCTTCCCGCGCCCGGTTGAGCGGCTGCAGGGCGCGGCCTTTGTCAATGTGTTTGACGAGCAGGCAGGCACAGGCGGCTGGAGCCATGGTGAGGCCGAGCCCGAGCAGCTTTTGGTCATGGCGCAGCGCATTTTGGGGCAGGATGCGGCCCAGTCGCTGTTCGAATCTGCCGCGCGCGGGCAGGGCAAATCCGACACCTTCCTGCCCGATCCCACACCCGAATTCCTGTCACAGCTGGAGCAGGGTCTGTCCGGCTCGGTCGGGGCGGCAACGGCGCATGCGATGATCAGCCAGCTGGTCGATCGGGCCACCGTTTCAGTTGAGGATCTGATGGCGGTGGCCTCGGAAAGTGCGCAGATGATGGAGCATTCCGCCCAGTTGGAGGCGCAGCGCGAGACGCTGACCCGAACTGCCGGCGCGCTGCGCGAAGCCAATGACAAGCTGACCCGCCTGTCGGTGCAAAAGGATGCCTTCCTTTCCCAGATCAGCCACGAGTTGCGCACGCCGATGACCTCGATCCGCGCGTTCTCGGAAATTCTGACCGAAGGTGATCTGCCGCCCGAGATGGTGGTGCGCAATGGCAGCATCATCCATGAAGAGGCCAAGCGGCTGACCCGGCTTTTGGACGACCTTTTGGATCTCAGCGTTCTGGAGCATGGCAAGGTCACGCTGACGCTGGGGCTGGCCAATCTGCGCGACATGCTGGACCGCGCCATTCAGGCGGCCGAACAGGTCAAGCCTGAACGCAGTTTCACCTTTCACCGCGACCCGGTGGCCGAAAACATCTTTTTGCGCACCGATCCCGACCGGCTGACCCAGGTGTTGATCAACCTTGTGTCAAATGCCCGCAAATACTGTGAGGCGGCTAATCCCGAAATCCGCATACAGGTGCGGCAAAAGGGCGGGCGCGTCGTTCTGGATGTGGCCGACAACGGCAAGGGCATCCCCAAGGATGCGCAATCGACGATATTTGAGAAATTCACCCGGCTGCCCGGCGAATCGCGGGCCAAGGGGGCTGGGCTGGGTCTGGCGATCTGCCGTGAGATCGTGGTGAATCTGGGCGGCACCATCCGCTATCTTCCCGGTCAGGGCGGGGCTGCCTTTCGTGTCAGTCTGCCTTTGCGGCTGGACTCCAAGTCCGGTTAACGGTTTGGCAACGACGCTGCGTCTAGGGTCAGTCGGAATGGGTCAGCGCGGTTGCACTGGCCGCCCCGGAACCCAAGGTGGCGCATGAACGACATCTTAAGGCGCAAGATGGCCCGCGCGGTGCAGGCGGGGGCCGAAGGCGGGCCCGGCGCGGATCAGGGCTGGCGGCTGGCCTTTGCACGGGCGGCGCGCGATTGCACCGGGCTGATGGTTGAGGTGTCGGGAATGACCGTGCAGCGCCGCAGCCTGGCGGAACTGTTGGAACTGCCACCCGAACGGGGGCTGCTGGCGTTGCTGGACGGGCCGCAGGGTGGGCTGGGGCTGATTGTCCTGTCGCCTGAGGTGTTGGGCGCGCTGATTGAGATGCAGACCACGGCGCGGGTGTCTGCCGTCGCCCCCCTGCAGCGCCGCCCGACGCGCACCGATGCCGCGATGGTGGCCCCGGTGGTTGATCGCGCGCTGGAAGAGCTGGACAGTCTTTTGGCCGAAGAAGCCGATCTGGTCTGGGCGGGAGGGTTTCGCTATGCGTCTTTTCTGGAAGACCCGCGCCCTTTGGGCCTGTTGCTGGAGGATCACCCCTACCGCGTCCTGACCGCGCAATTGTCGCTGGCGGCGGGTGCGCGCAGCGGCAGCCTGATCCTGGCCCTGCCGGCCGAGGGCAGGGGCCTGCGCCCGGCGCTGAAATCCGGCGCGTCGGATGGCGTGCAGCCCGGCGCGTCGCACAGCTTCGCCGAAGCAATCAGCGAAGCGGTGATGAGTGCCGATTGCACCTTGCAGGCGGTTCTGGGCCGACTGACCCTGCCGCTATCAGCGGTCATGACGTTGAAGGTCGATCAGGTTCTGCAGCTGCCGAACGCCGCGTTGGAGCGGATCGGGTTGGAAGGCGGGGATGGCACCCGCGTCGCCATGGCGCAGCTGGGCCAACAAACCGGCATGCGCGCGGTGCGCCTGTCTGGCGGCGCGGCCAAAGTGGCCGCCCGTGGTGCGCCATCGGCAGGGCCGCCACAGGGTCATGCCCCAGCCGTGCCCCCCACGTCTCTGGTCCCTGCGGGCGACCCTTACGGAGCCAGCGCGCCCCTGGCACCCGGCGCCGATCCGTTGGCCGGATTTGGTGCCCCGCTGGGTCTGGGCGACGGCCTCTTGGCCGTGGGATAAAGGGCCGGTTGCGGCGGATGGGTGACCGACCTTTGGTCAATGGTGGTGGGTCAGAAGCTGCCAAACAACCTGGCTTTCGCCTTACCCCGGTGACGGCCGGTTTTCAGTCAAGGGTCATTCTTTCTGTGCGGCCAGCGCGTCGATCTGACCGCGCAAGTGGTCCAGCGCATAGCCGTATTGCGCCGGCACCGCGATCAACTCATCTGTCGGGCGGCAGCCCGCCTGGGTCAGCGCCCAGACCACCGAGCAGCGGTTGCCGCTGGCGCAATAGGCCAGAACCGGGCCGACGGCCTGCTCCATGGCCTGCGCCTGTGCGGTGACATTTTGCAACGTCAGCGCGCCGCCGATCACCGGGTTTACCACGAAAACCAATCCCAGCGCCTGCGCGGCACGGCCCATTTCGGCGGCATGCAGATGCGGCGGAATTTCCCCATCGGGTCGGTTGTTGATCACCACGCCAAAACCAGCGGCCTTGATGGCGGCCAGATCCGCAATCTCGATCTGCGGCGAGACGGCGTAGTCGGGCGTTAGCGGCCGGATATCCATAGGGTCGGATCCTTTCCGAAAGAGGTGCGACGATCAGTTTAGCCGCAGACAGATTGGCGCGAAAGCCCCCTGGATTGCGGTGCAGAAAATGACTCGATGCCGGGCAAAGGGGCAGGCTGGGCGGCAGCCATAGGGAATGGCCGCTGGTTTTTCAGTTTCTACCGCAGGCCGGACCCGATCTTGGCGGCTGGACTGGCGAAAAATGCCGCCTGATCTGCAGGACTCCGGCTGTGTAAATCCCACAGAATGAATGGTTTTTGACAGATCCAGTCCCCACGGGTGCAGGTTTGATCTTGGTCAAGGCGCGGCCTGCCGATTTGTTTCATCAAGACAATGAAAATCACTTGGAATGGAGACATGCCATGGCTTTGGCCCCCAAACTCTCGCTGGCAGATCGTCGCGCGGTATTGGTGACGCGGCTGGCAGATCTGACTGCCCGGTTGGAGGCCATTGAGTCCGAGTTGGAATCGCATTCCAACCCCGATTGGGAAGAAATGGCGATCGCGCGTGAGACCGATGAGGTGCTGGAAGCCTCGGGTCTGTCGGGGCAGCAGGAAATCCGCATGATCGAGGCCGCTTTAGAGCGGATAGATGCGGGCGATTATGGCGATTGTGCCAAATGTGGGGCGCAAATTCCAGCGGCTCGGCTGGATGCGCTGCCGTTCACGCCGCTGTGCCGCAACTGCGCTGAGGCGGTCCAGAAAGGCACCTGAGCCCAAAAATTCAACGACGGAGACGACGATGATCCAAGACCATCCCTTCCACCGGACCGACGGCCGGCTGGCCGCCACCTGGCCGATGGGCGCGACAATGCCCGCCATGTCGCTTTTGCTGGCCGAGATGCAGGCGCTGGCGGCCATGCTGCCGGGGTTGCAGGACAGCGCGTGCATGGACGAAGAAACCAGGGCCGAATTCGACAACCTGCCGGTTTGATTGGTCAATCAGACCCGGCGACGATGAGCTGAGCGGCGGTTTCTTGTCCGAATCTGTGGCGGGAAGGCTTGCCAAGCCCTTGGATTTGCCTGTTTAGTGGCACTGGGCGGGGAGGGACCCCGCCCAAGCGGGGCACAAAATGGCCGCAGCCACGGAAATGGTTCGTCTGGACCGGCATGATACTGGGATCTGGGTGGTCAGTCTGGACCATCCGCCCGTGAATGCCGTGACGCTAAAGGTGCGCTCGGCGCTGGCGGCTGTTTTGGCTGAGGCTGCGGCGTCCGTCGGGCCAGGGGGCGCGCGTGCTGTGGTCCTGCGGGCTGAGGGGCGGAATTTCTCGGCCGCATCAGCGGTGGATACCGTGGCCGAACCTGCCGATGCGGCACCGGATCTGGCTGGTCTCTGCCGCCAGATCGAAGACATGCCGATGCCGGTGGTGGTGGCGCTCCAGGGCGCGGTGATCGGCCCCGGGGCCGAGCTGGCGTTGGCCGCGCATGCCCGCGTGGCCGAAGACTCGGCGCGGATCATCCTGCCTGATGTGGGGCTGGGGCTGGTGCCCTCGGGCGGTAGCACGCAGCGATTGCCGCGGCTGGTGGGCGCTGCTGAGGCGCTGGAAATCTTGCTGAAAGCGCGCGCCGTTCCGGCGGCTGAGGCGCTGGCGATCGGGCTGATTGATGTGTTGGCCGAGGACGCCGCCTTGCCAGCCGCCCTGGCCCATGCCGCCCGCATGGCTGCGCCGCGCCCGGTGCGGGACCGTAGCGACGGGCTGGCCGATGTGCCGGGCTATATGGCCGCAGTGACCGCCGCGCGGCAGGCCGCCAGAGGCGTTTTGCCTGCGCCACCCCGGATTGTCGATTGCGTCGAGGCCGCCCTGATGCTGCCCTATGACAACGGGCTGGCGCTGGAGGCGGTGGCCTATGCCGACCTGCGCGACAGCGACGAATCGCACGGCCTATGTGCCATGGCCCTGGCCGAACGCCGGGCTGCTCATTTGCCCCCGTCCGTGGCCCGGATCCGGCCAAAGGCGGTGGCAATGTTGGGGCTGGCGGGCGGCGCGCCGCACATGGCGGCCCTGGCGTTGACGGCGCTGCGGCATGGAATCGCGGTGCAATGGGCTGATGCCGATGCCGCGCGCAAGGCCGATACGCTGGCCTGGATTTCGGCGCGGGCCGAAGACGATCTTCGCGCGGGCCGCAGTACGGTCGTTCAGCGCGACGCCGATCTTGCACGCTTGACCTCCAGCGCGGATCTGACCGATCTGGTGGATTGCGATCTGGTGGTGCATGCCGCCGCGGGCGAGGGGCTGACGCGGCTGGCGCGGATGCGGCCCATGGTGCCGCAACTGGTGATGGGCGGGGCCGAGGGGGCGATCGGGCTGGGGCTGGTGCCCTCGGGCCGGCTGTCAGAGCTGGCGCTGCCCGCGGGTCCGGCGCCCGAACATGTGGCCGTGGCGGTGCAATTTCTGCGCCGGATTGGTCTGCCGCCAGTGTTGACCGGCAAGATGCCGATTCAGGGGCGGCGGGTTTCTGCGGCGGGGCGTGCGGCCTTGGTGCGGATGCTGGCGATGGGTGTGCCGCGGCGGGTGCTGGCGGCGGCGCTGGACGGCTATGGCCATCCTATGCCCGATCTGTCCGACCCGGCTGACCCCGCGCCGATGCGCGCGATGTCCGAGGCTGAGGTGCTGCACCGCTGGCAGGGGGCCATGGCGAACGAAGGCCTGCGGCTTATCCATGCCGGGGTCACGCAGCGCCCGTCGGATCTGGATCTGGTGCTGGGGGCGGGGTTTTTCTATCCGCGCTGGCGCGGCGGGCCAATGCATCAGGCCGAGCGGCGCGGGCTGTTGGTCCTGCGCCGCGATCTGCGGATCTGGACGGCGGATGATGCCGCAGTGTGGACGCCGCATCCGTTGCTGGACCGGCTGATTGCCGAAGGCCGGCGGTTGCAGGATCTGAACGGATAACCGGCGGCTCTAGCTAAGGAAAATTCCCAGGACGACCAGCATCAGCCCCAGCGCCGACAGGGCCAGCGCGCCCATGTTGATCACCACCACCTGCTGCAGGGCCGCGCGCGTTGCAACATCATCCAGACCCGCGCGGCGGATACGCAAGGCGCGCATCACGCAATAGACCAGCCCGGCCACGCCCATCAGGGACACCGCTGTTCCCGCCCAGATCAAGCCCTGCATCCGATCCGCTCCTTACCCAGCTCCGGTCTGAAGGATCAGCCGGTGACGGCCCCGTCGCCTGACCCGTCGCTAGCCGCTGAGCGCCCGGCGTGCAAGCGCCGATTGAGTGGGCCTGCGCCGATGTCAGGGCTTGAAAGCCCCCGCCGTCGCAGGCTATCACCCGGGGCTTGAACGCCCCGATTGCATAACCTGAGGATCCCCATGGCCGACGCGAATGACCCCTATAACGTCACCGCAGACGAGCTGCGCCAGTTCATCGAGCGGTTTGAGCAGCTGGATTCGGAAAAGAAAGACGTCTCCGAGCAGCAAAAAGAGCTGATGGCCGAAGCCAAGGGCCGCGGCTATGACACCAAGGTGATGCGCAAGGTGATCGCGCTGCGCAAGCGCAAGCCCGACGATATCGCCGAAGAAGAGGCTGTGCTGGAACTGTATAAGGCCGCTTTGGGCATGACCTGATCCGGGCCGGGGCAACCGGCCCCGCCCGATCACGCCGCGATAAAGCTGACCCCGGGCATGGCGCGGATGCGCTGGATATCCTCATGGTAATTGGCGGTCATCGTGGCGACCATCTCATCCGTCCAGCCTGGCATGTCGAATTCCATATGCACCCGGTCTTCCACGGCGAATTTATCCAGAAAGGCCGACACGATCCGCCGCCGCTGCAGGATTGAGGCCGGCGGATGGGTGGTGATGTAATTGCGCATCCGGGCAAGACCGTCGGCAGTCATGATTCCGGCCAACAGCTCATCCGTGTCGTCCAGTTCGGTCGCGTCGTCATGGCCGGACACCGCCTGCAACACCTCTGGCCAGATCAGGGGCGTGTCCTCATCAGCCCAGATGACCAAGGGCACACCGGGGTTCTGCGTCACGATCTGCGTCACCACATCCGACCAGCGCAGCTGCATCGGATCGGCTTTTTCCATGAATTCATCATAGCTTTTGCCCTTTTGCTTCTCAAACAGCGCAGGCAGGAAGGTGGCGGGGTTGCGGATCGCCAGATGAAACTCGGCCTCGATCTCGGGGAAGATCTGGGTGAAGGCGCGGATACGTTCGCCGGCAAAGGCATACATCGTGCCGCGCAGCACCCATTGCGGAAAGGACAGAAAACTGTCCCATGACAGGATCAGCCGCTCGGCCACATCCTCATCCATGATCTGTTCCAGCACCATCGCCTGGGTCTCGATGCTGGCGGTGGCCCCCTTCAGCTGCACCGCGGTATCACGCAACAACTTGCGATAGCGGGTGGGCGCAGGCACCACGATGCCCTGTTCCGCCAACTGACCGCGGTTTTTCAACAGGCACCGTGCAAGGCGTTCTTCGTCGGTGCAATGGGCGCCCAGATGGTAGACGATGCGCATGGATTCTCTGCTGCTCTTGCCTGTGGGCCGATGCTGGCCATTCGGCGTGACTATAGGGGCGGTTTCTTTACAGATAAACCGCTTTCCTGTAGGTCGGCTGCGTGATGTCTGACCAAAACGCTCAACATGTACCGAAACGCGCTGCGCGCTGGCATCTGCCGCGCATTGATGGCTGGACTCTGGGGGCCGGGCTGATTGCCGCTTTGGTGTTGGCGCCAGTGGTCTCGGTAATCTGGATCGCGTTTCATCCAACCGAGAACATCTGGCCGCATCTGATCGCCACCGTCCTGCCACGCTATCTGAAGACCACGCTGATCCTGATGGCGGGGGTGGCGGTGCTGACGGCGGCGGTGGGCACCGGGGCGGCCTGGCTGGTCTCGATGTATCAGTTTCCGGGGCGGCGCTGGCTGGCAGCGGCGCTGATCTTTCCTTTGGCGATCCCGGCCTATGTCGGGGCCTATGCGCTGTTGGATGTAATGGATTATGCGGGGCCGGTGCAATCCGCGCTGCGGGCGGCGTTCGGCTGGACCACGGCGCGCGACTACTGGTTCCCCGAAACCCGGTCGGTCTGGTCGGCCATACTGGTGCTGTCGGCGGCGTTCTATCCCTATGTCTACATCCTGGCCCGCGCCGCCTTTGCCGAGCAATCGGGCGCCACTTATGAGGTGGCCCGCGCGCTGGGGCAGCGGCCTTGGGGGGTGTTTCGCCGGGTCGGGCTGCCGCTGGCGCGCCCCGCGATTGCCGCAGGC
The DNA here is from genome assembly GCA_049291415.1 of Paracoccaceae bacterium. GTDB lineage: Bacteria > Pseudomonadota > Alphaproteobacteria > Rhodobacterales > Rhodobacteraceae > Pseudogemmobacter. The sequence goes on along the minus strand of JBATPI010000111.1, from coordinate 7,299 downwards.
GCGGCGCTGGCGCTGATGGAGACGGTGGCCGACTATGGCACGGTGGCGCATTTCGGGGTGCAGACGCTGACCGCGGGGGTGTTTTCCACCTGGTTGAACGGCGGCAATGCGGGCGGCGCGGCGCAGATCGCAGGCGTCATTCTGGTGTTGATCTTCGTGCTGGTCGCGATTGAACGGATCTCGCGCCGCGGCGCACGGTTTCACGGCATGGCCCGCGCACAACGCCCGGTTGAACGGCAGGTGCTGACCGGCCCCGCTGCCACACTGGCCTTTGCGGCCTGTGCAACGCCGGTGCTGGCGGGGTTTGTGCTGCCGGTGGTGGTGATGCTGTCGCTGACGCTACAGGCGCCGGGACAATGGCTGGCACCGGGGCTGTTGGACGCGCTGGTCAATACGCTGGTGGTGGCGGGGCTGGCGGCGCTGGCCACGGTGGCGGCGGCGGTGTTTTTGGTCTACGGCGTCCGGCTGGCCGGGCGGGGGGCGGCGCGGATGGTGCTGCCCCTGACCACGCTGGGCTATGCCACGCCGGGGGCGGTGCTGGCGGTGGGGCTGCTCTTTCCGCTGGCCGCATTGGACCACCGGCTGGCCGACGGGGTGCTGGCGCTGACCGGATATGATCCGGGACTGCTGATCACCGGCACAGCTTTTGCGCTGGGGCTGGCCTATCTGGTGCGGTTCTTTGGCATCGCCCAGGGGGCGGTTGATTCGGCTTTTGGCCGGGTCTCGCCATCTTTGCCTTTGGCCGCGCGGCTCTTGGGGCGCACGGCGGGGGGGGCGTTGACGGCCGTGTATCTGCCCTTGATGCGCCGGTCAGTGCTGACAGCCCTGCTGGTGGTCTTTGTCGATTGTGTAAAGGAGTTGCCCGCGACCCTGCTGTTGCGCCCGTTCAACTACAACACGCTGGCGACGCGGGTGTTTGAGCTGGCCTCGCTGGAGCGGCTGTCCGAAGCGGCCCCGGCCGCGCTGTTGGTGATGGCGGTGGGGCTGGTCGCGGTGGCCGTGATGGCCCGCAGTATCCGCAGTTGAACGCGGTGTCAGATCTTGCGCGGGGGGCGGGATTGACGGTATGACGCGGTCAGTGCCCCTATAGCTCAGCTGGTAGAGCACCTGATTTGTAATCAGGGGGTCGGGAGTTCGAGTCTCTCTGGGGGCACCATTCACCGTTTGCAGGCGTGATGGACGCGGGCGGAAGCCTCCGGCGGCGGTATTTCCACCAGGGCAATCGTCAGCGGTCGGGGTTGCGCAGCGGCTGGGTGATCAGCCGGTCCAGCCACAACTCACGTTCATCACGAAAGCTGGTCAGGCCGATGGTCATGCCTTGATGGCCCTTGGCCGGTTGGGCGCGGTATGTGCCGAACAGGCGGTCCCACCAGGGCAGGTTGAAGCCGAAATTCGAATCCGTCTCGGCGCGGATGGCCGAGTGATGCACGCGGTGCATGTCGGGGGTGACGATGATCAGGCGCAGGATGCGGTCTATCGCTGCGGGCAGGCGGATATTGGCGTGGTTGAACAGGGATGAGGCGTTCAGCACCACCTCGAAGCTGAGGACCGCCAGGGGCGGCGCGCCCAAGGCGGCGATAACCGCCAGCTTGATCGCGGTGGACAGGACAATCTCGACCGGGTGAAACCGCAGGCCGGTGGTCACGTCGAAATCCAGATCGGCATGGTGCATGCGGTGCAGCCGCCAGAGGACCGGGATCGCGTGAAAGACGCGGTGCTGGGCCCAGATTGTCAGATCCAACAGCAGGAACGCCAGCAGACCCACGGCCCAGCCGGGCAGGCCCAGCAGCGGCAACAGGCCCCAGCCTTTGGTCTGCGCATAGGCCGCAAAGCTGGCCAGCGTCAGCGGAAAGATCAGCCGCACCACGGCCGCATCCAGCGCCACCAGCGCCAGATTGTTCGACCAGCGCAGCACGCGCGGCATATCGGCGCGGCGCTGGGGGGCGGCCAGTTCCCACAGCCCCATGGCAGCCAACATGCCAAGGGCAACGCCGATGCGCAGGGCCTCAGGGCCGGTCATTGACTGCGCGTGGTCCAGGCGCGGGCAATGTAGCTGGCCGTCATCAGATCCAGATGCGCGCCGCCGCCATTTTTGGCGATGGTGATCTCATCGGGGCTGGTGCGGCAGAACAGGGCGGGATCATCGTAGAAATCGGCAATGACGTCGCTTTCGGTGATCGCACCGGATTTCAAAGGCGCCATCAGCTCACCAATATGGTGCAGCGTGGTGGCGCGGGAATCCACAAACAGCCGCGCGCGCGAGATGGCGGTATCGTCCACCTCACGCATGTCGGGGCGGTAGGCGCCGATCAGGTCCAGATGCTGGCCCGGCCGCAGCCACTCGCCACGGATCAAGGGTTCGGTTGACATCGTGCAGGTGCAGATGATGTCGGCCTGCGGTACGACCTGTTCCAGCGACGGAGCGATCGCCAGCCCCAAGGGTTCGGCCATAGCTGTGGCGGTGGCTGCATTGCGCGACCAGACGGTGAATTCGGCCTGCGGCCAGATTGCGCGGTAGGCCTGCACCATTGAGCGCGCCACGGCGCCCGCGCCCACCAGCAGGATCCGCCGGCTGTCCTTGCGGGCCAGACGGCTGGCGGACAACAGGCTGTCGCCGGCGGTTTTCCATTTGGTGACCAGATGAAAATCGACCAGGGCGGTCAACTCCCCGGTCTTGTCATCATAAAGGGTGACAGCGCCGTTGATGGTGGGCAGCCCCATGGCGGCGTTGCCGGGCAGGATGGTTGCCACCTTGACCAATGCGCCCAGACCGGCAATCCAGGTGGCGCGGTTCAGCAAGGTGTCGGGGCCGCGATGAATGAGCAGGTCCTTGATATCAGGCTTTGGCAGGCGGTGGCCCGCGGCCAGCGCATCCAGCAGCCCCGGCCATGTCAGCAGCGTCTCGGCCTGCGGCCCGATGATTTGCAGCGTCATATCCCTGCCTCGGCTGGGGTCAGAAGTCCGGCAGAGACCAATCTCTCTGCCCAAGCGCGCCAACCCGTGAAAACATGTGTTTGCCAGCCGCGTGCGGCGGCGGCATCGGTATTTTCAACCTTGTCGTCGGTGAAAAGCAAGGCCTGAGGCGGCAAACCGGTGGCGAATTCGACTGCGGTGTAAATGGCGGGATCCGGTTTGATCAGCCGCATTTCGCCCGAAACGAAGGCGCGGTCAAAGCCGGTCAGAAAGGGAAAGGCGGCGCGCGCGATCTGATAGGTTTCCGCACCAAAGTTGGTCAGGGCAAAGACCGGCAGCCCATGCGCCCGCAAGGCCTGCAGGGTGGCCACGGATTGGGTGATGACAGGGGTGATCATCGCCAGCCAGTCGTCATGCCACCACAGGATCTGGGTCGCCCAATCGGGGTGGGCGTCGGCCAGCGCCTGCACGGTCGCGGCAAAAGGCGCGCCGCGGTCGATTTCCAGATTGGCGGCATGCATAGGCACTTCGGCGAAAAAGGCGCGGCGGCGGGCCGGGCCGATGCGGCCATCATAGAACGCCTCGGGGTTCCAGCCCAACAGCACATTGCCGATGTCAAAGATCACCGCTTGGGGTTGCACCACCGCGAACCTTTCTGCGCACCGTCTCGCGCCATAAGGTGTAGAGGCCCGCCCCGCAGATCAGCGCGATGCCGATCCAGGCAGTGCCATCGGGCCAGGTATCGAACACGATGGCACCCCAGAAAATCGCCATCGGCATGCCAACATATTCAAAGGGTGCGATCAGGGCGGCTTCGGTGGTGCGGTAGGCCTGGCTCAGCATCAGCCCCCCAAAGGCGACGGCCAGACCCATGCCGACAAAGGCGGGCCAATCAGCCGTCGGCGGCACGACCCAGGGTCGGAATAGAAACTCCCACGTGCTGCCCGGAGCCTGAGCCATATGGCCGTCCCCCACCCACAGGCCCATCGCCAGACTGATGGTCAAAAAGCCGATCTGGACGTAGAAATTCAGCGTCATGGCACTTTCGGTTTCGCGCAAGTGGCGCGTCATCATATGGCCCGCCGCATAGCAAACCGCCGAGATCAGGACCAGAATGGCCGCGGGCTGGATCACGCCCGATCCGGGGCGGGTCATTACGATCACCCCCACCAGCCCCACCGCCACCGCGGCCCAGCGGCGGGGCCCGACCTCTTCATGCAAGATCAGCGCCGACATGCTGGTCAGGATCAGCGGGGCGACGAACGCGGTGGCCACCGCGTCGGCCAAGGGCATCAGCGACAGGCCGACGAAATAGGTGGCGTTTGACACCAGCACGATGCAGGCCCGCAACAGATGCGCCCGCTTGCGCCGCGTCAGCAACTGGCGAAAGCCGCGCGGCGACAGGCCCATCACCGTCAACACAACCAACATGCCGATCACGGCGCGGATCAGCATGGCCTGATGCAGCGCATAGCCGGTGTCGGCCAGAAACTTGATCGCCAGATCGTTGATCGACAGGATCATCGCACCGCCCAGGGCAAACAGTATGCCGGTTGTCGGAGCAGTCATGGTTTGGGCCGGTGCGCTCATCCCCGGATCAAAGGCCAAAGCGGGATCCGGGGCGCGCCTCTTCGCGACATTTCAGGTCGGCGATGGCCGCCGCAGCATCCGGTCCAGCACATCCAGAAAGCGCGAGCGGTCGGCCTTTGAGAAGGCTCGACCGCCGCCCTGGCGAAAGGGGTCAGCGCTGCGCAGGTGGGTCATCAGATCACGGGTGGCCAGGATGGTGCCGATATTGGCGGTGGTCAGCTCTTGCCCGTCGGGTTTCAGCACCGCCGCACCCCCTTCGATCACTCGGGCCGCCAGCGGGATGTCCGATGTCACCACCACGTCGCCGGCCTTTGCGTGATCAGCAATCCAGCGATCAGCCTCATCCAGCCCGGAGCCGACATAGACGCTTTCGACCAAGGGGTTGGGGCTGGGCCTTATGCCACCGTTTGACACCAGCACCATGCGGATGCCCAGACGGGTCGCCACGCGGGCAGCCTCTTCCTTGACCGGGCAGGCATCGGCGTCGATGTACAGCGTCACAGGCCTCTCCCATGTAGGGTGGGCAATCTGCCCACCGCCCCTTACCCGCGCAAGGCGTCAACGTGAAATGCGATGTGGTCGGGCATGAAGGTCGAGACGAAGAAATAGCTGTGGTCATAGCCCTTTTGCATCCGCATCGTGCCGCCCTGCCGCCGTTCGGTCATTGCCGCGGCCAAGGCTTCGGGCTTCAAGAGGTCGATGAACTGGTCTGAGGTGCCCTGATCCACCAGAACCGGCCCGTCAAAGCCGTATTTGCGCATCAACAGGCTGGCGTCATGCGGTGCCCAGGTCGCCTCATCGGCCCCCAGGTAGGCGGTGAATTGTTTGCGGCCCCAGTCGCTGGCGGTGGGGTTGCAGATCGGGGCAAAGGCCGAGACAGACCGGAACCGTCCGGGGAATGACATGGCGATGGTCAGCGCGCCGTGGCCGCCCATCGAATGACCGGTGATGCCTTGCGCCGCCTCTGCCAGCGGAAAGGCGTTGAACAACAGCCGCGGCAGCTCATCCGTGATATAGTCCCACATGCGGAAATGCGGAGCCCATGGGCTTTCGGTGGCATTCACGTAAAATCCGGCGCCCTGGCCCAGATCATAGGCCGCATCATTCGCCACCTCGTCACCGCGCGGAGATGTATCGGGAAAGACCAGCGCGATCCCGGCCTCGGCCGCCCAGGCCTGCGCGCCCGCCTTGACCATGGCATTCTCATGCGTGCAGGTCAGGCCCGACAGATACCACAGCAGCGGAACCGGGCCGTCCTCGGCCTCTTCGGGCAGGAACAGGCCAAAGGTCATGTCGGTGCCGGTCGCGGTTGAGGAATGGGAATATACACCCTGCATGCCGCCAAAGGCGCGGTTTTCCGAGATGGTTTTCATGGCTGTCTCCAATCGTGGTCTGAACCCTGCCGTCCCTGTCACGCCATGCGCGAAAGGGCAAGCCGGGGGGATGCGGGGTCAGCGAAAGATGCTGGCAATCTGCTCAAACGGCTTTTTGCGCTTGGCCACGCCCGGCACGGTGGCGTCAGGCGCAGGATACCCCACCGGCAGGATCATCACCGGTTTTTCCTGTGCGGGGCGGCCCAGCATGTCGTTCAGAAACGCCATCGGGTTCGGCGTATGCTCCAGACAGACCAGCCCGGCGTGATGGATGGCGGTGATCAGCATGCCGGTGGCGATTCCGACGCTTTCGGGCACGTAATAGTTCTTATAGCGGGTGCCATCGTCGGTCATCCCCCAGCGCTGGGCAAAGACCACGATCAGCCAGGGTGCGTCGGTCAGATGGGGTTTGTCCACGCCGGTCCCGATAGGCTCCAATGCAGCCAGCCATTCATCGCCAGCCCCACCGGCGTAGAACGCCTTTTCCTCATCCTCGGCCGCAGCCCGGATCCGGGCTTTCATGCCCGGATTGGCGATGGCGGCAAAATGCCAGGGCTGGTGGTTCGCGCCCGAAGGTGCTGTGCCTGCCGCAGCGATACAGGCGGCAATCACCGCCTCAGGCACTGCAGTATCGGCGAATTGCCGCACCGAGTGGCGTTTGCGCATATAGTCGCGGAACGCCTCGGCCGCCTTCAGCGACTCATCTGCGCACAATTGCACCCGGTCGGGCAGGGGCAGCGCCTGATAGCCGACTTCGCCCTTGCGATACATCATCCCGCCCCGATCAACGCCCCGGCCGCGAACACCAAAGCACCGCCCAGCACCACCTGCAAGGCCGCGCGGATGAACGGGGTTTCCATGAAACGATTCTGGATCCAGGCGATGGCCCACAGCTCAATGAACACCACGATCATGGCGATGGTTGTGGCGGTCCAGAAATCCGGGATCAGATAGGGCAGGGCGTGGCCCAACCCGCCAATCGTTGTCATGATGCCTGAGGCAAAGCCGCGTTTCCAGGGGCTGCCGCGGCCCGACAGCACGCCATCGTCATGCGCAGCCTCGGTAAAGCCCATCGAGATGCCCGCGCCGACCGATGCCGCCAGACCCACCAGAAACGTCGTCCAGGTGTCTTGCGTCGCAAAGGCGGTGGCGAAGATCGGGGCCAGTGTGGACACTGAGCCATCCATCAGCCCCGCCAGCCCGGGCTGCACCCAGGTCAGGATGAACTGGCGCTTGGCAGTGGCATCTTCGTCGCTACGTTCATCCCCGCCCAGATGTTCGGCCTCCAGCGCGCCGGCCATGCGGGCATGGCCCGCCTCGGCCGCTGCCAGATCGCCCAGCAGCTTGCGCGTGCCGGCGTCTTCCGTCCGCCCTGCCGCGCGGGTGTAGAAGTCGGCACCCTGCTGTTCCATCGCCCGCACCT
>JBATPI010000110.1:0-10872 GCA_049291415.1 Paracoccaceae bacterium | reverse complement strand
GGGGGGCAACGAAAAACCCCGCCCGAGAGGGGGCGGGGTTTCGCAAACTCTGACGGCTTGGCAAAGCGATCAGAACGACCAGCCCACTTTGATACCCGCGCCGACGGCATGGTTCGAGGTGAAGTTGCCAGCTGTCGACACACCACCATCCAGTGTGGTCTGGGCTTTGCCGACATCGACGTAACGGACGCCAGCGGTAATTTTCATGTTGCCCTTGGTGTAGGTGGCACCCAGACCAAAGGACGAATATCCATCGTTCGGGCCCAGATTGGAGGAATAGCCTTTGGTCGGCTTTTCATAGCCCAGCGTCGCCGCGACCGACCATTTCTCATTCAGACGACGGCCGATCCCAAGGGAATATGAGATGGTGTCGGAATCATAGGACACCAACGGGCTGGGGGCGGGGTAGTTCGGTGGGTCGATGACAAATGCACTCCAATCCACCCAGCGGACGCCACCGAACACCAGCGTGTCCTTGGCAATGCCGGTCTGGAAGTCCAGATTCACCGATTGCGGCGTCTCGATCGGGGTGATCGAACTGACATAGGCCCCGCCGGATAGCAGGCTTGCATCCGATGTGTTCAACTCATGCTTGATGCTGGAGTTGTAGGTCAGGGCGACGCGCAGCGCGATCTCTGGCTTTTCCCAAGCCGCGCCGATCACATAGCCCAAGCCTCCGTCCTTGCTGCCATCCACATCATAGCTGGCGACAAACGGCACCGTGGCCGTCGCGCTGAGCGTTTGATAGCGCAACCCGCCATAGACAGAGAAGTTGGTGTCGGTGGTGTATTTCAACAGACCTGTAATTGCCACGGTGTCCAGTTCGGCAACCGAGCCTTGTGCGTAATAACCGGTTCCGACGGGATAGCTGACATCTGCGCCGAACGGCTGGTCAACGATCAGGCCCACGCTCAGCCGGTCGCTAAGGTCTTGTTTGTAAGCAATGGAAAGCGACGTGTAATCGCCTGCCATATCGCCCGAGGGGCGGCTGCCATAGGTTGGCGTCGATATGCCCGAAACGCTGGGCGCGACAGACCCAATGCTGAGTTCGCCATAGGTGCCCTTCTCGAACAGAAATCCCAAGCCCTGACCAGACCGGTCAATCCCCCCTGCCTGCGCCATCCCGCCAAACGAAATGGCCGCGGCCGACATCATCAGTATGCGCTTCATTGTCCTCATCCTTTACAAAGGATTTCCCCTGACACCCACGCTAGGACGCAGGAAAAAATGCGTCAATCAATGACGCCGCGTCACGGATTCGTGATGGGGGCCTGTGGCCGGATTGCACGGGCCTCGGCGCGGATGGACAGCCAGTTTGCCCCCAGGATCAGGGCGGCCCCCAGGGCCAGGCCCCAGGTCAGCGGCTCATCATAAAACAGCGCACCGATCAGGGCAATCAGCGGCAGGCGGGCAAAGTCGATCGGCCCGACAAAGGATGCAGGCGCCAGTTGCAACGCGCGCGTCAGGCACAGATGCGCCGTCACCCCGGCCAGCCCGATCAGCACCAACCAGGGCAGGGTCTGCGCCGTTGGCAGCACCGGCGCGCCGCCTCGCAGGGACAGCGCCAGACCAAAGCCGGTCTGCAACAGGCACATCCAGAACAGGATTCCCAGGATATCCTCATTCCGGGTCAGCCGTTTGGTCAGCATCATCGACAGCGCAAAGAACACCGCACAGCCCGCGGCCGCCAGAACCCCGGGCTGAATATCGCCAAAGTCGGGATTGGCGACCAACAGGATGCCGCCAAAGCCGATGGCCGCGGCAATCAGGCGGGTGCGGCTCTGGGTCTCTGCCAAGACCAATGGTGCCAGCAGGATCACCCACAGCGGTGAGGTGAACTCCAGCGCAAAGACCTGTGCCAAGGGAATCTGCGTCAGCGCCCAGAACCACAGCGCCTGACCGGTGAAATGCACCACATTGCGCAGGACATGGCTGGGCAGACGGCGTGCGGTGATGCGGTTCTGCCGCCCGGTGGCAAAGGCAATCGCCAACACCAGAACCAACCCGATGAAGGATCGGTAGGCCAGAATCTCGAACGTGTCATGGGTGGACTTGATCGCGCGGGTGGCGACCGCCATCGCCGTAAAGGCGGTGATGGATCCGGTCATCCACAACGCGGCGGTCAGCGGGCGATAGCTCATCCCGCGATATCTGCCGGGCGGGGGGTGGTTTGTCCAGTCCCAGCCGCCCTTGGGTGCGCGGGCGCACAGGTGGTTTGCGGCGGCCTGCGCTTGCCGGGGCAGCGGGCTTGGCCTAGGTCAGGGGCAATCTTGTATAGAAGGTGCCCTGATGAGCTACGCCCTGCCGCCGACCCGCCGCCCTGACCACGCCATTCAGCCGATGTTTCCCGCCCGCTGGTCGCCACGCGCCTTTGCGGCCGATGAGATCAGCGAAGGGCAGCTGTTGACGCTACTGGAGGCGGCGCGCTTTGCGCCTTCGGCGTCGAACCATCAGCCCTGGCGCTTTGTCTGGGCACTGCGCGGCGATGAGGGCTTTGCACGGATCCGCGACGCGCTGGTGCCGTCCAACGCCACTTGGGCGGGCGACGCGGCGGCGCTGATCGTCGTGGCCACCAAGGACACCGTGATCGCCAAGGACGGGACCGATGCGCCCAACCATTATGCGGCCTTTGATGCCGGCGCGGCCTGGATGGCGCTGGCCCTGCAGGCGCAGGCCGACGGTCTGGTGGCGCATGCGATGGCCGGGTTTGACCACGCGGCAATGGCGCAGGCCGTGGCCTTGCCAAAGGGGCATTCGCTGCGGGCGGTGGTTGCCGTGGGTCACCAAGGCCCGGCTGAGGCATTGCCCGAAGCCCTTCAGGCGCGTGAGGTTCCCAGCCCCCGCCATGCGCTGACCGATCTGGCGCGGCGCGGGAAGTTCTGATCGTCAGGCACCTGAGGCGTGAAAATCGCGCTTCAGGCCCGCCGTGGCGGTGAACCATGGGCTGGCACGGGTGCGGGCCTGATGGGCGTCAAATGCCGCGTGATCGGCAAAGGTCTCGTCCAACCGCCAGACCAGTGGATCGTCGGTTGGATCGACGTTGAAGGTCAGGCAGCCGGGTTCGGCGCGCGACAGCCTGATATGGTCGGGCAGATAGCGCCGGACCAGATCGGCCTCGGCCTCTGTGGCGGCAATCAGATGGCCGGTGACGGTTATCATTCCGGCTTGCCGACCGGTTCAAAGCTGAATTTAAAGGTAAAGCGTTTCAGTTCCAAGGACGGCACCATGCGGGCGGCGGACAGCGCCTTGGGATCGAAATCAGGCGCGATCAGCATTCCCCGGACATCTGCATCGGTTTCGCCGGAAATATCACCCATATAGGCCAGAACCTGCGCTACAGCGTCGCGCGGGGCGCGGACAGCCTTTAGCTCGATCACAACGCGGCGCTGTCTTGCATCCCGGGCAAGTATATCGATGCGGCCTGACGCGACCGTGGTTTGTACGCCGCCGTCGATGATCTGCAGCCCGGTCTCGATCTGGCCGATATCTGCGCGTAGGGCGCGCTCGAGATCGCGTTCCAGAGAAAGGGCGGGCGGGTCTGTGCCATCCGACTGGTCGAGGTCATTCATGACCGGGCTCTCCGCAGCATCGATCAAACCGTTGCCCGCGCCTTCCTTGTAGCTTTCATAGAATCTTAGATGGCTGCGCAGGTTTGAAAGCTGTTTCATCAGATTGCGTTGGATCGGCACGCGCGATGGGTTTGGGCGCCCGGCACGATCATCTGTGGCAGTGTAGGTCAAATCCTTGAACACGGCCGCGAAACAGTCGGTGCTGTAGGCGGCATCCAGATCGCCATAGGCGGTCTCTAAGGAGCGCAACCCGCTTAGGTAGGAATTCAATGAGTTGGATGACAGCCCCTGCGCCGCCCAGTTCCGAAAACCTTCATCCATATCGGCCCCCCTCACAAACCGAAGTCTGGATCGGGATGGTTAACATGCAGTTAAGTCGACCCACGTCACTCCAACTCGATCGTGCCGGGGGGTTTGCTGGTGCAATCGTAAAACACCCGGTTGATGCCTTTGACTTCGTTGATGATCCGCGTGGCGGTTTCGCCCAGGAAATCATGGGTGAAGGGGTAATAATCCGCCGTCATGCCATCAACCGATGTGACCGCGCGCAAGGCGAGCGCAAAGTCATAGGTGCGCCCGTCGCCCATCACGCCGACGGTTTTCATCGGCAGGATGGCGGCAAAGGCCTGCCAGATCTCATCATACAGACCATGCTTGCGGATCTGGTCGATATAGACGGCATCGGCGCGGCGCAGGATGTCCAGCTTTTCCGTCGTGATCTCTCCGGGGCAGCGAATGGCCAGACCGGGGCCGGGGAAGGGGTGGCGGCCAATGAAGGCGGCGGGCAGGCCCAACTCGCGGCCCAAAGCGCGGACTTCGTCCTTGAAAAGCTCGCGCAGCGGTTCGACCAGCTTCAACCCCATCTTTTCCGGCAGGCCGCCGACGTTGTGGTGGCTTTTGATCGTGACCGAGGGACCGCCACTGAACGACACCGATTCGATCACATCGGGGTAAAGCGTGCCTTGCGCGAGGAACTTCGCCCCGCCCACGGCATGCGCGTGTTTCTGGAACACGTCGATGAAGAGTTTTCCGATGGTTTTGCGTTTGACCTCGGGGTCGGACACGCCTTCCAGCGCGCCAAGGAAAAGATCGGCTTCATCGGCATGGATCAGCGGCATGTTGTAATGATCGCGGAACATGGTGACGACCTGTTCAGCCTCACCCTGCCGCAGCAGCCCGTGATCGACGAAAACGCAGGTCAGCTGATCGCCGATCGCCTCATGGATCAAGACGGCGGCGACCGAGGAATCGACCCCGCCCGACAACCCGCAGATCACCTTGGCATCGCCGACCTGCGCGCGAATCTTCGCAATCGCCTCATCCCGGTAGGCGCCCATCGTCCAGTCGCCCTTGAACCCGGCGGCACGGATGAAATTCTCATAGAGTTTCGCGCCCTTGGGGGTGTGATGCACCTCAGGGTGGAACTGCACGGCATAGAACTGGCGCGCGATGTCGGCGGTGATCGCAAATGGCGCGTTGGGCGAGGTGCCATAGACCTGAAAGCCGGGTGCTATTCTGGAGACATGGTCGCCGTGGCTCATCCACACCTGTTCGGGACCATTGGTGAACCAGCCCTGCAACAGCGGCAGCGCGTCGCCGATTGGCGTCACCTTGGCCCGGCCGAATTCGGCAGTGCCGTGCCCGCCTTCGACGTGACCGCCCAAGACATGCATCATCACCTGTTGGCCATAACAGATGCCCAGAACCGGCACGCCCGCAGTAAACACGCCTGCAGGCGGCATCGGCGCGTTGTCTTGATAGACCGAAGCAGGGCCACCTGACAGAATGATCGCCCGGGGCGCGAAAGCCGTCAGGAAGGCGTCATCGACCCGGTTGAACGGGTGAATCTCGCAATAGACATTCAACTCTCGCAACCGTCGCGCGATCAGTTGCGTGACCTGAGAGCCGAAGTCGATGATGAGAAGGCGATCATGATGTGTCATGGCCTCGCGTAGCGCGGGCGCGACGGGTTCGCAAGGGGGCTGGCCGCGCGGGCGTGCGTGTCGCTTTTGGCGGGCAGGTGACGCAATCGGGGCGCGGGGGGCCGGGGTTTGGCGGCATAAGGGCTACAAATACATGCTGCGGAGGCGATGATGAGCGAGTTGGAACAGGGCGGCGGACGCAGGGCACGTGGTGGCGGTGGCGGGGCACGGCGGGCTGAACGCACCGCGGTGTCATTTGAGACCGCACATTTCATCCAGCGCAACATCCCGAACTTCGAGATCCTGAATGAAGAGGCGTTGCAGATCATCGAATGGAACGCCGAGACCGTTCTGGAAGAGATCGGCGTCAATTTCGTTGACAGCCCCGAGGCGCTGGAGCGGTGGCGCGCCGCCGGTGCCGATGTAAAGGGTGAACGGGTCCGCATCCCGCGCGGTCTGGCGCGGAAACTTTGCTCCACAGCGCCCAGCAGCTTTACCCAACATGCCCGCAACCCGGCACGGAATGTGGAAATTGGCGGCCGCAATCTGGTGCTGGCTCCGGTCTACGGCCCCCCCTTTGTGCGCGATGCTGCAGGGGGGCGGCGCTATGCCACGATCCACGATTTCCAGAATTTCGTGAAACTGGGCTATATGTCGAAATGGCTGCACCATTCCGGCGGCACGGTCTGTGAGCCGACCGATGTGCCGGTGAACAAGCGGCATTTCGACATGCTGCTGGCGCATATGACGCTGTCGGACAAACCCTATATGGGGTCTGTGACCGAACCGTCGCGGGCGGCGGATTCGGTCGAGATGTCAAAGATCCTGTTCGGGTCGGACTTTGTTGACCAGAACACGGTGATGACCAGCCTGATCAACATCAACTCTCCGTTGACGTTCGACAGCATCATGATGGGCGCGCTGGAAGTGTTTGCGAAGGCCAATCAGGCGGCGATCATTTCGCCCTTTATCGTCGGTGGTGCGATGGCGCCGGTAACGGTGGCGGGCACACTAACCCAGGTCTTGGCCGAGGTCTTGGCGGGCGTGGCCTATTCCCAGCTGATCCGGGCCGGTGCGCCGGTGATCATGGGCGCCTTCGTGACCTCGATCGACATGAACTCGGGCGCGCCGACTTTTGGCACGCCAGAGGCGTCGCATATCACTTATGGTGCCGGGCAATTGGCGCGGCGGCTGGGTCTGCCCTATCGCAGCGGCGGGGCATTTTGCGGATCGAAATTGCCCGATGCGCAGGCGGCCTACGAATCGGCCAACAGCCTGAACATGGCGCTGCTGTCGGGCGTGAACTTCATGCTGCACGCCTGTGGCTGGCTGGAGGGTGGTCTGGTGTCGTCTTACGAGAAATTCGTGATGGACGCCGATCAGCTGGGCACGCTGCACCATCTGGCCCAAGGGGTATCGGTGGACGAAAACGCCCAAGCCATGGGTGCAATCCGCGAGGTCGGTCCGGGCGGCCATTATCTGGGCTGCCAGCATACCCAGGACAACTTCAAGTCAGCATTCTGGCGGTCGGATCTGTTCGACTACAAACCATTCGAGACCTGGGACGAAGAGGGCGCGCGCGACACGCAAGCGCTGGCCGGGATCCGGGTCAAGAAGATGCTGGGCGACTATCAGGCCCCTGCAATGGATGAAGCCAAGCGTGAAGAGCTGGAGGCCTATGTGGCCCGGCGCAAGTCAGAGATGCCCGACGCATTCATGTAGGTTTGGCGACAAAGGTTTCCGTTTACGCAACAATGCAAAGGCCCGCCCCATCACCCCGGGGCGGGCCTTTTTCGCATCATCCGCTCAGGTCACCGGGGGGCGGCGCAACAGGCTGACCTCGGCGATCAGGGCGATCAGCACCTCGATATGGCGGGTGAACGAATAGGTCGCATCGCCCCGCAGCCGGGTCTCTTCCAGCCGCTCTTCGGACGAGATCAACCACGCAACCGTCCGTTCCGGCGAGGTTTCTCCCGGAGTCAGGCGTTTCAGCCAGGGTTTGCGCTGGTAATCGGCTAGGCCCAGCCGAGCGGCCCGCATCAGCATTGACGGGCGGCGCATGGTGGACAGGGTCTTACGAAAATCGGACATCGGCAGGCTCCTTCTAAAACCGCAGAAACCTTGCACCGACACAACCATGCGTTGCATATCCGTCGTTTCCAGCGCACGGAGGTTTCCAAATTGTTTAAGAATTAGCGACAATTATCCTCAATATCGCATCAGTTAACGATGGGGTAACCAATTAACTTCTAGGTTGCATTTGTTCAAAATCGAACGGAATGCGCGCAGCATCAGACGTCTTTCAGTCACAGGATCACCGGTTTGTCTCTGTCCGCCCAACTGCGCCTGCCCGACTGGGTGCCCGCCAAAGTGCGCCTCTATCTCAGTCACACCGAAGATGGCATCTCGATCCGCGCACTGGCCAGGCAGGTCGGGCTGAATGCTTCAACCGTGATGCGCCAGGTGCGCCGGTTCGAGATGCGCCGCGATGATCCCCTGATGGACGAAGCCCTGTCCCGCCTGGCCCACACTTTGCCTCTCTGTGACCCTGACCGAAAGGATGTCCCTGCCATGACTGCCTTGTTCCGCTCTGCTCCGATGATGACTGATGAAGCCACGCTGATGCGCGAAGGCCGCCGCATCCTGCGCCGCCTGGCCGAACCCGGCGCGGTGATGGCGATCGCCTCCGACATGGAAAAGGCCGTGGTGATGCGCGAATTCGGCGACGGGCGGCAGGCGCGCACCGGGGTGGTTGAGCGGGCGGTGGCGCAGGCCTTTACGCTGAAAGACTGGATCCAGTGCCGCAAGGCGGGCCGCGTTTCAACCTATGAGATTACCACGGCCGGCCGCTCGGCCCTGCGCCGGATGATCGAGGAAGACGACCGCCGCCGTCAGGATGAGCAGGCGAAGGCCCCCGGCATGGCCGAGGCGCCCAGCGTCTTTGCCGGTCAGCACCGGGTCTGGGGGGAACGGCAGGTGATGGATGACGCCGGCCCCCGGCGGCTGCGCTACAATCTGGCCGAGAGCCCGGTTTCGATCTTGGGGCGGCGGCGTGACAAGGACGGCAAGCCGTTCCTGGACGCGCCACTGGTTGAGGCAGCTGAACGACTGCGCGAAGATTTCGAGATGGGTCAGATGGGTCCGCGGGTGGCGCAGAACTGGGAGAAATTCCTGACCGGCGGTGACCGTGGCAGCTTTCGCCCCGAAGGCAGTGCGGGCGAGGGGCCGGGCCAGGCACGGGACCGTGTGGCGGCCGCCTTGCGCGATCTGGGGCCGGGTCTGGGCGATGTGGCGCTACGGGTGTGCTGCTTTCTGGAAGGCATCGAGACGGCCGAGCGGCGGATGGGCTGGGCCGCGCGATCCGGCAAGATCGTCTTGCGCATCGCATTGATGCGGCTGCGGCGGCACTATGATGACACCTATGGCCGCCACGGCCCTCTGATGGGCTAGGCCAAATGAAAACGGCGGATGCGATTCCCCACATCCGCCGTTTCGGTCCGGCATTGCCTGCCGCCAGACCGCTTATTCCGCGCGGGTAAACCCGGCTTTGTGCGCGATACCTGCCAATGCACCGCCCGCCAGCGGGGCCAGGATGAACAGCCACAGATCGGCCATCGCCTTGCCACCAACAAACAGCGCCGGCCCGATCGACCGTGCCGGGTTCACCGACACGCCGGTGACATTGATGCCCACCAGATGGATGCCGGTCAGCGTCAGACCAATGGCCAGACCGGCCATGACGGTGGGCGCGCTGGTCTGGGTGACGCCCAGAATGACGGTGACGAAGACAAAGGTCATCACCACCTCAAAGGTCAGCGCCGCCATCAGCGAATACTGACCCAGATAGCCCTCGCCATAGCCGTTCTGGCCCAATCCGTTCACCGCAACGTCATAACCCGCCTGACCCGAGGCGATGGTATATACGATCAGCGCGCCCAAGATGGCGCCTATCACCTGCGCCACGGCATAGGACACAAATGTCGGCAGCGTGATCCGCCCCGCCAGCAGCGCGCCCAGACTGACCGCCGGGTTCAGATGCGCGCCTGAAATCTGGCCCAGACCATAGGCAGCAGCGACAATCGACAGACCAAAGGCCAGTGCGATGCCCATCATGCCGATATGCGCGCCCATCAACACGGCAGCACCACAGCCGAACGTGACCAAAATCGCCGTTCCCAACACCTCTGCGATGAAAGACTTACTCATTACCCACTCCTGATCGTTACATGTCCTGCGTCCGTAAAACGGGGCTACGGTCCATCTGACGCAGCCCGATACGTTGCCTATTGCATCATTTCGCAGTATGGCTCGGGGGCATACTCGGGAAGGGGAATAATCAGTGCGCGACCTCAAGATTCCGCAAGAGCGCCATCCCGAAAAGGCGCATCGCCCCGATCAGGAACAGCCGAAAAAACCCGACTGGATCCGTGTCCGCGCGCCAACGTCCGAGGGTTACAAGAAGACCCGCGACATTCTGAAAGAGAAAAAGCTGGTCACCGTCTGCGAAGAGGCCGGTTGCCCCAACGTCGGAGAATGCTGGTCGGCGGGTCATGCCACCATGATGATCATGGGCGAGATCTGCACCCGTGGTTGCACCTTCTGCAACGTCGCCACCGGCAAACCCACCGCCTTGGACACGTTTGAGCCGGGCCGCGTCGCCCATGCCGTGTCGGAACTGGGCCTGAAGCATGTTGTCGTCACCTCCGTTGACCGCGACGATCTGGCCGATGGTGGGGCCGAGCATTTTGCCCAGACCATCCGCGCCATCCGCCACCGCAGCCCCGGCACCACGATTGAGGTGCTGATCCCTGATTTTTTGAAATCCGATTCATCTGCCCTGGAGGCCGTGGTCGCCGCCCGTCCCGACGTTCTGAACCACAATCTGGAAACCGTGCCGGGTCTCTATCCCGAGGTGCGGCCCGGCGCGCGCTATTTCCACAGCTTGCGTCTGTTGCAGCGGGTGAAAGAACTGGACCCCAGCATGTTCACCAAATCGGGCATCATGGTGGGTCTGGGCGAAGACCGCCAGGGTGTCACCCAGGTGATGGATGACATGCGCGCGGCGGATGTCGATTTCCTGACCATCGGGCAGTATCTGCAACCAACGCCCAAACACCATCGCGTGGCCCGGTTTGTCACGCCGGATGAGTTCAAATCCTATGAAAAAGCTGCCTATGGCAAGGGATTCCTGATGGTTTCGGCCACACCTCTGACGCGGTCCAGCTATCATGCAGGCGATGATTTCGCGCAACTGCGCGCGGCGCGGCTGGCAAAGCTGGGGCAGGGATGACGGCAAAATGGCCGCCCGTTTCGGGGCGGCCATGGTCGTAGATGCCAGAGTGCGGCGGTCAGAATTTCAAGCCAAGCCCGATGTCATAGAT
>JBATPI010000109.1:0-5936 GCA_049291415.1 Paracoccaceae bacterium | reverse complement strand
TTGCGCCGAAATCGCATCCAGCAGGGCCGCGTCCATCGCCCAAGTGTCCAGATTGAACGAGGCCCGCCCGCTGGCCGCCCGATGAAAGGCGGGGTCAATATAATCCGGCCCGCTTTTGAACGGTTGCACGGTCAGCCCATCCTCGACCAGCGCGCGCAACAGGCCCAGCATGACCGTCGTTTTGCCCGTCCCCGAAGCCGGGGCAGAAATCATCAGGCCCGGAAGGCCTTGGCCCGCAAGGTCAGTCATTGCCATCTTTCCAGTCTGCCCAAGGGCTGTCAGCGGTTTGCGGGCGGTAACGGCGGTCGTAGTCCGTCGCGTAAAGACAGCTTTCGCTGAACCCGCCCGGTTCCAGCACCCGACCCACCAGAATAAGCGCCGTGCGGGTGACCCCCTCGGGGATCGCCTCTGCCAGCCCGGCAATCGTGGTGCGGATAATGCGCTGATCGGGCCAACTAGCGCGCCAGACCACGGCGATAGGGCAATCCGCGCCGTAAACCGGCATCAGATCGGTGATGACCTGATCCGCGTTCTGGATGGATAGGTGGATGGCCAAGGTCGCCCCCGTGGCCGCGAAATTTACCAGCGTCTCGTTCGGCGGCATTGTGGAGGCCCGCCCCGGCGTCCGTGTCAGGATCAGCGATTGCGCCACGCCCGGCAGCGTCAGTTCGGCCCCAAGGGCGGCGGCGGCGGCGGCAAACGACGGCACGCCGGGGGTGACGGTAAAACCGATCCCCTCGGCCTGAAGGCGGCGGATCTGCTCGCCCATGGCCGACCAGACCGACAGATCGCCCGAATGCAACCGCGCGACGTCAAGGCCCGCCTGATCGGCGGCGCGGATTTCTGCGATGATCGCGTCCAGATCCAGCATCGCGGTGTTCACGATCCGCGCGCCCATGGGGCAATGCGCCAGCACCGCCTCGGGCACCAGCGATCCGGCATAAAGACAGACCGGGCAAGCTGCGATCAGATCGCGGCCGCGCAGGGTCAAAAGGTCTGGCGCGCCGGGTCCGGCGCCGATGAAATGAACGGTCATGGGTCTGCTTTCATAGCCAGGGCGCAGGTCGCCTGGCGGTCGGATGAGATGGCGCGCGGGGCTAATAGCCGCGCGCCGGGGCCCGCGGCGGCCAGAGCCGCGGCCTCGGCCACGCTGCCAGTCCCATGGCTGGCCTGTGCGGCAGCACTTTGGGTGGGGGTTTTTACGGCGGACAGATCGGGGGCAGAAATGGCGTGAAAGGGCAGACGCGTCTCGGCCACCAACCGCTGAAACGCCGGGGCCACCGCCTTGTCCGCCGCCGTTGCCAGACAGTCGGGCGAATGGTCTGCCGCGGCCCGCGCCAGCGCGTCGTGCAGGCTGTCCACGCTGGCCCCCGCCCTGAACCCTAATCCAGCCACGATCACAGCACCACCGCCCATTGCACCACCGGATAGCTGGCCTTCCAGCCGCGTTTCGTGCCCAAAGGTGCCGCCTCGGCCAGTTCAAACCGCAGCAGGGTGCCGCCCAGACGGGCCTGCGCCATGGCCAGCAGCGCCTCGGATTCCAGCGTGACGGCATTGGCCACCAGCCGTGTGCCTTTGGCCAGTATGGCGGACAGATGGTCCAGCAGACCCTGCGACAGCCCGCCGCCCACAAAGATCACATCGGGCAACGGTTGCCCCGCTAGCGCCTCGGGCGCGCGCCCTTCGACGATCTGCAAACGGTCCACACCCAACCCGTCTGCATTGCGGCGGATGGTGGCGGCGCGGTGGGCGCGGGGCTCAAATGCAATCGCCTGGGTCGTCGGATGCGCCAGCAGCCATTCAATGGCGACAGAGCCGGACCCGCCGCCGATATCCCACAACAAGAGCCCCGGTTGCGGTTGCAGCGCCGACAAGGTCAGCGCGCGGATCGGGCGTTTGGTGATCTGACCGTCGGACTCAAAGAAGCCTTCGGGAAGCCCGCTGCATCGCGGCAGGGCCGCGCCCTCGCCCGCAAATTCCAGCGCCACGCACAGTGGATGCGCGAACTCCTGCACTGGCAAGGCGCGCGCCACCGCCTCTGTGATCCGCTCACGCGGGCCAGCCAGTGCTTCCAGCACCGTCATGTCGGTATCACCAAAGCCCTGAGCGCAGAGCCAACCGGCCAGATCCTGCAACGCCTGCCCGTCGCGCAACAGGACGATTGCGCGCGCGCCGGGTGCCAGATGCGGGCGCAACCGGGTCAGGGGGGCGGCGTGCAACGCCAGGCACAGGGTATCTTCCAACCGCCAGCCCAGCCGCGCAGCGGCAAGCGAAAAGGTGGATGGCGCGGGCATCGCCTGCCATTCGCCCGGCGCAAGATGCGCCGCGATCACGCTGCCCGCCCCGAACCAGAACGGATCGCCCGAGACCAACACCACCACCCGTCGCCCCCGCAGCGCCATCAGCAGCGGCAGGCCATCGGCAAAGGGCACTGGCCATTCGATCTGCTGGGCCGCGATACCGCCCAGCAGCGCCAGATGGCGGGGCGGGCCCATCACCACCTCGGCCTGCCGCAAGGCATCACGGCTTGCAGGGGGCAGGCCCTGTGGTCCATCTTCGCTCAGTCCGATGATTGTCAGCCACGGGGTTTCAACCATGCCGCCGAACCTTCTGATCCTCGGCGGCACGACAGAGGCCGCCGCCCTGTGCCGCAGCCTTGCAGACCTTGGTCTTGCCGCCACCGTCAGTCTGGCGGGGCGGGTGGCAGATCCCGCCCCCTTGGCCTTGCCGCAGCGGGTAGGCGGCTTTGGCGGGGCGTCGGGATTGGCCGATTACATCCGTGCCCATCGCGTCACCCATCTGATCGACGCGACCCACCCCTTTGCCGACACCATCAGCGCCAATGCCGTGCAGGCCAGTGCCGCCACCGGCACGCCGCTGATCGCGCTGACCCGCCCGGCCTGGCAGCGCGAAGCCGGGGATGACTGGCAGGTCGTGCCCGATATTCCGGCGGCGGTCGCGGCGCTGGAGCGCCCGGCCGAGCGGGTGTTTCTGGCCGTCGGTCGCATGAATCTGGATGCCTTTGCGGCCCATCCGCAACATTTCCACCTGTTGCGTCTGGTTGACCCGCTCAGGGCGCCCTTGCCATTTCCAAACTACCAGGCCCTGATCGCGCGCGGCCCGTTTTCCGCAGACGGCGACAGGGCGCTGCTGCAAGATCACCGCATCACGCTGATCGTGTCGAAAAACGCAGGTGGCACCGGGGCCATGGCCAAGATCAGTGCCGCCCGCGTGCTGGGCCTGCCGGTTTTGATGATCGACCGCCCGGCTATTCCGCCCCGCGATGAGGTCGGATCGGGGGCTGCCGTGCTGGATTGGCTGCGTCATTTCGGGATAGACCTTGGCGTATAAACAAATGGCACGCTGTCGCGCGGAATGACCCGCGTGCGCGATGAGCCCACGATCACCATGGAGCGCATGTCGGCCATCTCGGGGCGCGCGTCGGGCAGGGGCACCACGCGCAGCACCTCCTCCGGGGTTGATACCGCGCGGGCAAAGATCACCGGGCGGGCATCGGCGCAGGTCTGCTGCAAGACCGTCAGCACGCGGGCAAAGCCTTCGGGCCGGCTGGTCGAGCGCGGGTTGTAAAAGGCCATCGCGAAATCGGCCTCAACCGCCAACCGCAGGCGGCGTTCAATCACCGGCCAGGGCTTTAGATTGTCGCTCAGGTTCAGGACACAGAAGTCATGACCCAGGGGCGCACCCGCCCGTGCCGCTGCCGCCAACATCGCGGTTATGCCGGGCAGCACGCGGATATCCAGTTCGCACCAACGCGGATCTCCGGCCTCGACCGCCTCAAACACCGCCGAGGCCATGGCGAAGACGCCCGGATCGCCGGAACTGACCACCACCACCCGCGCGCCGCCCGCAGCAAGGGTCAGCGCATGGCGGGCGCGGTCCATCTCAACCCGGTTGTCAGAGGGATGCAGGGTCAGTCCCGGACGCGGGCTAACCCGCGCGACATAGGGATTATAGCCGATCACATCGGTCGCCTCTGCCAAGGCCGCCGTCACCTCGGGCGTGACCATCGCGTCAGACCCCGGCCCAAGCCCGGCAATGACCAGCCACCCCGTCATGGCCGCCGCCCCTGACCATGCACCACGATGATCGAGAAATAGGGCGTGATCCGCCCCACCGCCTGCGGCAGGGGGGTCACGCGCTGGCCCTCCATGCTGGCGAATTCCACCAGCACGGCGGCCTCATACCGGCCTGCGGCCTGCAACGCCGCCACCACCTTTTCGATATTGCGCCCGATCTTCATCACCACGATGGCGTCGGCCCCCGACATGCCACGGATCAGATCAGCCTCGGGCAGGGTGCCCATCAGCACGGTCAGGATATCGTCGCCCCAGGTGATCGGCAGGCCGGTCGAGGTCCAGGCCGCCGACATTCCGGTGATCGCGGGCACCACCTGAACCGGGCAGTCGTCTTTCAGCCGGGCGTAAAGATGCATGAATGAGCCGTAGAAGAAGGGATCGCCCTCGCACAGCACCACCACATCCTGACCCGCCGCAGACAGGGCGCGCAGATGGGCGACGCAATGGGCGTAAAAGGCCGAAAGGGCGGCGTTATAGGCCGGGTCTTCCAGCGGAATCTCGGTGGTGACCGGGTATTCCATGGCGAATTCGGTTACATCGTCGCGCAGCATACCGTCCACGATCTTGCGCGCGCGGCCTGCGCGGCCTTCCTTGCGGAAAAAGGCGATGTGGGGCGCGCGGCGCACCAAGCGGTCGGCCCGCACGCTGAGTAGATCAACTGCACCGGGGCCAAGGCCCACACCATGAATGATGCCCTGCGTCATTCGATGCGGCTCGCCAGAGCATTCACGGCGGCGACGGTGATGGCACTGCCGCCCAAGCGCCCCGCCACGATGCAGCAGGGCACGGGTTGCGCCTGCCAAAGCGCGTCCTTGCTTTCCATTGCGCCCACAAACCCCACCGGGCAGCCGATGATTGCCGCAGGCCTTGGGCAGGCCGGATCCTCCAGCATGTTCAGCAGATGGAACAGCGCGGTTGGCGCATTGCCGATTGCCACCACGGCACCCGCCAGATGTGGCCGCCACAATTCCAACGCAGCGGCGGACCTTGTGTTGCGCATATCGGCCGCAAGCGGGGCGACGCCGGGGTCGTGCAAGGTGCAGATCACCGGGTTTGCGGCGGGCAGGCGGGTGCGGGTGATGCCTTCGCTGACCATCCGCGCATCGCACAGAACGGGCGCGCCAACCTCTAGCGCAAGGCGCGCGGCGGTGGCAAAGCCGGGGGAAAAGCGGATATGCGCCGCAAGGCCGACCATGCCGGCGGCATGGATCATGCGCACCGCCACCTGCTCATCAGCGGGGTCAAAGCCGGTCAGATCCGCCTCGGCCCGGATCATCGCAAAGGACTGGCGATAGATCGCCTCACCATCGGTTTTATATTTATAGGGCATGGTCAGGTCCAAAGATCAGGGGAAGGTCATCGGGCGAAAGGGTGCGCTGCACAGGCGGGTCATTGACGGTGCCATTGCGGACAAGATCAAAGCGGCCACCTCGTCCGATCAGCGTGAAATCCGCCCGGCCTTGCAGCGCACAGCCTTTGGCACAGCCCGAGACATGCAGGCTTTGTCCGGCAGGCAACAAGGCGGCCAGAGCGCGCGCGGTTGTGCGGGTTTGAACGCTGGCTTGCGGGCAGCCCGGTGCGCCGGTGCAGCCGTGGATCGCCCCAAGACCAGGGTTTGGCGACAGGATAAGATCCGCGTGGGTCAGCCCCGCCAGATCGGCGTCGCGCAGATGCAGCAGGCGGAACGGCGTCACGCGGATCGCCTGCGTCGTGGCTTTCGCAATCTGGCGCAGCGCGGCGGCGGGGAACAGGCCAAAGCTGGCCCCGATGGCATGGCCGCCAAACCCCGGCCCGGCCTGCATCGCAGGTGCGGTTGGCGGCGGCAGGGTTGCGCCCGAC
>JBATPI010000108.1:0-2386 GCA_049291415.1 Paracoccaceae bacterium | reverse complement strand
CCTCCGTGCCAGGGATCTTTCCACCGGTCTCTATCGGCGGGCAGGACCTGATGGATGGCGCAATCGCCGCAAACACGCCGCTGCGCGTTGCCGTCACCCTCGGTGCCAGCCGGATTATCGTCTTGCCCACCGGCTATGCCTGCGCGCTGGACGGGCCGCCAAAGGGGGCGATCGCGCGGATTCTGCATGCAATCACCTTGCTGATCTCGTGGCAACTGATGCACGAGATCGAGGCCATGCCCGAAGGGATCGAGGTGCATCTTGCGCCTGCACTCTGCCCCCTCGCCGTCTCACCTTATGATTTCAGCGCCGCAGAGCAGCTGATTGCCCGTGCGAAAGAAACCACGCGGGAATGGATCGCCGGCGGCGGTCTGCAGCGCCCGGCGCGCGCCCGCGATCTGTCGCCGCATCACCACTGACCTCTCCCGCTGGCGGCTGGTATCTGCAACACCAGGCGCAAGCGGCGGGAAGATTTGACCGGGTCGTAAAAACCGCGAAACTGCAGGTGAGGAGCAGCAACCATGGGGTCCGAACTTTATGCCAGCGAGTGGCTGAACTCTGACAAGGCGTTGGGTTTGGCCGATTTTCACGGCTGCGTGCTGGCGGTCGAGGTGTTCCAGATGCTTTGCCCCGGCTGTGTCAGCCATGGCCTGCCGCAGGTGCTGCGCATCGCCCAGACCTTTGCCAAAGAAGATGTGGCAGTGATCGGCCTGCACTCGGTTTTTGAGCATCACGCCGCCATGACGCCGGTCAGTCTGCGGGCGTTCTTGCATGAATATCGCATCACCTTTCCGGTGGCAGTGGATGCGCCTGGCACCGGCCCAATGCCGCGCACCATGGCCGCCTGGGGACTGGAGGGTACGCCGACCCTTCTGCTGTTCGACCGGCAGGGGCAGGTGCGGGCGCGCCATTTCGGCACCGTGCCGGACATGGGTCTGGGTGCCCAGATCATGGCGCTGGTGGCAGAGCAGGACGGGGCACCATGACTGACGGATTCAACGTAGCAGAGGTGCGCGTGGGTCGCGTCGGCGCGCTGGGGCCGAATGCGGTGCCCAGCGGCATCGACAAGCAGCCCGTCACTGGCCCGGTGATGGCGACCCCGGGCGGGATCAACGGTGACGAACAGGGCGATACGCGCCATCACGGCGGACCGGACAAGGCGATCCACGCCTATGCGACCAGCAATTTGCCGCTTTGGGCCGCCGATCTGCCCGCGCAGGCGGGCCTGTTCGTTCCCGGTGCGTTTGGTGAAAATCTGGTGGTCAGCGGCATCGACGAAGCCGGTATCTGCCTTGGCGACCGCTGGCAGATCGGCGCGGCGCTGTGCGACGTCAGTCAGGGCCGTCAACCCTGCTGGCGGCTGAACCTGCGCTTTGGCCGGCCGGACATGGCGTGGCTGGTGCAGAAGACCGGACGGACTGGCTGGTATTTCCGGGTGCTGGAACAGGGGCTGATCGCTGCAGGCGACAGCGGCATGTTGCTGTCCAGACCCAATCCGCACTGGACGCTCAGCCGCGTTACCCGGCTCCTGTACCATGACACGCTGGACCGTGCCGCGCTGGCCGAATTCGCGGTGCTGCTGGGCCTGCCCGAAAGCTGGCGCAATCTGGCAAATGCGCGACTGGCCAGCAACCGCACCGAGACCTGGGGCAGGCGGATCGAGACCCCTGATCAGGACCTTTCCGGCGCGTCGTCGCCTTAGAGGCAAAGCCGATTGCGGCGTCGTGATTGGGAACTGACCGCGGATCGTCAGTGGCATGGCGGGGGCGCGGCTCACCTTGCATCCCGGCCTGCCGCTCGTCCCGGTTGAAGTCACCGCTGCGGGGGGGGGGCGCAAGCCCCGCTCAGGCCGGTCACTTTGTCTGATGGCGCAACGGACCGTTGGTCAGGATTTCGGCAATCTTTGGGATCGCGTCCAGCGCCATCGGGTCCAACCCGTCGTTAGGATAGTCGGTGAACCCGGTCTGGCCCGGATCGGCCACGATGATCCGGCCGACCATACCGGCCATCTCATGCGGGATGCAAAAGTAGTCGTAGACGCCGGGGATATCCAGCGTCACCTCAAAGCTGGCCCCGGGCAGCAGATAGTCACTGTCAAAGGGCTGCGCCCCTTTGGGAATGCGGCGCGGGTGGTCATCATTTTCAGGCGCATAGGCGGTGGCGGTGTGCGAATTGCCCTTGTCCAGGTTGGTCCAGCGGACGGTCTGGCCGGGCCGGATCAACACCCCGTAGGGATCAAACCAGACCTTTGATCCGTCGGGCCGACCTGTCATTGCAATCTCGACCACGGTGTCAGCACGCACCAACCCGGGCGAGAGCACCAGAGCGGCAGTCAGACTGCCGCCCCCCCATACAAAGGTTCTGCGTTGCATCTCATTCGGCCACG
>JBATPI010000107.1:0-41636 GCA_049291415.1 Paracoccaceae bacterium | reverse complement strand
TTTCCACCCCAGCAGACACCCCGCGCGCCATCCGCGCCGCCAGATCGGCCACCCCCGCCATCAGATCCAGCCTGACCGGCACCGCCAGTTCTGCCGCCGCCGTCGGCGTGGGCGCGCGCAAATCTGCCGCATGGTCGATCAGCGTCGTGTCCGTCTCATGCCCCACTGCCGAGATCAACGGAATCGCCGACTCAGCCGCCGCCCGCACCACGATTTCTTCGTTGAAGCCCCACAGATCCTCCAGCGACCCGCCGCCCCGCGCGACAATGATCACGTCAGGCCGCGGGATCGCGCCCCCGTCGGGCAAGGCATTGAAGCCACGGATCGCTGCCGCCACCTCTGCCGCACAGGCCTGCCCCTGCACCGCCACCGGCCACAAGAGCACATGGCGCGGGAAGCGGTCGCGCAAGCGGTGCAGGATATCGCGGATCACCGCGCCCGAGGGTGAAGTTATGACGCCGATCACCTGCGGCAGATAGGGAATGGGCCGTTTTCGCCCCGCATCAAACAGCCCTTCGGCCGCCAAAGCCGCCTTGCGTTTTTCCAGCATCGCCATCAAGGCGCCGGCCCCTGCCGGGGCCACATCCTCGACGATCAGCTGATACTTGGATTGGCCGGGAAAGGTGGTCATTCGGCCCGTGGCGATGACCTCCATCCCCTCTTCAGGCCGGACCTGCATCTTGGCGACCTGCCCCTTCCAGCTGATCGCGGCAATCACGCTGCGGTCATCCTTCAGGTCAAAGTAAAGATGCCCCGAGGCCGGACGGCTGACCCGCCCAACCTCGCCGCGCACGCGAACCATGCCGAATTCGCCCTCGATCACCCGTTTCACCGCGCCCGAAAGCTCGGACACAGTATATTCCGGGCTGTTGCCGGGGGTGGGGGCGATATCGTCGATCAGATCCATGCGCCCTTTCTGCCCGATCCGGGCTGGCCGCGCAACGCAAGGAACCCGCCGTCAGCCCCGCACATCAGCAACTGTCGCATTCACCGCCTTCGCCATAAAGATAGGCCGCCATTCCGCCCGTGCTCAGCGCGCCCAGAAAGGCGGCAATTCCGGCGTCGGTCAACAGATCCGGCACCACCGTGTTGCGCGAATTGAAGGCAATGAACCCGGCACCCGCCGCCAGCGCCCGCTCGGTTCCTGGCCCATAGCGGCCATCCAGCGCGCCGTTGTAAAGGCCTGCGATCTGCAGTTCTTCCTGCGCCTTTTTGCGGCCCGCGGCGGGCAGAGCGTCATAGGCGCGGCGCAGGGCGACCGCGTTGAACGGCGCAACCTCTTGCGCGCCCAAGACCGGGGCCAGCGCCAGCGATGCCAGCGACAACAGGAAAGCACGGCGTATCATCTTCAACCTCCACGTGAATCACCGCGCCAGCCTGCCCGCACCCCGCCACAGACGCAAGATGCTTGCCCCCCGAACAGCCAGCCCCTAAAAGCCGGGAAACGGGCAGCGGGGGCACCTATGAACATCCTGATCCTTGGCGGCGGCGGGCGCGAACATGCCTTGGCCTGGGCGATCAAGCAGAACCCGAAATGTGATCGGCTGATCGTCGCCCCCGGCAATGCGGGCATCGCCCAGATGGCAGAACTGGCCAGTATCGACATTCTGGATGGCCCGGCCGTGGTGGGGTTTTGCGAAGAAAACGCCATTGATTTCGTCATTATCGGGCCAGAGGCCCCGCTGGCGGCAGGCGTCGCCGATGCCACCCGCGCGGCGGGTATCCTGACCTTCGGCCCCTCTGCCGCTGCCGCGAAGCTGGAGGCGTCAAAGGCCTTCACCAAGGAAATCTGCGACGCCTGCGGTGCCCCCACCGCCGGATACGCCCGGTTCACTGATGCCGGTGCCGCCCGCGCCTATGTGCAGGCAAAGGGCGCGCCCTTGGTGATCAAGGCCGATGGTCTGGCCGCCGGCAAGGGCGTGATCATGGGCATGACCCTGCCCGAGGCGCTGGCCGGGATTGACGAGATCTTTGGCGGTGCCTTTGGCGTCGCAGGTGCCGAGGTGGTGATTGAAGAATTCATGGAGGGTGAAGAGGCCAGCTTTTTCGTTCTCTGCGACGGCACGCATGCCCTGCCCGTCGGGTCTGCGCAGGATCACAAACGGGTGGGCGACGGCGACACCGGCCCAAATACCGGCGGCATGGGGGCCTATTCCCCTGCGCCGGTGATGACGCCTGCGGTGCAAGATCAGGTGATGCGCCAGATCATTACCCCCACGATCCAAGAGATGTCCCGGCGCGGCACCCCCTATCAGGGCGTGCTGTTCGCGGGGGTGATGATCAAGGACGGGCAGGCCCGGCTGATCGAATACAACTGCCGCTTTGGCGACCCTGAAACACAAGTGCTGATGATGCGGCTGGGCGCGCAGGCGCTGGACCTGACGCTGGCCTGCGCCGAGGGGCACCTGGACAGCGCCAAGGTCGCCTGGGCCGATGATCACGCGATCAGCATTGTGATGGCGGCACAGGGCTATCCCGGAGATTATGCCAAGGGCGGCGTGATCGGGGGGCTGGACGCCCTGCGAGAGGACAGCCGCCACATGGTCTTTCACGCCGGAACCCGTGCAGTGAATGGCCAGATCACCGCCGCCGGCGGGCGGGTCTTGAACGTCACCGCGCGCGGCGACAGTCTGGCGCAGGCCCGTGCTGCCGCCTATGCAATGGTTGATGCCATTGACTGGCCGCAGGGTTTTTGCCGCCGCGACATCGGCTGGCGCGCGCTTTAACCCACGCTCTCTTGCGATACCGCGCGTCGCTTGCCAATGTGGCCGCCAGCACTGCAAGGGGCCGCCATGATCGTCCGAGACAAACCCGGCCTGAAGGAACTGTTGTTCGCCATGCGCGGATCGGTTTTGCCGCATATCGCGCCGCAACTGGCCGTTGTCGCCGCTTTTGCCAGCGCCATCCTGCTGTGGGATCGCCACATCACCCCCCTGCCGCATATGAGCGCTACCCCCTTTACCGTTTTCGGTGTCGCGCTGTCGCTGTTCCTGGGCTTTCGCAACAACGCCGCCTATGACCGCTGGTGGGAGGCGCGACGGCTGTGGGGGGGCCTTTTGGCCGATACCCGCAGTCTGGCACGTGAGGCCGAGTTGTTTCTGGATGCCGCCCCGGCGCGGCAGGATCTGTTGCGCCTGATGCGCCGGTTCCTGCATCTGCACCGCTGCGCCTTGCGCGGGCTGCCCTCCGATCAGCCTGCGCCGGGACCTGAAACCCCCGACGCCACACTGGACGCCATGGCCCGCCTTTTGGCCGCTGAACGCAGGGCGGGGCGGCTGGACGGCTTTGGTGCGCGCGCGTTGGCCAACCGGCTGGCAGCGATCGCGCTGGCGCAGGCGGGGTGCGAACGCATCCGCGCCACGCCGCTGCCCTTTGTCTATTCGCTGCTGGTTTTCCGCACCAGCTGGCTCTACTGCCTTTTGCTGCCCTTGGCGCTGCTGGATCCGGCGGGCTGGCTGACGCCCGCCTTTACCGTGATCGTCGCCTATACCTTTTTCGGTCTGGCCGAGGTGACCGAAGAATTGGCCCACCCCTTTGGCACCACTGCCAACACCCTGCCGCTGGATGCAATCTGCCGCGCCGCCGAAATCAGTCTGGCCCCGCATCTGGACGAACCCGCGCCTGCGCCACTGGCCCCGGTGAATTACCGGCTGGACTGACCTGCCCCCCCGCACGTTAGGGCCTTGCGCCCGCCCCCGCCGCCGCATAAGAAACCCGCGGATTTGTAGGGCCGCGGGAGGGTCTCCATGCCGCTTCTGGTGATGAAATTCGGCGGCACTTCGGTGGCCGACCTGATGCGCATTGAAAACGTCGCGCGCAAAGTTCGCGCCGAGGTCGAGCGTGGCTATGACGTCATCGTTATCGTCAGCGCCATGTCGGGCAAGACCAATGAGCTGGTCGGTTGGGTCGAGACCACGTCGAAACTGTATGACGCACGCGAATATGATGCCGTGGTGTCCAGTGGAGAAAATGTTACCGCCGGGCTGTTGGCGCTGCGCTTGCAGGAAATGGATGTGCCCGCCCGCAGCTGGCAGGGCTGGCAAGTGCCGATCAACACCACCTCGGCGCATGGCTCGGCGCGGTTCATGTCGATCCCGCGCGCCAATCTGGATGCGAAATTCTCCGAAGGTTTCAGGGTCGCCGTGATCGCTGGCTTTCAGGGCGTCAGCCATGAGGGCCGCATCACCACCCTTGGCCGTGGCGGCAGTGACACCACCGCCGTCGCTTTTGCCGCTGCCTTCGGGGCCGAGCGGTGCGACATCTACACGGATGTCGATGGCATCTACACCACCGACCCGCGCATCGCCACCAAGGCGCGCAAGCTGGACCGCATCGCCTATGAAGAGATGCTTGAACTGGCCTCTCTGGGTGCCAAGGTGTTGCAAACCAGATCCGTCGAACTGGCCATGCGCTATAAGGTGCGCCTGCGCGTGCTGTCGTCCTTTGATGATACCGACGAGACCAGTGGCACGCTGGTCTGCTCCGAGGAGGAAATCGTGGAAAGCAAAGTCGTCTCCGGCGTCGCCTATTCGCGCGACGAAGCCAAAATGACCCTGTTGAACGTAGCCGACCGCCCCGGCGTCGCGTCCGCCATCTTCGGCCCCTTGGCCGAGGCGGGGGTGAATGTGGACATGATCGTTCAGAACATCTCGGACAAGGTTGCAAACGGGTCGGGGCCCGGCGCGGGGGCTGTCACCGACATGACCTTTTCGGTGCCGGTCAATCAGGTGCCGCGCGCCCGCAAGGCAATGGAAGAGGCGCAGACCTCGGGCGAGATCTCGTTTGACGATCTGGTGGTGGATACCGATGTCGCCAAAGTCTCGGTCGTCGGCATCGGCATGCGCAGCCAGGTCGGCGTCGCGGCCAAGATGTTCGCAGCCCTGGCGGCTGAGAACGTCAACATCAAGGTCATCGCCACATCCGAGATCAAGATTTCCGTGCTGATCGACCGCAAATACATGGAACTGGCCGTGCAGGCCCTGCATGACGTGTTCGAGCTGGACAAGGTCTGAGGCCGGGCCACCTGCACGCTGCCCCCCTGCCCGATTTCCGGGCAGACCGCACGCCACCGGCGGGTTTGTTCTGCCCGGCGGTGCGTTTTCCTTCCCTTTTTGTGGCCATCCCGCTTATAACGACCTGAGACCCTTACCCTTTCGCAGAAAGCGCCGATGCCAGAACGCACCGAAAGCGAAAGCCGCAAACTGTTGCGGCGCCTGCGCGACGTCCTTGCTGTGCCCGGTAAGGGGCAGGACCGGCTGGACAGCATCACCCATCTGATCGCAGACTCCATGGGCACCGATGTCTGCTCGATCTATCTGTTCCGTGACCCTGAAACGCTGGAACTCTGCGCGACCGAAGGGCTGAACAAAGACGCCGTCCACAAGACGCGGATGCGCCTGGGCGAGGGACTGGTCGGCCGGGTTGCCCGCTTTGGCACCCCGGTGAACACCGCCAATGCGCCCAATGAAAAGGGCTTTCGTTTCATGCCGGAAACCGGCGAAGAGATTCTTTCGTCGTTCCTGGGCGTGCCAATCCAGCGGGTGGGCGAAAAGCTGGGCGTCCTTGTGGTGCAGTCAAAAACCGCCCGCGGCTTTTCCGAAGATGAGGTTTATGCGGTGGAGGTCGTGGCCATGGTCTTGGCCGAGATGACCGAGCTGGGCGCTTTTGTCGGCGAGGATGGCGGGCTGACGGCGTTGCACAAGCAGCCGGTGATGATCCGCGGTGGAACCGGACAAGAGGGCGCCGCCGAAGGCCGGGTCTGGCTGCATGAGGCGCGGGTGGTGGTGACCAACCCGGTCGCCGATGACCCTCTGGCCGAGATTGACCGCATCCGCGGCGCGGTGGGCGTCTTGCGCGTCTCGATCGACGATCTGCTAGAGGCGCAACAGCTGGACAAGGACCAAAAGCAGGTTCTGGAGGCCTACCGGATGTTCGCCCAGTCGCGCGGATGGCTGCGCCGGATGGAAGAGGACATCA
Organism: Paracoccaceae bacterium; assembly: GCA_049291415.1. Taxonomy (GTDB): domain Bacteria; phylum Pseudomonadota; class Alphaproteobacteria; order Rhodobacterales; family Rhodobacteraceae; genus Pseudogemmobacter. Next base: position 35,660 of record JBATPI010000107.1, on the reverse strand, counting down.
TGCTGGGTCTGTCGGCCGAGGCTGCGGTGGAAAAGGAACAATCGGCCGCCCGTGCCCGGATGGAGCAGGTGCCCGACGCCTATCTGCGCGAACGTCTGTCCGATCTGGATGACCTGTCGAACCGCCTGCTGCGGATCCTGACCGGTCAGGGCAAGGACACCGGTGCCGAGATGCCCGACAACCCGATTTTGGTGGCGCGCAACATCGGCCCGGCGGAATTGCTGGAATATGGCCGCAAATTGCGCGGCGTGGTGCTGGAAGAGGGCTCTGTCGGCAGCCACGCGGCGATTGTCGCCCGCGCGCTGGCGATTCCCTTGGTGATCCATGCTGGCCGCATCACCCAAGAGGCACTGAACGGCGACCATATCCTGATCGACGGCGATCAAGGCACGGTGCATCTGCGCCCCGAGGAAACCATCGCCCGCGCTTTTCGCGACAAGGTCGCCATGCAAGCCGAGGCGCAAAAGCGCTACGCCAGTCTGCGCGGTCTGCCCGCCACGGCAAAATGCGGCACCACGATCAGCCTGCAGATGAATGCGGGCCTGATGGCCGATCTGCCCAGTCTGGAGGGGTCCGGCGCCGATGGCGTGGGGCTGTTTCGCACCGAATTGCAGTTCCTGATCCGCAACAAGATGCCGCAGCGGGCCGAGTTGGCGGCGCTGTATGCCCGCGTCATGGATGCGGCAGGCGGGCGGCGGGTGGCCTTTCGCACGCTGGATATAGGGTCGGACAAGGTGCTGCCCTATATGAAGCCGAATGACGAGCCTAACCCGGCGATGGGCTGGCGCGCGATCCGGGTGGGCTTGGACAAGCCGGGCGTGTTGCGGATGCAGGTGCAGGCGCTGATCCGCGCCGCGGCCGGGCGGCCCCTGTCGGTGATGTTTCCCTTCATCACCGAAATGGGCGAATTCCAGCAGGCCCGCGCCCATGTCCTGCGCGAAATCCACCGTGAGAAATCACTGGATCATCCGGTGCCAGAGACGCTGGAAATCGGCGCGATGTGCGAGACGCCCAGTCTGGCCTATGCGCCACAATCATTCTTCGATCTGGTGGATTTTGTGTCGATCGGCGGCAATGATCTGAAGCAGTTCTTCTTTGCCGCCGACCGTGAGAATGAACGGGTCCGCAAACGCTATGACACGCTGAACCTGTCGTTCCTGGCGTTTCTGGAACTGATCGTGGCGCGGTGTGCGGCATCCGGCACGGCGCTGTCTTTTTGTGGCGAAGACGCGGGCCGCCCGATCGAGGCACTGGCTCTGACCTCTTTGGGCATCCCGGCCCTGTCGATGCGACCGGCCTCGATCGGACCGGTCAAGGCATTGATCCGGAGGGTAGATCTGCGCCAAGTCAAAGCCGTGATTGACCGCGCCCGGCAAGACGGCGACGAAAGCGCGCGTCCGGCCTTGATGCAGTGGCTGGCCAGCCAGCCCGGCTGACGACATTGCACGACCCAGCGGTCGTCGGTCTTTTGCCAGGTGATTGGCCCAGCCCTTCACACTCCCCCGAGTATTTGGGCCAAGATGAAGGGGCTGAGACGGGTCACGCCCGGTTCAGTGGCGCGGGCTGGGTAGCATCGCGAAAGGCCTGCAAGATCCGCACATCGCCATGCTGGTCGGCCAGCCGCAACAGGGCAAAGCGGATCGCGGCAATCTCGCTGTAATAGCGCAGGAAGGCGGCGTTCAGGGCGGCCCCGGTGATCGCACCCAGAACCGGCACCGCCTGCGCGGCCAGTTTTTGCGTCATCACCGCGGCCAGTTTCGGCGCCACAACAGAGATCAGTTTTTGCAGCGCCGGGCCGGTCAGCGTCAGCCGGGCCGAGACAAAGGCGGTGTCGATGCCGTCATCAGCCGCCAGCGGGCTGCCCGCGGCGAACACCTGCAGACATTCGGCGCGAATCCGCGGGGTGTCGGGATCATAGCCGGCCGCAATCGCCTGCTGCCGGATGGCATGCAGGATCACCGTCACGCTGACCGGCAGTTCGGCGACCGACGTTGCCAACCCGCCGACCCCGCCCGCGGCCCCGCTGACCACGGCGGCGGCCATCGACAGGTGCTTGCCTCCCTTTGGCAACGCCCGCGCGCCCGCGACGCCCCAGGCGGTGGCCAGCGCTTTTTCCGTGACCTGCCCGATCCGCGCCTTCAGGGATGGGGGAATCAGCGCCAACTGCCGCTCAAACCGCCCACCAAGGCGTGTGACCAGCGCCATCACCGGACCATTGGCCCGTGCATGGCGCAGCACCAAGGCGGCAATCTGCGCCTCCGGGTCGGCGGCGGACAAGGGCACTGGCAAGGCGGAGGGGGCTGTTGTCATGTGCCATGATATGGGGGGAAATCGTGGTGGATCAATGGCTCGCCGCACGATCTCAGGTCGCTTTGCTGACCGGGCCGGTGATCCCCGCCCACGCCCCCGCCTTCAACTCCAGCCCCAGCACGCGGTCTGGGTTGGTGGGGGGCGGCATCACCACGCCCTGCAACCGCCGAAAGCCGAACCGGCTGTAATAGGGCGCATCGCCGACCAGTAGCACCCTTTCCCACCCCAGGCGGCGCGCGCTGGCCAGACTTTCGTTGATCAAAAGGCCGCCCAAGCCCTCACCCTGCCGGGTGGGATGCACCGCGATGGGGCCCAAGAGCAGCACGTCCTCTTCGCCGATCAGCGCGGGCCAATAGCGGATCACCGCGGCCAGCGTGCCATCATCATCGCGCAGACACAGGCACAAGGGGGCCACCGTCGGCACGCCCTCACGCAGACGGTAAGAGGACAGCGCCGTCCGGCCCGGTGCAAAGACCAGATCATACAGCGCCTCAACCTCCCACCAGTCGGTCTCGGCCTCTTCTTTCAGATGATACACCTGCGGCGTGCCCCCGAATGCTGCGCGACCCTGCTGGCCCTGATGGCAGGCCCCGTAACATGGCCGCGCCATGGGGGAAAGTGGCTGGGGAAAGTGGCTGTGGCAAATGGCTGGGGCCCGGCCCCGCCGAGACTTGCCGTTAACCCCCTTTGCCGGATAGGTTTCCCGCATCGGCCCAAGGGCCAGCGGGGCCAGGCACGACCAATCACCTATACTACGGCGACAACCTGCGCGTGCTGCGCGACCATATCGCCGATGCCTCGGTCGATCTGATCTATCTGGACCCGCCGTTCAACTCGAACGCCAGCTACAATGTCCTGTTCAAATCGCCCACCGGCGACCAGAGCGCCGCGCAGATTGAGGCGTTTGACGACACCTGGCATTGGGGGGATGAGGCTGAGGCCGCCTTTCAGGACGTCCGCCGCTCGGGCCATACCGATGCCGCGACGATGCTGGACGCGATGCGGTCATTCCTGGGCACCAATGACATGATGGCTTATCTCGCCATGATGGCGGCAAGGTTGGTTGAGCTGCACCGGGTGCTGAAGCCCACCGGCAGCCTCTATCTGCACTGCGACCCGACGGCGAGCCACTACCTGAAAATCCTGCTGGATGCGGTGTTTGGCAAAGACCGCTTTATAAATGAAGTTGTTTGGAAACGATACGGCGCGCATAATGACGTTGGACAAGGCTCAAAGCACTTTGGACGAGTGAATGACGTTATTCTGTTTTACTCAAAATCGAATGAACGAATTTGGAACCAGCAATACACACCGCAGACAGAAAAATATATTGAACAGCGGTTTGCTTACCAAGACACTGATGGTCGTAAATACACGGATACGCCTCTGACCGGCCCAGGTGGTGTGGAAAAAGGCAACCCTGTTTATGAGTGGAATGGCCACACTCGCGCATGGCGTATTTCAAAGGAAACGATGCAACAAAAGCATGATCGTGGAGAACTACACTACACCAAAACTGGTTTCGTGCGTGGAAAGAGATATCTTGACGAAGCAAAGGGCATCCCTGTCCAGTCAATGTGGGCTGATATTGTAACGCTCGGGGGGACAAACGCCGAACGGCTCGGCTACCCCACCCAAAAACCCGTCGCTCTGCTGGAGCGTATCCTCAACGCCTCGTCCAACCCCGGCGATGTGGTGCTTGATCCGTTCTGCGGCTGTGGCACCACCGTTCACGCCGCCGAAAAACTCGGGCGGCAGTGGATCGGCATCGACGTCACCCATCTGGCCATCGGCCTGATTGAAAAGCGGCTGAAAGACGCCTTTCCGGGCGTGGACTATAAAATCCACGGCGTCCCGCAGGATCTGGCCGGGGCGCGGCAGTTCTTTGCCGATGATGACCAGAGCAAAAAGGAATTTGAGAAATGGGCGGTCAGCCTGATCGGCGCGCAGCCGTGGCGGCAGGGCAAAAAGGGGGCCGATGGCGGGATTGACGGCATCTTGTATTTCGGCACGACTGAGAAGGCGATTGTCAGCGTGAAAGGCGGCAAGGATCGTCAGCGCAACCACATTGACCAGTTGAACGCGGTGGTGACGCGCGAAAAGGCTCAGATCGGCATTTTCCTGACGCTGGAAGACCCCACCAAACCGATGCTGGCCGAAGCCGCAGCGGCGGGCCATTACACCGCCCCCGATGATGACCGCCCGGTGCCGCGCATTCAGATCGTGACAATCGAGCAGGCAATGGCCTTGCGTGACCGCGCCGTGCAGCAGCCCCTGCGCCGCGCCGACACCTTCAAACGCGCCGCGCGCGAAGAAGACACCAAGCGCCAATCGACGCTGGATCTGTAGCGGGCTGCCCCCTTTCCCCGGTCGCCCCGCCCCGCTATTCTGCGCCCCGAACAGCAGGAGAGACCCATGCAGACCATGATCGGCGTCATTGGCGGCTCGGGCGTCTATCAGATTGCGGGGCTGGAGGGGGCGGCTTGGGTCACGGTGGAAACGCCCTGGGGTCCGCCCTCGGATCAGGTCATGGTGGGGCGGCTGGCGGGCACGCAAATGGCGTTCCTGCCGCGCCATGGACGGGGGCATGTGCATAGCCCCGGATCAGTGCCCTACCGCGCCAATATCGACGCGCTGAAGCGGCTGGGCTGCACCGATGTTCTGGCCGTCTCGGCTGTGGGGTCATTGCGAGAGGATTTTGCGCCGGGGGATTTTGTGGCGGTTGATCAGTATATTGACCGCACGTTTGCACGGGAAAAGTCGTTCTTCGGCCCCGGCTGTGTGGCGCATGTCAGTCTGGCCCACCCGACCTGCGCGCGCCTGTCCGCCGCTGCGGTGCAGGCTGCCAGGGCGGCGGGCAAGACGGTGCATCAGGGTGCGACCTATCTGGCGATGGAGGGGCCGCAGTTTTCAACCCAGGCCGAGAGCAAACTCTACCGCCAATGGGGTGCCGATGTGATCGGCATGACCGGGATGCCCGAGGCGAAATTGGCGCGTGAGGCCGAGTTGTGCTATGCCAGCATCGCCATGGTCACCGATTATGATTGCTGGCACCCCGACCATGACGCGGTCGATGTGGCCGCGGTGATTGCCACCCTTGCCGCCAATGCCGATGCCGCGCGGGCCACCGTGGCCGCCCTGCCCGGCCTGTTGGCGGCCCTCCGCGCGCCCTGCCCACAGGGCTGCGACCACGCGCTAAGCCATGCCCTGATGACCGCCCCTGACAAACGCGACCCCGAACTGGTGGCCAGACTGGACGCCGTCGCGGCCCGCGTGCTTTGACCGCAGCAGTGAAAGAGAGCCGATGACGCCGCAGAAAACCGTCAAGGATTACATCCGCACCATCGTCGATTTCCCGCATGAGGGGATCTTGTTCCGCGACGTGACCACGCTCTTTGCCGATCCGCGCGGGTTTCGGATGTGCGTGGACCAGTTGCTGGCGCCCTACGCCGGCCTGCGCATCGACAAGGTGGTGGGGCTGGAGGCGCGCGGCTTCATCCTGGGCGGGGCGGTGGCGCATCAATTGTCAACCGGCTTTGTGCCCATTCGCAAGAAGGGCAAGCTGCCGGGCCAGACGATCTCGCAGGCCTATACGCTGGAATATGGCGAGGCGGTGGTTGAGGTGCATGACGACGCCATGTGCCCCGGCGAAAAGGTGCTGCTGGTCGATGACCTGCTGGCCACCGGCGGCACCGCCGAGGCCGGGATCAAACTGATCGAGCGGCTGGGGGCGCAGGTCATCGGCTGCGCCTTTGTGGTCGATCTGCCCGATCTGGGGGGGCGGCAAAAGTTAAAGGCGTTGGGGATGGAGGTGCATGCCCTGTGTGCCTTTGAGGGGCTTTGATCGGCATTAACCGAACGGTAAGGGAATCACATTATCCCTGACTTTGCCGGGCCTACCCAGCCCGGTTGACGCGCTGCTTGCAACACACGTCACTTGACTACACCCCCCCACCCCGTCGGCACCCACCGACGGGGTGCACCGCATTTGTCAGGTGGTCAGGCAACTGCACGGGCGTCCGCCGCTTCATCTTGGCCCAAATACTCAGATCCGCGTCCGATACTGGATAAAGCCACTGTAAAAGGCGGCGCGTGCCCGCAGGGTGCCTGGAAAGGAAATGCGCCGAAAGGCGCTCAATTGGATTGTGGCAGTCAGGCCCGCAGAACGGCACCGGGGTTCATGATGCCCTGCGGATCCAGCGCCGATTTTATCGCCTGCATCGCGGCCAGTTTTGCAGGGTCACCGTAGCGCCGCAGATCATCGACCTTCAACCGGCCGATGCCATGTTCCGCCGACACCGATCCACCCGCCGCAGCGACCAGATCATGCACCAGCCGTTTGACGCCTTCGCGCTGCGCGTCATACACAGCACGGTCGCGGCCCGGCGCGGGAAAGACGTTGTAATGCAGATTTCCGTCGCCCAGATGGCCAAAGGCGTTGATGCGATAGTCGCCCATCGCGGCCAGTGCCGCCCCGGCCTCGCGCAGAAATGCCGGGATCGCCGACAGGGGCAGCGAGATATCATGGCTGGAGATCGCCCCGATCCGCCGGTTCGCCTCGGGGATGGCTTCGCGGATCGCCCATAAATGGTCCGCCTGCGCCTGCGACATTGCGATGACACCGTCCAGCACCAGCCCTTCGTCCGCCCCTTGGGCATAGAGCGCGGCCATGGTGGCCTGCGGGTCTATCGCGGCGGGCAGGCCCAGTTCGACCAGCACCGACCAGTCGGGTGGGCTGGCAAAGGGGGCGCGCAGATCGGGGCCCACCTCGGCCAGAAAGTCGAATCCTGCCCGGGCGATCAGCTCAAACGCCGAGACCAGACCGGCAACCCGGGTCTCAAACATTTGCAGCAGGCTTTGCGCGGCTTCGGGCGAGGGCACCGCCAGCAGCGCGACCACGCGGTGCGCGGGCGCGGTGAACAGCCGCAGACTGGCCGCCGTGATCACGCCCAAGGTGCCCTCGGCCCCGATCAGCAGGTCTTTCAGATCATAGCCGGTGTTGTCCTTGCGCAGCCGCTTCAGCCCGTTCCAGATCTGGCCGTCGGGCAACACCGCCTCCAGCCCCAGGCACAGATCGCGGGCATTGCCATAGCGCAGGACGGCGGTGCCGCCCGCATTGGTGGCCAGATTCCCCCCGATGGTGGCCGAGCCTTGCGACGCCAGCGTCAGCGGGAACAGCCGCCCGACTGCGGTGGCCGCGTCATGCACCGCTTGCAGCGTCGCCCCGGCCTCAATCACCATCGCGTTGTCGGCAGGAAAGGCACCACGCAGCGCGGTCATCCGCTCCAGCGACAGGATCAGGGGTGCGGCACCCGTGGTCATCACTTGCCCACCGACCAGCCCGGTGCCGCCGCCCCAAGGCACGATGCCAATCCGCGCCTGCGCACAGGCCCGCACCAACGTCGCCACCTCTGCCGTGCTGCGCGGCAGGGCCACAGCGCCTGCCAGGCCCTGCATCCGCCCGCGCGGCTCGGTCAGGTGGCGGGGTTCGGCCGGGCGCAGGCTGCCCTGGGGCAGCTGGGATCCAAGGGTCGCAAGAAAGGCATCATCGCAGGGGTTCAGCATAAGCGGCTCCGTCGCGGTCTGACCCTACCTAACCTGCCCTGCCGCGTGCGTCAAAATCGGCAGATGGCGTCAGGCCTGCCCCACATCGGTGCGACCGCGACGGTCGGACCGCAGGTTGGCGTATAGTACATGGTTGCGCCAGCGCCCGTTGATCTGCAGATAGCTTTGCGCGACGCCTTCATATTTGAAGCCGCATTTTTCCAGCACGCCGCGTGAGGCTGCGTTTTCGGGCAGGCAAGCCGCCTCCAGCCGCGACAGATCCAGCGATTGAAAGGCATGATGGGTCAGCGCCAGAATCGCCTCGCGCATATAGCCGCGACGGGCGTGATCGGCGCCGATCCAATAGCCCAGCGTGCCGGCCTGCGCCGGGCCACGGCGGATATTGTCCAGCGTGATCGCACCCAACAGCGCGCTGTCGTCGCGGCGAAACATCATCAGGGGCAGCGCCGTGCCCTGCGCCTCAGCCCGCTGCGCCCAATAGACCCGGTTGGTAAAGGCCTTGCGGCCCAGATGATCGGCACTCCAGACCGGCTCCCATGGGGTCAGAAAGGCGACGCTCTCGCGCCGCAACCGGGCCCAGGCGGTCCAGTCGGCATGGGCGGGCAGCCGCAGCGTCATCCGCTCGGTCTCGATCCGGACGCGGCGACGAAAGGCCAGCATCACGCGGCAAGCCCTTTCAGAATGGCCTCGATCCCCGGCGCGCGCGACACCGGGCCGTATAGCGCCAGCGCCGCCTTGGGGACCAGCAGCGATCCGCCATAGCTGCGGGTTCCGGCAGTGGTCACGGCATCTACCTTGGCCACCGCTTCGTCCAGATCGGGCACGCGGCCATAGACAGCCAGCAGCCGGGCATTGCGCTCGGCCCGGGAAGACGGGCTTTCCAGCCCCATCAGCATCCCGGCCTTCAGCTGGGCTTTGGCGCGCATCACCTCGGCCTCGGTCATGTCATCTGCGGCGCGCTTGATCTCATCAATGGTCAGCTGGGTCAGTTCGGCAATCTCATCCGCTGAAGTGCCAGCATAGATGGTGATCTGGCCGGTGTCTTCATAGGCCGCCGATTGGGCGTAGATGGTGTAGCACAGCCCGCGCTCTTCGCGGATCTTCTGAAAGAGGCGGCTGGACATGCCGCCGCCCATCGCCATCGACCAGACCTGTGCGGTGTAGACGTCTTCATGGCGATAGCCGGGGGCCTCTAGCGACAGGGCGAAATGCACCTGCTCAAGATCCTTTTCTTCACGCCGCTCCCCACCGACAAAGCGGGCGGGTTCGGCAGGCTTCACCCCCACCGGGGGCAGCGCGCCAAAGATTGCCTCGGCCTCAGCCACGATTGCCGCGTGATCCACACCGCCCGCCGCCGACAGGATCATCCGGTCAGGGCCGTAATGCGCAGCCGTAAAGGCCTGCAGGTCGGTCTTGGCAAAGGCGCTGACCCGCTCTTCCGGGCCCAGAATGGTGCGGCCAAAGGCTTGACCGGGGTAGCTGACTTCGTGCAGCCAATCAAAGATGATGTCATCGGGCGTATCGGCGGCCTGACCGATTTCTTGCAAGATCACATGGCGTTCGGTCTCGATATCGGCCTTTTTAAAGACCGGATTCAGCACGATATCAGAAATCACATCCAGCGCGCGCGGCACATCGGCCGACAGGCAGCGCGCGTAATAGGCGGTCATCTCGCGCGAGGTATAGGCGTTGATATAGCCGCCGACATCTTCGATCTCTTCGGCAATCTGCAAGGCAGAGCGACGGCGCGTGCCTTTGAAGGCCATATGTTCCAGAAAATGCGCGATGCCATTTTGCGCAGGCGCCTCATGCCGCCCGCCGGCGCCGACCCACAGGCCGGATGAGGCGGATTTCAGCCCCGGCATGTCCTCGGTGACAATGCGGAAACCGTTGGGCAGGCTGTGCAACTGAACCGTCAAGGCATGTCCGATCAGATGGGTCTGGGTTTGCTGGTCATACAGGGGCGAAAGCGCTAGGAAAAGACCCGTGCGCGTGTATTGTGGCAAGATGAGACTCTGGACCGCAGTTCTTGCCCTGACGCTGTGCGCCTGCGTGGATCCGGGCGCGCAATCCTATCAGACCGTGCAGGGCCAGCCGTTGAAAGTGGGGCTCGAAGACGTCTTCTGGCCCGCCACCAAGTCCGAGCTGGCGGCACAGGCCAAGGCCACAAAGGCAGGTCAGGATTATGGGGTTGAGCCGTTTCCCTTTATGACGGCGTTGGTGGTCAGCCGGCGCGATGGCGGCAGACTGGGCCCAGCGGATGAGGCGATGGCCTATAGCGCGGTCTCGGCCCATTGCGCGGGAAACGGCTGGCCGCCGCCACCGCGTGACGCGACCCTGACCCAGACGGGTTGGGCGTTCCTACCCTGCGCGCCCTAGCGCCGGGTCAGCCCAGCCGGTCGCGGATCAGCTGCTTCAGGGCCGTCAGGTCATTGGCCACCCGTGTCACCCGTTCAGGCCGGTCAAACAGATCCGCCATATGCGGCGGCAGGCTGGGGCGGACGCCGGTGGCGGCCTGCACCGCATCGGGGAACTTCGCGGGATGCGCGGTGGCAAGGGTGATCATCGGGGTCACCCCCAGATGCCCGGCCGCCACCTTTACGCCCACGGCGGAATGCGGGCAAAGCAGCTCACCGGTCGCAGCCAATTCAGCCGCAATGGTGGCGCTGGTTTCAGCCTCAGAGCTGGAGCCCGAGTCGAAATGCGCCTGCAGCGCGGTCATTGCGGCGGGCGGAATGGTAAAGCCGCCGCCCTGCTTCAACCCGTCCATCAGCGCCTGAACCGCCGCCCCGTCGCGCCCCAGGGCATCAAACAGCGCGCGTTCAAAATTTGACGACACCTGAATATCCATCGACGGGCTGATCGAGGGCTGCACGCCGGTGGTGCGATATTCGCCCCCCGTCATCGCGCGGTTCAGAATGTCGTTCTGGTTGGTCGCGATCACCAGACGGTCAATCGGCAGGCCCATCGCCTTGGCGATGTAGCCCGCGAAAATGTCACCGAAATTGCCAGTGGGGACGGTAAAGCTGACCTTGCGCGCCGGGGCCCCCAGCGACACCGCCGAGGTGAAATAATACACCACCTGCGCCAGAACCCGCGCCCAGTTGATGCTGTTCACCCCCGCCAGCCGCACCCCGTCACGAAAGGCGAAATCGTTGAACATGTCTTTCAGACGGGCCTGACAATCATCGAAATCACCATCCATCGCCAGCGCGTGGACGTTGGATTCAGACGGCGTGGTCATCTGGCGGCGCTGCACCTCTGACACCCGGCCATGCGGGAACAGGATAAACACATCCACATTGGCCAGACCGCGAAACGCCTCAATCGCGGCAGATCCGGTATCGCCGGATGTGGCACCTACGATGGTGATCCGCTCACCCGTGCGGCCCAGAGCCGCCTGCATCATCTGACCGATGATCTGCATGGCAAAGTCCTTGAAGGCCAGGGTGGGCCCGTGAAACAGTTCCAGCAGGAAATGGTTCGGGCCCAGTTGCACCAACGGCGCGCGGGCGGTGTGGCGGAAACCGGCATAGGCGCGGATCAGCAGCGCACGCAACTCATCATCGTCAAAGAACCCGGCAACGAAGGGTCGCATGACGCGGAAGGCCGCCTCCTCATAGGGCAGACCGGCCAGAGCTGCGATGTCCGCGGGTGCCATCACCGGAATGGTCTGCGGCACATACAGCCCGCCATCGCGGGCCAGCCCGGTCATCATCGCCTCGCCAAAGCCCAAGACCGGGGCCGCGCCTCGTGTCGAGATATATTGCATCGCCAATCCTCAAACCGTCCGCTGCCTGATACGCCACAGCAAGTAGCCTGTCATCCCCGCCCAGACCGTGGCCAGCAAAAACCACTGGATCGCATAGCCCCAATGAGAGTTCGGGATGGTGTCAACCGAAACCGGAACCGGTTCGATCCCATCGCCGGTGGGCGCGCTGGCAACAATCAACAAGGGCTCGGTCCCCAGTTTGGCGGCCATGGCAGGCAGATCGCGGGCGAACCACAGCCCGGTTTTGCTGTCCGGCGGCGGGGTATAGCTGTCGGCATCCTGCGGCCACAAGAGGTTGCCCACCACCTGCGCGGCATGAGGCGGGCGCGGGACCTTGCGGTCGTCCTGCTGCAGATAGCCGCGATCAATCAGGATGCGGCGGCCCGCGTCGGTCTGGAACGCCTCGATGATGCGCACGCCGGGCACGTCGCGGCCGTCGCCCGCCAGGACCTCAAGAAAATCGCCGGTATAGCGGCCATTGACGGCCACCAGACGATATTCGTCCTGTGCCTCGGTTGGGGCATCCGTCAGCCCGATCGGATCAGCTCCGGCGCGCGCCGCAATCTCGGCCAACACGCCCTCTTTCCACTGCATCCGATGCACCTGCCAGACCCCCAAGGAGATCAGCATCGCACAGCCCACGATTCCCATCAGGATCGGAAAGATCATCCGGCGCAGCATCATTACCCCTTCAACGCAAAGCGCGGGCCCCGATCAGGGCCCGCGCTAATTGGTGTCCGCGCGTGGCGCCTAGCCGCGGCCCCAGACATAGACCGAGGCAAAGAGAAACAGCCAGACAACGTCAACAAAATGCCAATACCAGGCAGCCGCCTCAAACCCGATATGACGTTCGGGCGTGAAATGGCCTTTCAGCGCGCGGATCAGGCAGACGGTCAGAAAGATGGTGCCGATAATGACGTGAAAGCCGTGGAAGCCGGTCGCCATGAAGAAGGACGCGCCATAGGCGCTGCCAGCAAAGCCAAAGCCCGCATGGCTGTATTCATAGGCCTGCAGAGCGGTGAACATCACCCCCAGCACGATCCCGATGCTGAGCCCGGCAATCATGTCGCGACGGTTGTTTTCATGCACCAGCGCGTGGTGCGCCCAAGTGATCGCACAGCCCGACAACAGCAGGACCAGCGTGTTGATCAGGGGCAGCCCCCAGGGGTCAAACGTCACGATCCCGGCGGGCGGATAGGGCCCGTCAACGCCGGGCGACAGCGGCCCCATCGGATACATCCGGTGCTTGAAGAAGGTCCAGAACCAGGCCAGGAAGAACATCACTTCGGACATGATGAACATGATAAAACCATAGCGCAGGCTGATCCGCACCACCGGTGTGTGATCGCCGATCTGGCCTTCGTGAACCACCTCGGCCCACCATGCGTACATGACATACAAGACCATGGCGAGGCCGATCAGGAACATCCAGGGCTGCTTGAGGCCTGAGTCGGCCTCAATCTGTGGCGATACCATCAGCACAGTGCCGAACAGCATGATGAACGCCCCAAGCGCGCCGAGAAACGGCCAGATCGAGGGCGGAAGGATATGATAGTCGTGGTTTTTAGCGTGGGCCATGGCGGGTGCGGTTCCCTCGTTTCCTGTCAGGTCAGTTGGACGCGGCTTGCGAGGCCGCATCATCCGGTTTCAAAGCCGCCTGCCCTTCGGGCAATTCGGTTTCATAAAATGTGTAGCTAAGCGTGATGGATTTGACAAACTGTCCATCAAGGTCGGTCGCGAAGGCCGGGTCAACGTAAAAGCTGACCGGCATCATCACCCGCTCGCCGGGCTGCAGCACCTGTTGGGTAAAGCAAAAACACTCAATCTTGGTGAAGAAGCTGCCAACGGATTCGGGGGCGACATTGTAGCTGGCGGTGCCGGCCACGACACGGTCGGTGGGGTTGTAAGCCTCATAAAAGGCAACGCCGGTCTCACCGATCCGCAGGTCCATCTCATGCTGCACAGGGTGAAAAGTCCAGGGCATGCCAGCGGCCAACGATCCGTCAAACCGGATCTTGATGGTCTGATCCAGAATCACGTCCGAGCCTGCCGCGGCCGTGGCGGTGGTGCCGCCATAGCCGGTGACCCGGCAAAACCAGTCATAGAACGGCGGGATCACCACGATCGTGGTGAAGGCCAATGTGACCACCCCCACCAGCAACGCGATAGCCTGACGGCCCGGTGTGTTCAACGGGCCGGACATCAGCCGCCGCCCCCGGTCGCCGTGGCACCCGGCACCAGTTCGGGCCGGACCTTGTGGTCAAAGGCCTGCATCGGATCGCCACGGGTGACCTTGACCACAGTCAGCGCAAAGACCAGCCCGACAAAGGCCGCCAATAAAAGGCCCAGCCCCAGATTGCGGCCAAAGCGGCGTTTGTGCAGCTCATGCTGGGGAGGAAAAGCCATCTTACCAGCCCCCGAACCCATAGGGCCGCAACAGCGCTTCGGCCAGGTAGACCGAGAAATGCAGGAACAGATACAGCAATGAAAAGCCGAAAAACGCCTTTTCCGTCTTGTAGTTGTCAGCGATCGCCACCGCCTCTTCGCGGCGCCAGATCCGCACGGCGCCAAAGACAAACCAGGCGTTCAGCGCCATGGTCACCGCCAAGGTCAAAGGTCCGCCCAGCCCGCTTAGCGCGGCCGCCAGCGCCACCGGAACCAACAGCAGCGTGTAGACCAGAATATGCTGGCGCGTCGCCTTGCGGCCGTGGGTCACGGTCAGCATCGGCACACCGGCGGCGTGGTAATCTTCCTTCATGAACAAGGCCAGCGCCCAGAAATGCGGCGGCGTCCACATGAAGATCAGTCCGAACATCAGCGCCGCCTCATAGCTGACCGACCCGGTCGCCGCGACCCAGCCGATCATCGGAGGAAAGGCCCCGGCGGCACCGCCGATGACGATGTTTTGCGGAGTCAGGCGTTTCAGCCCCATTGAATAGACGACAGCATAGAAAAAGATCGTGAAGGCCAGTAGCGCGCCTGCGGCGATATTGGTGGCCAACGCCAGCATCATCACGCTGAGGCCCGACAGGGCCACGCCCAGACCCAGCGCCTCACCCGCGGCCACCCGCCCCGAGGGGATCGGGCGGCCCTTGGTCCGCTTCATAACCGCGTCGATATCGGCGTCCCACCACATGTTCAGCGCGCCGCTGGCGCCTGCGCCCAGGGCGATGAACAGGATCGCGGCAAATGCCTCAACCGGGTGCAGCGAAACGGGCGCGACCAACAGGCCGACCAGGGCCGTGAACACCACCAGCGACATCACGCGCGGCTTCAACAGCTGCACGTAATCGCCAAATCCCGCCTCATGGGTATGGGCCGCGGCCCCGGGGGTATGAGTGCTGATGTCGGTCATCGAAGTCCTCGGTCTGCTTGACCCCACCGCCGATGGGCGCGGGGTTCGGCGTGCCATTGCGGCGCGGCCCGGGTCAGGGCCGCACCAGATCTGGTTCAGTCAGCCAAGGCCACGTCGGCGGCGGTGTCACCGGCCGTCACCATCTCGGCGGTCAGCATCACGTTGCCAGCCTTGGCCGATTCGACCCATTTGGCATAGGCCGCCTCAGAGACCACCTTGACCGTGATCGGCATATAGGCGTGGTCCTTGCCGCACAATTCGCTGCACTGGCCAAAGTAGATGCCTTCCTTGTCGGCGCGGAACCAGACATGCGCAATCCGGCCCGGAACCGCGTCCTGCATCACCGCAAAGGACGGGATTTTCCAGGAATGGATCACATCCGCCGAGGTGATCTGCATCACCACAGCCTTGCCCACCGGCACGACCACCGCAGTATCGGTCGCGAGCAGGAACTGCTTACGGCCATAGCCGAAGTATTCCAGCTTTTTGATCGCCACATCGTCCAGAACCTGACGAGGGCCCATCGGCTGATCATCGCCCCAACCGGCGGCCACATCGTCAATCTTGTAGGCGCCATCAACCAGGAAGCTGTCAAAGGACGGAATGCCCTCATTGGGGTATTCATAGCTCCAGTACCACTGGTTGCCGGTAACCTTGATCACCACGTCGCCCTCGGGGAATTCCTGCTGGTTGTACAGTGCCGGCAGCGAAAACGATCCGATGAACAGCAGCACCATCACCGGAACAATGGTCCACGCCACTTCCAGGGGTGTGTTGTGGGTGAACCGGCGTGGCGTCGGGTTGGCGCGGCTGTTGAACCGCAAGATCACAAACAGAAGCAGGCCGCAAACCAGCGCCATGACGCCGATACACACCCAGAGCAGCATATGGTCCAGCCACTGCTGCTCGACCGCCAGACTGGTTGAGGGCGGCTGAAAGCCCATCTCGCCGCCGGTCGGCTCACCGATGATTTCCAGCCCCTGAGCCGCCACCGCGGTTGAGGTCAATGCCGTTAGCCCTGCGGCTGCCAGTCCCTTGAAGTATGTCGATAGGCGCATGTCACTTCCCGTGTTCAGGCGCGGCCTGATGCCGCAGGTCTTACCTCCCGACGCCAAGATCCGCCGGAATAACTGTTGAGGCCGTTATCTGGTTCAAACCATATTAGAGCCGGAACGACAAGCGAAACCGTTGCGACATGACCGCGCTTGTTGATCCATGTCAAAGACTGTGCTGCAACTGCAGAAATCAGGCGTGCATCGCGCTGAGGCAGGCCGGGTTTGCCGATGCTGCCCAGATCACACTGGCCGCCGTTGATGGCACCAGACCCTTGGTATGGCTGTCACCCGTAATCCGCCAAAAATGGGCGGGTCCCGTTTGGCGGCAACCACGGGCCACCCTGAAAACGCTAGGTTCTTGCGGCCCCTGCCCTGCCGCCCTACCTTGCATGCAACAGAACCTTGCAGGCAGCCCCATATGACCGACGCGCCCTTTCGCCCTTTTGAGACCCACCTGGATGAGGCCAGCGCCCTGTCCCATCTACGCGACGCCACCGCGGGCGCAGATGATGGTGAGCTGTTTCTGGAACGTCGTCGCGGCGAAAGCCTGGTGTTGGACGATGGCCGCATCCGCAATGCCAGCTATGACGCCTCGGAAGGATTTGGCCTGCGGGCCGTGCGTGATGATGTGGCAGGCTATGCCCATTCCACCGAGATTTCCGAGTCGGCGCTGCGGCGCGCCACCGACACCGCCCGGCTGGCTGTCGGCGATGGCGGCGGCACATTGGCCGATGCGCCCCTGGGCACCAACCGGCACCTCTATACAGACGCCGACCCGATGGCTGATGCCACATTCGCCGCCAAGATCGACATCCTGCGTGAGATCGACGCCTATGCCCGCGCCGCCGATCCGCGCGTGGTGCAGGTGACCGCCAGCCTGGGCGCGTCCTTGCAAGAGGTGGAAATTCTGCGCCCCGAGGGTCTGCGCCTGTCCGACATCCGCCCGATGGCGCGGCTGAACGTCTCGGTCATTCTGGATCAGGACGGGCGGCGCGAATCCGGCGGCACCGGTGGCGGCGGACGCTATGGCCTGTTGGGCCTGATTGACCCCGCCACCTGGAAACCGATGGTGGATGAGGCGATCCGCATCGCCCGCGTCAACCTGTCGGCCGTGGCCGCCCCTGCCGGCATGATGGATGTGGTGCTGGGCCCCGGCTGGCCCGGCATCCTGCTGCACGAGGCCATCGGGCATGGGCTGGAGGGTGATTTCAACCGCAAGGGCACCTCGGCCCTTGCCGGCATGATGGGGCAAAAGATTGCCGCCCGCGGGGTGACCGTGCTGGATGATGGCACCATCCCTGACCGCCGCGGCAGCCTGACCTTTGATGATGAAGGCACGCCCTCGGGCAAGAATGTGCTGATCGAAGACGGCGTCCTGACCGGCTATATGCAGGATCGCCAGAACGCCCGCCTGATGGGCGTGGCCGCCACCGGCAACGGCCGGCGCGAAAGTTTCGCCCATATCCCGATGCCGCGCATGACCAACACCTATATGCTGGCGGGTCAGGACGACCCGGCGGCCATTCTGACCGACCTGAAAGACGGCATCTGGGCCGTCGGCTTTGGCGGCGGGCAGGTCGATATCACCAATGGCAAGTTCGTCTTCAGCTGCACCGAGGCCTACCGCATTCGCAATGGCAAGGTCGGTGAGGCGCTGAAAGGGGCCACGCTGATCGGCGACGGTGCCACCGCGTTGCAACAGATCCGCGCCATCGGCAACGATCTGGCCATGGATCCCGGCATCGGCAATTGCGGCAAGGCCGGGCAATGGGTGCCGGTCGGCGTGGGCCAGCCCACCCTGATGATTGGCGGGTTGACCGTCGGCGGCCAATCAATCGGCCCGCGAGGATGAGCCTGCTGACCTCGGCCCCGAATGGTCTGGGTCTGTTGGGCTGGCGGCGCATCGCGCTGACCGCACTGGCGTTTTGTCTGGCCCCTGCGGTGGCCGGTCTGCTGATTCTGGTGATCCTTCAGGTCTTTGGCCCAACCGCCCTGGGCCCTGATCCACTGCGCAACGAAGGCATGGCGACCTTTGCGCTGGTCTCACCGCTGATCGTCGCGCCGGTCTGGGCAATGATCGGGCTGGGCGCGGCCTGGCTGTTGAAGCGGGGCTGGTTCGGCTGGCTATCCTCGGCAGCCTTGGGTTTGCTGGCCTTTGCGGTGCTGGCGCGCACGGAAATCGGGCTGATCAGCCTGCCGTTCGGCGTGGTCTCAGGTGTTCTCTTTCGCATGGCGCTGGCGCTGCAGCGGCCGCTGGCGATCTGACGCCCATCGGCATCAGCGCCCGAATTTCCCCTTCAGCGCGTCAGCAAAGGCCCCGCCGCCACTGCTGCCCGGCCCGGCCTCCATCCGCGCTTTGGGCGGCGCCGCTTTGGCCCGATCCTCGCGCGGCGGTGGAGCGGCCCCATCCTTGCGCATGCTTAGCCCGATACGCTTGCGCGGGGCGTCCACCTCGGTCACCCGCACCTGCACCACATCGCCGGCCTTCACCACCTCATGCGGGTCTTTGACGAACCGGTCGGCCAGTTGGCTGACATGCACCAGCCCGTCCTGATGCACGCCGATATCGACAAAGGCACCAAATGCCGCCACGTTGGTAACGGTGCCTTCCAGCAGCATGCCAGGGCGCAGATCCTTGATTTCATTGATTCCATCGGCAAAATTCGCGGTCTTGAAGCCGGGGCGCGGGTCGCGGCCGGGCTTTTCCAGCTCGGCCAGGATGTCGCGCACGGTCGGCAGGCCGAAGCGCTCATCAACAAAGGCCTTGGCGTCCAGCCGCTGCAACGCCGCGCCGTCGCCCATCAGGCTGCGGATATCGCGCCCGCAGGCCGCCACGATCTTGCGCGCCACCTCATAGGCTTCGGGGTGAACAGAGCTGGCATCCAACGGCTCTTTGCCGCCGGTGATGCGCAGGAACCCCGCCGCCTGCTCAAATGCCTTTGGCCCCAGACGGGCGACCTTCAAGAGATCACGGCGGCTGGCAAACGGGCCATTGGCATCGCGGTGGCCGACGATGGCCTCGGCCAACCCAGGCCCCACGCCCGACACCCGCGCCAGCAAGGGTGCCGAAGCGGTGTTCAGATCGACCCCCACCGCGTTCACCGCATCTTCGACCACCGCATCCAGACTGCGCGCCAGCCGATGCTGATCGACGTCATGCTGATACTGGCCGACGCCGATGCTCTTGGGTTCAATCTTCACCAGTTCGGCCAAGGGGTCTTGCAGCCGCCGCGCGATGGAAACCGCGCCGCGCAAGCTGACATCCAGATCGGGAAATTCCCGCGCTGCCAGCTCGGACGCAGAATAGACCGAGGCCCCGGCTTCGCTGACCACCACCTTGACCGGTTTTTCCGCACCGGGCAGAACGGCCAAAAGATCGGCGACCATCTTTTCCGTCTCGCGGCTGGCGGTGCCGTTGCCGATGGCAATCAGCTTGACGCCATGCGCGCCGATCAGTTTGGCAATCGCCACTTGCGCGCCGCGCAGATCCATCTTGGGCTGGAACGGATAGACCGTATCGGTCGCCACCACCTTACCGGTGCCGTCCACCACCGCCACCTTGACGCCCGTGCGGATGCCCGGATCCAGCCCCATGGTGGCCTTGCCCCCGGCAGGCGCCGCCAAAAGCAAGTCCTTCATGTTGCGGGCGAAAACCCGGATCGCCTCGGCCTCGGCCGCTTCACGCAGGTCGGCCATCAGATCCAGCGTCAGGCTGGTTTTCAGCTTGATCCGCCAGGCCCAGGCCGCCGCCTCGCGCAGCCAGCGATCGCCTGCGCCCGTGCTGCCCATCGTCAGCGCCGCGGCACAGGCCCGCTCGGCCGGGCTATCACCGCGGGGGGCTTCGGGGTCGATCTCCAACTCCAGCGTCAGGAAATCTTCATTCCGGCCGCGCAGCATCGCCAGCACCCGGTGCGACGGTGCCCCGGCATAGGGTTCGGAATGGGCAAAGTAGTCGCTGAACTTGGCCCCCGCCTGTTCCTTGCCCGGCACGCCCTTGGCCGACAGGCGGCCCACCTTGCGCATATGGTCGCGCAACCGGCCCAGAAGGGCGGCATCCTCGGACAGCCCTTCGGCCAGAATGTCGCGCGCGCCTTCAACCGTGGCCTTGGCATCGGCAAAGCCGTCGCAGACAAAGCCCGCTGCCAGCGCCATCGGATCGGCGGCCCGATCTGCCAGAATCGCATCGACCAGCCCCTGCAGGCCCGCCTCACGCGCGATCATCGCCTTGGTGCGGCGCTTGGGCTTGTAGGGCAGATAGATGTCTTCCAATTCGGCCTTGGTTTCGGCCCGACCGATCGCCAGCGCCAGCGCATCGGTCATCTTGCCCTGCTCGGTGATTGACCCTGCAATCGTGGCCCGCCGCGCCTCCATCTCGCGCAGATAGCCCAGCCGTTCGTCCAGTTTGCGCAGCTGGGTGTCGTCCAGGCCCCCCGTCACCTCTTTGCGGTAGCGCGCGATGAAAGGCACCGTCGCGCCCCCGTCCAGAAGGGATATCGCAGACAGAACCTGGGACGGATTGGCCCCGATCTCGGTGGCGATGATCTGCGGAATGCGGGCAGTGGTCATGCGAATCCTCATGTCTCTGGGAGCGCGACCTTAGCTGCCCATGCGCTGGGGGTGAAGCCTGATGCCGCTACCGCACAGCGCATCACCGCTGCAGCGGCCCAGGACGAAAAGGGGGAATGGTACAGCTTCCCCGGCTCGAACGGGGGACCCCCAGATCCACAATCTGGTGCTCTAACCAACTGAGCTAAAGCTGCACTTGGCGGCCATTTACGCCGCGCAGTCCGCGATTGCAAGAGTGGCGGTGCGCCAATTTGCACCCATCCCGCCCACTGCGGGCCTGCAGCACGGCAAAATCTGGCCTTGCAGCCCGCCCCACGGCGCGATAGCCCGTGTTTTGCACGTTCGGAGGCCTGTCATGAGCATCAACAAGCAAAGCGATCTTGCCGCCAATATCCAGATCGGGCCGACCGATCATGGCATGGTGCGGATCTATATCGAGGCCGAAGGCGGCATTGATCTGCCGCTGGATTTCGATCCCGAAGAGGCCGAGGAAATCGCCGAAGAACTGCGTATTGCCGCAGAAGCCGCGCGCTCCATGGGCAATAAGCGGCGCTAGAGGCTGGCTGGGGACCAAAATCCTTTCTCAGGGAATTTGCTTCGCCGGCGGCACAGTCAGTCCAGCCAACTGCGGATCGCGGTATGATTGCAGCCGCAACGCCGCAGCGCGAGCGAATTTCTGCACCACCGCCTTGCGCCGCGCGCCCGTCAGCGGGGTTTCCGGCCCCATCCGCAGGATTTCGGCGTCATAGGCGTCACCGATGATCAATCCTGTCTCGACCGGCAACAGATCGGTCGGGAAATCAGCATCCACCGCCCAGAAGAACCGGTCGCAATACTCCAGATAGCCCTGCCATTTGCGATCCGCCCGGAAATCGGCGCGGCCGGATTTGCATTCAACCACCCAGAGTTGCCCCTTTGGCCCCAGCGCCATCAGATCCACCCGCAGTCCGCTGGCCAGTGTCATTTCTTCGACCGAGGCAAAGCCCAGCGACCGCAGCGACCGTGCAACACCGCGTGCCAGGCGGCACCCGGGCATCAGGGGAAGGCTGTCAACCGGCTGATCCATCGCCCAGACATGAACCAAAAGGGAACACCTGTCCAGAGGCCGCTCTGGCAGCCCGCCAACAATGCGCCTTGCAGCAGGGACGTTCCGTCCCTACATTGGTCAGTGGCGGGTGCTGCTCCTCTCGTGGCAAGGGCCCAATTTCCAGTGGCCGATAAGCAAACGAACGGGGGCTGGCTCTGCTCGGATCCTGGTCTGAGTATCTGGCGCCCACCTGAGACCTCTGGCTCTCGGGAAATACCCGGCTCTCACGGTTGCTGCGGGCCCGCCACATAAACGAAAAAGGGGGCAGGTTGCCCTGCCCCAGTTTATAAGATGAAAAAGATCCGTAGCTTAGAAGCCCATTACGAGCGAGACACCAACTTTGTTGTCGGTCTTGATCGCGCGGCTGTCGTTATATTCCGACAGATAGCTGATCCGGGTCGACAGGACGTCGGTCAGCTTCACGTTCAAGCCGAAGTCGTTGTTGATCCGCGTTGCAGTGTCCGAGTCTAGCACATCGGTGTCATTGGTCAGGAACACGTTGTCGTTGATCTTGAAGAACAAGCGCGAGCCGAGCAGATAACCGGTTTCGGTCGTCGTAGCCCCCAGACCATCTTCCAGGTAGCTCACGCCGATACCAGCCTGAACGCGCCACGACACGGCATCGGAGTTGACGATACGGTAACCAGGGCCAAAGCCGATAAATGCGTCGCGTGCATATTTGTCAGCTGGAAGAATACCGTCAGCGAGCAAGGTGTCTGCAAGGCCATCGGATTTAACGCGGGCCAGACCGAAGACATAGAAGCTGTCGTTGAGGTAGTAGTTGGCGTCATAGACGACAAACACGTCTTTCGTGTCCGACACGTTGTTCAGTTCCGAATAGTCAATCACGGCGCCGATGGTCTGAACCAGCTGGCCTTGGGCAAAACGCAGACGCAGGCCAGCCGTGAGGTCCTGAGAATCGGTGTTGCCGGACTTGCCGGAATAGCCCAGCGAGACACTACCCGAGAAACCGGAATTGTCGTCGCCGTTCCCAAAGCGGGCCGAATCTTCAGCGCGCTTCATGTCACGATTGACGCCGATCTCGATGTCGTCGATCTGGTCGTTAACCGCGGTGACGCCGACGATGTCGGATTGGGCAAAAGCGGGCATCGCAACAGACAGTGCCAGGGCCGAGATCGGTGCGAGAAGCATATACTTATTCATGGTAGCCCCTTCAAAACAGGTAATCCAGATCCGACAGCCGGACCAGATTTCACAACCCATTTTCTATGCGGCTGACCTGTTAAGGGAAAATTTGGAATACTTGAGGCCATGACGAATATTATTCGTGACCTCTGGCCCTTGACCCCGGCTCAATGGGCAAATCCATACAGGAATGACGGGAGCAAATGCTGATACTGCAAGCGAATTCAGGGGTTTGGAGTGAACAATTGATGCTGCAGTGCGGCAAATCTAAAGCAGATCCAGCACGCCCGCGATGTTGCCTTCGGCCTCGGACACTGCGGCAGACAGTGTTTTCCGGGCAACATCGCGCAGCGCAAGATCCAGATCCTCTCGCCAGACCGCCCAGGCGACATAGGCGAAAGACGGCGCATCCTTGACCAAAAACAGCACCTCATCGGCCAGGAACTGTGCGGCAAAGCGGGCCGGCAGATAGGCGCCGCACGGCCGGTTGCGCGCATACCAAGCCGCCAGCGACCCCATGCCCAGCGTCAGGCGGGGCGTGGACAGGGCCGGATAGGTCTCTTCGTGAAAGCGCATGAATTCGGGACCCCAATCCACCAACACATAACGCCCGACCAGCGATGCCACATCGGCATCCCGCCAGGGCGAGACCAGGACCAGTTGGTCATCCATCAACCGCTCGGTCAGCAGGCCGGGGCGGATCAGCGTCTGATAGGTCAGCACCACCTGTGCCGCCCCCGACAGAACCCGTTCAGCCAGCGCCTCGGGGCGCCCCATATCGGCGCGGATCGCCAGATCGGGCAGCGCGTCGCGCAGCCTGTCCAACCAGCGAAAGCCAAAGCGCGGCCATAGCGACGGCTGCGCCCCGATGGCCAGTGCGGGGGGCAAGCCGTCCATCGCGCTGACACGCTGGCGCGCCTGCTCCCAGTTGCGCAGGATCAGGGTAGCAAAGCCACGAAACTCGCGGCCCGCGGCAGTCAGGACCACGCCACCCTTATTGCGGTCAAACAGAGGGCGGCCCAGTTGTTCCTCCAGCCGCTGCACCCGCAGCGACACTGCCGATTGGGTCACGAACAACCGCCCGGCAGCCGAGCCGAAAGACCCGGTCGAGGCAACTTCGAGAAACGTTTTGATCAGTTGCAAGTCCACAGCGCACCCTTCGGAAAATCATGCTGGCAAGCATCATGATCCGGGGTGGAAAGATAGGGGCAAAGCCGTGGTGCGGGGGCGCTCCGCCGATCACGGGGCCATCTGCGCCAAAAAGCGCCCTCAGGCTGCGTGGCCCGTTACAATTCGTAACAATTGCAAGAGAATGTCAGAAAACCCGGCGTCTAGCGGCGCGGCACCGTCTTTGCCACCGCAGGCACGGTGACTGGAACCGGGCGCAGGTTGTGTTGGCGCAAACCGCCGCGCGGGGGGGTGTCATCCTCGGCCAGCATCATGATGCGCAGTCCGAATTGCACGGCCGAAAAGATGATGCCGTTGAACACGACCATCATTGCCGCCGCGATCCAGCCCACGGATGATCCGCGGATCAGATGCCCGATCCCCATCACATCCTGCCAGACCAACAGCGCCACAAACAACGCCGAGATGGCAAAGCCGATCACGATCGAGCGGATGTAAAGGCGGATCAGTTCAGGCATGGCACGCTCCTTGCTACAACGAACCTAGGGCGCAAAGGGCGTTCTGACCACCCCCCTGCGGCATCACACCACAATCTGGCTGAAGCCCACACGCAGCGCCTGCGACCACGCTTCGGACATCTGGCGAAACTGCGGATCTCCGGCTTCGATCCGGCGACGCTGGGTGACACGGCAGGCATCGGTATCAATCACGCAAAGATCCAGCGGCATCCCGACGGACAGGTTCGACCGCAGGGTGGAGTCCATTGACAACAGTACCGCCTTTTGCGCATCCGCCAGACTGGTCTCTGGCGTGACCACCCGGTCCAGAATCGGTTTGCCGTATTTATGCTCGCCGATCTGCAAGAAGGGCGTGTCCTCGGTGGCCTCAATGAAATTGCCTTCAGGATAGATAAGGAACAGCCGCATCGCGCCACCCATGCGCTGACCCGCCACGATCATCGAGGCGGATGCCCCTTGGGCCGCAGACAGCTTATGGTCAATCTGTTCGCGCACGGCGGCCAGCTGCGCGCCCACCATCTCGGCCACCTTCAGCATGGTCGGTGCCAGCATGATAGAGGTCTCTGCCGTCGAATCCGGATCGTCAATCGCCTCACGCAGCTGCGCAAGGGTGGTCTGAGAGACCGACAGGCTGCCCGCGGTCATGATGATGATCACCCGCTCACCCGGGTCTTCAAAGGTGAACATCTTGCGGTAGGTCGAGATATTGTCCAATCCCGCATTGGTGCGGGTGTCTGACAAACAGACAATCCCCTGATTCAAAAGTAGCCCCACGCAATAGGTCATGCTCGCCCTTCCGGCTTCTGTCCCGCCCTTGCTACCGGCGCACGAAAGGATTGAAAAGCGCGATCCCACCCGAAGAGCCGCGGGCCCCCGCGGCGATGAGATAAAAGACGCGCGGCGTCAGCCGCTCAATTTGGTTATTGCTCTGCGGATTGTCCGGCGGACTGCCCGGCAGATTGAACGGCGACCATCACATCCATGGTCTCAGCCACCGCCCCCACCAACCCGCGCGCGATGCCGCGGATCGGTGCTGCACGGGCCGCGTCGGACCCCGAGCCCAGCCGGATATAGCGCTGATCCGGGCAGCAGTTGTTGGCCGGATCAAACCCCACCCAGCCCAGACCCGGCACGTGCAGTTCCGCCCAGGCATGTGCGGCTTCATGCGGCATGCCGTCTTCAGAGGCGAACAGATAGCCCGAGACATAGCGCCCCGGCACCCCGCGCGACAAGGCGCAGGCGATCAGGGCATGGGCGTGGTCCTGACAAACCCCCTGCCCCTTGGCCATCGCTTCGGCCGCGGTGGTGCCGGCATCAGTGACGCCGGGGGTGTAGGCAATCGCTCCGGCCACCGCCTCGGCCAGTGCATGCGCCAGCGCCAGCGGGTCGGTCGCCGTCACGCCCTGCGCCAACGCCTGCAGGGCGGCGTCGGCCCGCGTCGCCTCGGTCGGGCGCAGATAGGCAGCAGGAGGCGCGCTTTCACGGTGGCCACGCAAGATCCCGGCCAGATCCATGGTCTCGACCGTACCGCGCACGGTCACCGTGATCTCGGACACCGGCCCGGCCACGGTCCAGCCCTGCACCCAATCGCCGGCACCATCGCGAAACGCCCCGCCCGGATCCCCGCCCGAGACACTTACCGCCCAATCAACAGTCTTCTGGCCATCAAACACCGACGGCGTCAGCCGATGGCTTTGCACCACAGACCGAACCGGCTGGTCATAGCGGTACGTGGTCGCGTGATCGACGGTCAGGCGCATCAGACCCGCACCTCGCCGCTGAGATAGGCATCCTGCACGGTCTGCCCCAGCCCCGCCACATCGCGGATGAACCGCGTCAGGTATTCGTGCAGGCCTTCGTCAAAGATGCGGTCCACGGTTTCGCCCTCCAGATCGGCCAGCATGGCCTGCGCGCGGTCCTGGGCCGGGGTCGCACGGCCATAGGCCTTTTCCAACCGGCCCAGATGGTTGGCAATGCCCGCCACACAAGTGATCAAGGATCGGGGCGCCTGCGGGTTCAGAATCAGGAAATGCGCGATCTTGGCCGCCGTCACCTCGCCGCCATAAGCCCAGTGAAACGCCCTATGCGCCCCCATCGCCCGCAACAGCGTGGTCCATTGGTAATTGTCCAGACCCGAGCCGACAAATTCGACCCGTGGCAGCAGCACGTAATATTTCACGTCCAACAGCCGCGCGGTGTTGTCGGCACGCTCCAGATAATAGCCGATGTTCAGAAAGCTGTAGCCCGGCCCGCGCAGCAGCGTGGCATCGATAGAGCCGCGCAGCATCGCGGCATGGCGCATCACCCATTCGGTCAGGCGGCCGGACTGCAGGGTGCTGCGCTCTTCACGCTCCAGCTGTTTCAGCTCTTGAAAGGCGGTGTTAAGCGCGTCCCAGACCTGCGTGGTCAGGGCCGTGCGCACGATGCGGCCATTCTCACGCGCCCGCGTGATGCAACTGGCGGCAGACGACGGGTTGTCGCGGTCAAAGAACAGCCAGCTTTCCAGATTGCGCTGCACCGGGTCGCCGTATTTTTGCGAAAAACCGTCTGCCATACCGGTGGCGCGCAACAGACTGTCCCATTCGCTGCGGTAACCATGCGTTGTGGGGATCAGGCTGATCCGGCTGCCGACCTCTAACAGGCGCGCGGCGGTGTCGGCCCGCTCCATGCTGCGGGCGATCCAGAGAAGGTTGTCTGCGGTCCTGCTCAGCATCCCATCACTCCGCCAGCACCCAGGTGTCCTTGACGCCACCGCCTTGGGATGAGTTCACCACCAGACTGCCTTCTGTCAGCGCCACCCGCGTCAGCCCACCGGGGACCAGTTCAATCCGTTCGCCCACCAGACAATAGGGCCGCAGATCGACATGACGAGGGGCGATCCCCTGATCGACAAAGGTCGGCACCGATGACAGCGCCAGCGTGGGCTGGGCGATGTAATTGCCCGGATTGGCCAGGATCAGCCCGCGAAACGCCTCGACCTCGGCCTTTGTGCATTTCGGTCCGACCAGCATGCCATAACCGCCAGAGCCATGCACCTCTTTGACCACCAGATCCGCCAGATTCTCCAGCACATAGGCGCAATCATCGGTCCGACCGCATTGCCAGGTCTGCACATTGTTCAGGATCGGCTCTTCTCCCAGATAGAACCGCACCATTTCGGGCACATAGGTATAGACCGCCTTGTCATCGGCCACACCTGCGCCGGGGGCCGAACAGATCGCCACCCCGCCCGAGCGATAGACATCCATCAGCCCCGGCACGCCGACCATACTGTCGGGGCGAAAGCACAGCGGATCCAGATAGGCATCATCAATCCGGCGGTAGATCACATCGACACGCTTTGGCCCTTCGGTGGTGCGGGCATAGACATACTCGCCCTCAACAAACAAATCCTGCCCTTCGACCAGATCCACCCCCATCAGATCGGCCAGAAGGCTGTGTTCGTAATAGGCGGAATTGAAATGCCCCGGCGTCAGGATCACCACATTCGGCTGATCCTTGCATTTGCTGGGGGCCACGCTGGCCAGGGTGCGGCGCAACAGATCGGCGTAATTGTCGACCGGTTCGATCCGGTTGCCGCGAAAGAGGTCGGGGAACATCCGCATCATGATCTCGCGCGATTCCAGCATGTAGCTGACACCGCTGGGGGTGCGGCAATTGTCTTCCAGCACGAAAAATTCGTCCGGGCCGGTGCGCACGATGTCGATGCCGACGATATGGGAATAGACCCCTTTGGGCGGAACAAAGCCTGCCACCTCGCGCTCATAAGCCGCGTTTTGATAGACCAGAGGGGCGGGGATGCGGCCGGCGCGGATGATCTCACCGCGGCCATACACATCAACCAGAAATGCGTTCAGGGCGCGGGCGCGTTGCTTGATGCCCTTTTCCAACCGCGCCCATTCGGCGGCTGCAAAGACCCGGGGGAACATATCAAACGGGATCAGGCGGTCGGGATCGCCGCCTTCGCCGTAAACCGCAAAAGTGATGCCGATGCGGCGAAACAGCGCCTCTGCCTCTGCCTGTTTCAGACTGCGCAGTTCCGCGGGCATTGACTGAACCCAGTCTTGCAACCGGGCATAGGGCGCGCGGATGCCGCCCCCGGTGCCCGTCATCTCATCGAAATAGCTGGTCACGCTGTGCCCCCGCTTGTCCTGCCCTTACTGAACGCTGCCAGATCGCCGCGGTAAAGCGATTTGGCGCAGATGCGCACCTCATAGACCGAATTCGCGTATTTTTTTCGGCAAACGCCGCTGCGTGGGACCGGGCAGAGCCACCTCGGAGGGCATTCAGCCCCCCATCGGCGGCGTTGTCACGGATTGCGGTGAGGGAATAGCAAGGATTTGATCCGCCAAATCTCGGCCAAAGGGTTGCAGGACAGGCCGGCCAACGCCTAGATGACCCCCAAGCCAAAAGAGGATGCCGCGATGACCCTGCCCCTGCCCCGCCCCGTCTTTGATGCAAACTCTTCTGGCGGGGGCTTTGGCACGCTGCCTGAATGGGATCTGACGGATCTGTACCCTGCGCCCGATGCGCCGGAATTTGCCCGCGACATGGCCTGGCTGGACAAGGCCTGCGCCGATTTCGCCGCCCGGTATGAGGGCAAGCTGGCGGATCTGGACGCCGCCGCGATGCTGATCGCCGTGCAGGCCTATGAGCAGATCGACATCACCGCCGGGCGCATCATGTCCTACGCCGGGCTGCGCTATTACCAGAACACCATGGACAGCGAACGGGCCAAGTTCATGTCCGACGCCGAAGGTCGGGTGACTGAATTCACCACGCCGCTGGTGTTCTGGAGCCTGGAATTCAACCGTCTGGACGACGCGCATCTGGCAGGGCTTTTGGCCGCCAATTCCGATCTGGCACGGTTCAAGCCGGTCTTTGAGCGGCTGCGCGCGATGCGGCCGCATCAGCTGTCGGATGAGATGGAGAAATTCCTGCACGACACCGGCGTTGTGGGCGCCAGCGCCTGGAACAAGCTGTTTGACGAAACGATGGCCGGGCTGATGTTCACGGTGAAGGGGGAGGCCGAAGAGCTGAACCTGGAAGCCACGCTGAACCTGATGACCGACACCGACCGCGCCAAACGCGAGGCGGCGGCGCGGGCCTTGGCCGTGGTGTTTGACAAGAACGTCAAGCTGTTCGCCCGCGTTCACAACACCTTGGCCAAGGAAAAGGAAATTCACGACCGCTGGCGCAAGATGCCAACGCCGCAATATGGCCGCCACCTGTCGAACCATGTGGAACCCGAAGTGGTGGAGGCCCTGCGCAATGCCGTGGTTGCAGCCTACCCCAAGCTGAGCCACCGCTATTACCGCCTGAAGGCGAAATGGATGGGGCTGGAGCGGTTGCAGGTCTGGGACCGCAACGCGCCCTTGGCGTTGGAACCCGCCAAGACCGTTGATTGGGCCACGGCGGAAAAGACCGTGACCGACGCCTATGCCGCCTTTGCACCCGAGATGGCCGATCTGGCCAAACCCTTCTTTACCAAGGGCTGGATTGACGCGGGCGTGAAGCCCGGCAAGGCTCCCGGCGCATTTGCGCATCCCACCGTCACCACCGTGCATCCCTATGTGATGCTGAACTACCTTGGCAAACCGCGCGATGTGATGACCTTGGCGCATGAGTTGGGCCATGGCGTGCATCAGGTGCTGGCGGCGGGGCAAGGCGAGCTTTTGTCGGCCACGCCCCTGACCCTGGCCGAAACCGCATCCGTGTTCGGCGAGATGCTGACCTTCCGCCAGCTTCTGGATCAAGCGAAAACCCCGGCCGCGCGCAAGACCCTGCTGGCCGGCAAGGTCGAAGACATGATCAACACCGTTGTGCGCCAGATCGCCTTCTACGACTTTGAATGCAAACTGCATGCTGCGCGGGCGGAGGGTGAATTGACCCCCGACGACATCAACGCCCTGTGGATGAGCATCCAAGCCCAATCCCTGGGCGATGCTTTCGATTTCATGGACGGCTATGAGACCTTCTGGGCCTATATCCCGCATTTCGTGCATTCGCCGTTCTACGTCTATGCCTATGCCTTTGGCGACGGCTTGGTGAACGCGCTTTACGCGGCCTATGAAGGCGGCTTGCCAGATTTCCAGGCTAAGTATTTCGACATGCTGAAGGCAGGCGGATCCAAGCACCACAAAGAGCTGCTGGCGCCCTTTGGGCTGGACCTGTCAGACCCGGCCTTCTGGGACAAGGGCCTGAACATGATCGCAGGCTTCATTGATGAGTTGGAAGCGATGGAAGACTGACCCACCAGTAGGATGGGCAATATTGCCCATCCTACGACCCGGGTCCAGATCTGTCACTTCCAGCAGAAAAACTGTAATCTGACCGGCCCTTTGCTCCCTTTATGTGCCAAACGCCCACACCATTTCTCATTCGCGCTCTTCCGCTGTCGGTGAAACCCTTCTGACGCAATCTTCTCCTGCTGCCGGTCCTTTTCGTGGCGGCAGGGCTACAATCAATTGTTAAATTTGTTGCGGTTTTGAACCTCTTGGTTCCCAGTGCGATCTGCGCTGCGCCCTGCAAGTGCGGAGGCATCGCGGAAAACCACGATATCGCACAATTGCAGAGCGTCGGTCTGGCCTTTGGCGTCGTCGGACTCTTGACCCATATTCTGGCTGCAGCCGTCAATCGGGCGGTTCTGTGGGGATTTCAACTATCCGGGATCATGGCCGTGTCAGACGATTTGCCAAGCGCCCTTCAAGTCAAGCCAACACTACCCCCAGGGCAATCGTGCCTATTCGCGTGATTGCACAAATTGCAATTGCCTGCGCCCTTGCCGTTCCGATGATGTCTACCGCCGCATCGGCCCGCCGTGGCAGCGACAGTTTCGGATCGTTTTTTGGACCTGGCGTCATAATGCGGCCTTGGCATTGGGTTGTTCGGGATATGTCTCGCTTTATTCTTGATGATATGCGCATTCTCTGCGGTCCTAGCCAAGATTGCGACACTTCCCCAGAAATGGGATATTGTCCGTCCCTTTTCATCTATGCGGTATTGATCGACGGCGCGAACCAATCCCGGGGTTGGATCCACATCCCCGTTACCCGAACCGGTGGCTGGGTTGAACCGGCCAAAACCCTGTTCATGGCCTGGGTTTCAAGCTGGTTCTTTGTCGCCGCCAACTTGGATTGAGAGCGGCAGTGGAACGCGCCGGCCTGACGCCAGACATCGCGGATGAGGCGGCACCCAAACCCAAAATCAACCTCCGCGCCCTATGAACGGGAGTCAGAGCAGTGCAACGTGCGGGTTCGCTGATCAGACCTTTGCGGCCCCCGCATAGGCCATGTCCATCATCGCCTGCGTGCCGCGGACGAATTCCAGCGGGCAAGGGTATGGCACAGCGTCACGGACCGTGCGGCCAAAGGCCTCGACCTGCAGCCTGTACTGGTTGGCGGTGGGGAAGCGGTCAGTGATCACCCGGTTGCCCTGCACATGCAGCTCTACCTCAGCCAGATCGTTGACATTGGCGTTGAACGGCCCGCCCTCGACCCGGATCATGCCCTTGTCGCCCTGAAAGGTCACGACCTGACGGTTGTACAACCGCATCGAGGTCAGCGAGTGGTAGGTAAAGCTGCCCACCGATCCCGGCCCCTGCATCGTGCCGAAAACCAGCGCTTGGGCGTCGATGCCATTCTCCCACTGGATCCGCGCTTCCAGCGCCACCGGTTCGGCTCCGGTCACGAACCGGGTTGAGCCAAAGGTATAAACCCCAATATCGCGCAGGGATCCGCCGCCGGTTTCGGGGCGGTTGCGGATGTTGTCCATATCGCTCAGGTGAAACGAAAAGGCCGCATCAACATGGCGCAGGGTGCCGATCTCTCCGGCCTGCAGCCACTCTTTCGCGCGGTGCCATTGCGGGTGATGCACGATCATGAAGGCCTCGGCCGCCAACAGGCCGGTGCGGTCACGCTCGGCAATGATCTGGTCGATCTGATCGGCCTGCAGCGCAATCGGCTTTTCGGTCAGCACATGCTTGCCCGCGCGCAACGCCTTCAGCGTCCAGTCCACATGCAGATGGTTGGGCAAGGGAATATAGACTGCGTCAATGTCCGGGTCAGCCAGCAGCGCCTCATAGCTGGAATGCAGCCGCAAGCCGGGGCAAAACGCCTGAAACCCAGCCGCCTTGGCCGGATCGCTGGTCGCCAGCGCGCTGAGCTCTGCCCCTTCGGCGGCATGGATCGCCGGCGCCATGTGATGGCGCGCGAAATTCGCCGCCCCCAGAATGCCCCATCGCACGGTCTGCATGGCCGCTCTCTCCTGATTGTTGCGTGGCACAGGTTAGGGCGTGGCCGGCGTTTCGGCAAGGCTCAGGCCTTGCGCATCCCGGTGACCGCCAGCGTCAGGATCGCCGCCAGATAGGCCAGCGACAACACCAGCAGCGTGGCCCAGGGATAGGTGATCAGCGCCGCCACCACAGCCGCCGCGGCCACCAGCACATAGCGCGCCAATGACGCCGCTACTGTCACCCGCTTCAGGCTGGGAGTGCGCAGATTGCTGATCATCAGCCCGCCCACCGCCACCATCCACAGCGCCACGATCATGGCCGGCAGATCAAAATCCGCAACATGGCTGAGATAGATCGGCAACAGGGCCAGCATGGCCCCCGCAGGCGAGGGCACACCGATGAAGGCGGTCTTTTCCGCCGGTGCGGCCGAACGGCTGCCGACATTGAACCGCGCCAGCCGCAACATGCAGCAGACGGCATAGACCAGTACCGCGATCCAGCCCATGTTCGTTTCACTTCTCAAACCCCAAAGGTAGAGAACCAGCCCCGGAACCACACCGAAATTGACAAAATCGCACAAGCTGTCCAATTCGGCACCAATCGCG
Organism: Paracoccaceae bacterium; assembly: GCA_049291415.1. Taxonomy (GTDB): domain Bacteria; phylum Pseudomonadota; class Alphaproteobacteria; order Rhodobacterales; family Rhodobacteraceae; genus Pseudogemmobacter. The sequence goes on along the minus strand of JBATPI010000107.1, from coordinate 2,320 downwards.
CTTTCGGATTTCAGCATGCGGGCCAGCCGCCCGTCCAAGCCATCCAGCGCCGCCGCCAGCGCGATCAGAAACACCGCCAGGCTGATGTTTCCGGCAAAGGCAAAGCGAATCGCCGTCAGCCCGGCACACAGGGCCAGGATTGAGATCAGGTTCGGCAAAAGCCGCACCAGATGCAGCTGCTGGTCGGCCTGCGGATCCTGCGGCAGGCGGTCCATCATTCGATCTTTGCCGCGCGGGCGGGCGCATCCTGCCCGATCAGCGCGATGATGCTTTCGCCCCCCACCATGGTCTGGCCCAAAGCCACCTGCGGCTGCACGCCTGCGGGCAGATAGACGTCCAACCGGCTGCCAAAGCGGATCAGGCCAAACCGCTCACCGGTGCGCAAACTTTGCCCCGGTCTGGTCCAGCACACAATGCGGCGCGCAACCAGCCCGGCGATCTGCACCACCGCGATCTGGCGGCCATCGTCCATCTGGATGGCGACCGCGTTACGCTCATTGTCGCTGGAGGCCTTGTCCAGAGAGGCGTTGAAGAACTTGCCCGGACGGTAGGCAACCGCCGTCACCCGGCCTGCGATGGGCGCGCGGTTCACATGGCAGTTGAAGACCGACATGAAGACCGACACCCGCATCAGCGCTTCGGGGCCCAGACCCAGCTCGGGCGGGGGCACGGCGGGGCCGATCAGGCTGACGACGCCATCGGCGGGGCTGACCAGAAGGCCGCGGTTTTGCGGCACGGCGCGTTTTGGGTCGCGGAAAAAGTAGTAGCACCAGACTGTCAGGCCAGCGCCCAACCAGCCCAGCGGCTGCCATAGCCAGAACAGCAGGACGGTCACGACCGCAAAGATGGCCACAAAGGGAATGCCCTCGCGGTGCATCGGCTTGATAAAGGTGTCACGCATTCTCATGCGGGCGTCCTAACGGGCCGCGGGCCAAAGGGCAAATGAAAAGCCGCGGCAGCAGTGGTGCCACCGGAGTTTTTGAAAGGCGATATTATACTTGCCGTACCCTTCGGTGGGAGGTAGGGTATGAGTAACATGCTTCCTTTTGTGGGAGAGACCCGATTGGCCGGCGCAACCGTCAACTTGGACGCCCTGATTTCCAGAGAAGATTTCAGTGGTGAACCTGAAAGGACCGGTGGGAGTCCCCGGCGAACCATCAGCCTATCGGACCTAGAAGCTAACGGCTTCTTTCAGCATTCCCTACGAAAGCCAGACTTTCAGCGCGAAACTACCCACTGGTCACCTAAAGCCGTCTATGAGGTTGTCCGCGCCTTTCTAGATGGCGATCTTATCCCAGCAGTCATTCTCTGGGAGCGGGGCGATCTGCACTTTGTAATTGACGGGGCGCACAGGTTAAGCGCGTTGATGGCATGGGCGCGCGACGACTACGGCGACGGGGAGGCATCTGCGGCGAAGTTTGGTGGGGCAATTACTCCAGAACAGAAAAAGATTGCTGTAAGAACTAGGGCTCTACTGCGCAGCGAAATCGGTGCATATAGCGAATTTCGCGGACTGATTGGGCAGAAAATACCCGACCCGCGAAAGGCAAAATGGGTCAGCAGAATTGGAAGCGGAGCGATAGATATTCAGTGGGTGACTGCGGCAACCGCACAGGCAGCCGAAGACTCCTTTTTCAAAATCAACCAAGCGGCAGTTCCTATTGATCCTACCGAACGTAAGATTTTGCAAAACAGGCAATCGCCAACTGCCATTGCCGCCAGATGTGTCTCGCGCGCAGGCTCTGGGCATAAGTACTGGGCAGCATTCGCAAAGCCAATTCAAGAAGAAATAGAAGCCCTCGGCAGCGAATTGCATGACGCGCTTTACAAGCCGCCGACTGCAAAACAACCGGTAACCACTACCGATGTTCCAATCGCAGGTCAGGGATACAATTCCTTGCCGTTCGTTTTTGAACTTGTGTCGGTAGCAAACGGAATCCCACTTCCGACTAGCCCAAGCTCCCGCTCCCAGTCACAGAAGCTTCCAGTTGATGCCGATGGGTCTGAAACCATCTTGCAACTTCGCAACGTTAAGAAGCGCGTCGAGATAGTATCGACCGACCACCCAGGGTCCCTTGGGCTCCATCCCCTTGTCTATTCTTACTCTTCGTCTGGAAATTTCCAGCCCAATGCATTTTTGGCCACTATTGAGTTTGCGCAGAAACTTGATGGCAACAAAAAAAAGAAAGAATTTAGCTGTTCCATCCCGGATGATCACATTTCCCCTCGGCGATCCGCTTTGTTCATGGCACGATCGGTTCTGAGGGACATTCGGGACGGGGTGCGACCATGCTGATCCATCTTCACAAGCAGGCTACTA